>JAUILT010000109.1 GCA_030432925.1 Bdellovibrionia bacterium | reverse complement strand
CAAAATAAAATCAAACCCATCGAGGTCAATACTGATGTAGGCACTACATCAGGCATAGTTTTTAAAAATAAACCTGGTGAAATCCAGTGAATCCAAAGTGAAGAAAGGTTTCCACAGGCGACCACCCCGAGTAAAGCTAGAGTCATGGGAGTTGACCACGTAGAGAAGTACCGGCGGTTCACCCGAGTTAATGTCATAAGTAAAAGAGAAAATGAGGTGAATGGGGAAAGCACTGCTGCATCCACACTATAAAATAGCCCTTTTCCAGAAAACCAGTATACAAAGGTTAGGCCGGAAAACCCTAAAAGTAGAAAGTCTAAAAATTCAGAGAGCGACTCAACGCTACGTAATGAAAGTCTCATAAGGTTATTAGAAGCTTACCTGAAAACCAATGTGATTACGAGAATTTTTGATAAAGCCTTAGATCTGAATCCTGTGAAGGTGTATTTTCTCGTTGATGTCTATGAAAATACCATCTAGCCTGAGACCGATCCGTTGCGGCACCCCACAGGGAGTTTTAAATGAAAGTACTAGTCACCGGAGCCACAGGCCTTTTAGGAAAGAAAATTTGCTTAAAACTTACTGAACGCAACGATGAATTAGTTGTTATATCCACGAAATCTGAGCAAGAGTTTCTGGAAAGCTTTCCATATCCTTGTGAATATCTACGCTGGGATCGCTTAGATCACCTTCCTAATGTAGATGCAGTCATTCACCTTGCTGGCGACAATATTGCCTCTCAACGATGGACTTCTGCTAAAAAGAAAAAAATTTTAAAAAGCAGGACTGAGCCTACTCAAAAGTTGATTCACGCTCTCAAATCTAAAACTCGCCCTCCTCGTGTCTTTGTCAGTACATCAGCCATTGGATACTATGGTGATCGCAGTCAAGAAGTCCTTAACGAAGAGAGTTCTTCTGGAAAGGGGTTTCTACCAAGAGTTTGTAAGGCCTGGGAAGAATCTGCCAATAGCATAAAAAATACCTCCCGACTGGTTACGCTCAGAGTTGGAATTGTTTTGGATAACAAGGGAGGTTTTCTGGCCCGCATGGAACCGCTGTTTTCTATCAATCTTGGAGGACGCGTAGGAAGTGGAAAACAGTGGATGAGTTGGATTCACTCAAAAGATCTCGTAAACCTCTATCTTCATTGCTTAGACAATGACAAAGCCGAAGGTATTTACAATGCTGTCGCTCCTGAGCCAGTCACCAATGCTCATTTTACCAAATCCTATGCACAACATTTGGGAGTCATCAGTGCATTTACGGTTCCCTCTTTTTTCTTCAAGGTTATTCTTGGAGAAATGTCTCAACTCGCCCTCTCCAGCCAGAATGTGTCATCAAAAAAAATTCAGCAAACAGGCTTCCAGTTTGACTATCACTCATTAGAAGTCGCTCTCGACGACTTATACCCATGGAAAAATAACGAGCAATGGACTTCACAGCCCCAAATGAAATCTCTCAAAGAGTGTCCCAACTCTCCCAACTGTGTATGTACTAAAAATAAAAACCCTGAAAAAAGAATGAATCCCATTCCATTAACCAAAATACCAACTGATATGTTGGAACATATTAAAAGTATTGTGCTGAAGATGGGACGAGTGCGCTTAGAGAAGCAAGAAAAAAATTATGTTCATTTCACTTTTAAAAGTAGAATTTTTGGATTTACAGATGACGTTGAGTTTTTAATCGATGAATCTACCAAAGAAGTTCACTTTCGATCTGCTTCACGTATGGGTTATTCAGACTTTGGAGTCAATCGAAAACGAATGGAGAAAATTTCTAAAGCTATATCTAAGTGAGCGCCGCCCCCTTAAATAGTTTTAATGCCTTTTCTCTTTGAACTTTATGGTTAATGATAGGTTCAGGATAATTGCTATTTTCTTCAAATACTTCTGGAACCCACTGCCTTAAAAAAACTCCATCTGGATCAAATTTTTTTTGCTGGGAACTAGGGTTGAAAACCCTAAAGTAAGGCTGGGCATCACACCCTGTTGAAGCACTCCACTGCCACCCTCCATTATTAGCTGCTCGATCAAAATCCAAAAGTTTCTTTGCAAAGTAAGCTTCTCCCTTACGCCAATCAATCAATAAATCCTTAACCAAAAAACTGGCCACAACCATACGCAATCGGTTGTGCATAAAACCCGTACTGTTAAGTTGCCTCATGGCTGCATCTACAATAGGTACACCTGTCCTTCCCTCACACCAAGCCCTGAAGTGAGTTGATTTTCCAGGCCATGAAATGGTTCTATATTGTTCTTTAAAAGCCAACTTTTCTACAAAAGGAAATTGATCCAAAATCATAAAATAAAACTCTCTCCAGATAAGTTCATTCAACCAAGCTTCTGCTCCCTTATTTTTTTTATATAAACAAAATCGAACAGCCTCACGTATAGAAAGAGTACCAAACCTCAAGTGCACAGAAAGCTTGGATGTTCCTTCTAGCGCAGGAAAATCTCTATCTCTATTGTAATTCTTTAATGAGCCTTCAAATACTTTTAAAAGCTTCAAAGCTCCTGAGCGCCCTAAAGGAAAAAGAACCTCACTTTTTTGAAACCCATAAAAATTAAGTGGTTTTAGTTTTTCTATGCGAGATAGCCGAGAAGGAGCAATAAGGCGTTTGAGGTTTGGTTTTTGCTCATCAGCCATAGTTTTTTTGTATTTTTTTTTCCAGGCCCTCATGTAAGGGGTAAATACTTGATAAGGGGTTCCATCTGCTTTGAGGATCTCAGTCCCAGAGAAAATGACCTGATCCTTAAAGCTATAAAAATCAACACCTTTTCTTTCGAGAGTTGTTTTGACAGCTCGATCTCTTTTCTTTGCATACTGCTCATAATCTTCATTAAAGTAAACTGCATCAACCTTCAATTTTTCCACAATATGGGGAATCTGTTCCTGTGGATCTCCATATAAAACAATCAAACGACTGCCCCACTTCTTCAGAGCCTCATTCAACTCCTCAAGGGCTCTATGAATCACAGTTAATCGCCGATCTTCTGAATCATCCAACTGATCTAAAATGACCGAGTCAAAAACAAAAACAACAGCCACATCTTTACATTGACTACATGCCATCTTCAGAGCCGTATGATCCGTCCACCTCAAGTCTCTACGCAACCAACATAGTCCCGTTTTATAAATAGGCATTGAGCACTCCGTCAGTAATAAGAAATGCCCTCCATCTGAAGAAGTTTTCTTTTGGCATCTAAACCCCAACGAAAACCACCAATGCCTTTGTCCGATCGCAACACTCTATGACAAGGAATCAAAACACCAATAGGGTTCGCTCCCACAGCAGACCCCACTGCACGATACGCTTTAGGAGAACCTACGGCCTCCGCCAAGTCTTTGTAACTTGTTGTTTTGGAGGCAGGTACCTTATTGAGAGCCCTCCAAACATTCCTCTGAAAGTCTGTTCCTTTTAACACCAAAGGGATTGTCTTTGAAGAGCCTTTACCTTTTAAGAATTTTTCCACATCTACCCAAAAAGGAATATCGTTGTTTTCAGTGAGCTGCATACCCGCAAACCGATTTTTTAGGTCGGCCAATGCCTCAGCCTTGTGGCTCTTCAATGGGTGAAGTGAAAGACTACAAACACCTTCTTCCACCCAAGCAATCAAACAATAGCCAATGGAGCTTTTTTTATAGCTCCACTGGATCACCTGTTGACCGTGTTTATTTTTATTCCAAGAAATAAGCTTTTTCATAAATCTACCTCAAAATTTTGAACCTGATTTTGAACCAAACTTACAGGTAGATCTCACTGTTGAAAAGGAATTCCTCCACTTTATGTTCAAAGTGATTGATTTCTCCCAACCCCAGATCAACTCAAATGGCCTCTTCCCGTATTAACGCAGGCCATCGGCATCCACGAGACTTATTGTATTTATACCGACCCCTGAGCGGGCATAGAAAGAGAAGTTCTCTCCCAAATACTCTAACACACAAAAACGATCTCAAACTCTTTGCGCTGACCTTTAACGGGCAAATCAAAACTATCACCCATTTGCTTTTGCCAAACCTCCTGGCCCAGGGGGGAGTCAGGAGAAATCATTAAAATAGGAACTCCGTTAAGAAAAACTTTAGCTCCCCCTTCTTTGGGGACTAAAAATACATTCTTTTCTTCCCCCCTCTCATCCTCCAAACGCACCAGAGCTGTAGCCCCAATAGGATCCCCATTGGAATAGTCCTTGATATTCATTTTAGTCAGTTGATTGATGAAGTCTCGAAGTTCACTGGCACGGCGAGCCTGTGCTCCCGCCAAATAGGAGGCCTCCAATCCTCGCGTATCATATTTATTTTCAGCCTTTGACTCCTCGTTGGTGGCCGCTTCATGAGCTTCAAACGCAGCCTCCGCAATAGTTGTCAGTTCTCGGTTGAGTTCACCAATAAATAGCTCAAGAAGTTTTTTCTTGTCCATAAGACCTCTCTCTCTCGTTGCCTTTTTTGCAAGGTCTTCGATGCTACCCCGCCCTCCCTTCGCATGTCATCTTGCAAAAAAGACGTTATATTCAAAGCGAAGGACTGGCCAAACCGAATCATTTTAGATATATAAGACACTTAATGGATCTTCTTAAAAAAGTACTCATAGATGATAGTCATGTTCAGGTGGTAGCCATTGACGCCACAGACCTCATTCATCAAACCATGATTCAATCTGAGGCTTGGCCTCCTGCTACTATCCACTTAGGTCAAGGACTACTGGCAGCCTTAAGTCTACTATCTATTCTAACAAAAGATACCGATGGTAAATTGAGCCTCCAGTGGTCATCAAATGGTCCCTTTGGTGATCTATATGTAGAAGCCAATCCCTCCGGAAATGTAAGAGGAACTATTCTCAAACCCCAGGCTGCAGTTCAAAACCTTTATGCTAGCATGGGCCCCGGAAATCTTATGGTGAGAAAGACATTTAAAACCTCCTCTAATGGAGTTGTCAGCTCTCAAGGGGATGTCTGCCAAGATGTATTGAACTACCTTTCTCAATCTGAGCAAAGGCAGTGTGCCATGAACCTGTGGGTAGATCTATTATGGAATGATGACACTCCCAATACCCCCGTCACTGTCAACGCAGCTTACGGCTATTTACTGGAATGCCTGCCAGACCCAGATCCAAGGCGTCGCACTCTTATGACACAAATGTGGGAGGATCGCCTCAAAGAAATGGGAACGCTTTCAAAATGGAATATTGACCCCTCCAGGCCCACTGACTCCATCATAGAAAATATTTCTGGAAGAAGCCCCTCCAAAGAAGTTATGACTCAAAATATTCGCTTTCACTGTAGCTGCACTGAAGAACGAGCTGAAAGAGCCCTCGCTCTGGCTGTCAAAGAAACTGGAGAGCCTCAGATTGAGGCAGAAAATATTCGCTGTGAATTTTGTGGAAAAAATTATAGAGTCAGCCCTCAAAATCATTGAGTCCAACAATGCAACTTTTAACAGTAAATTCAGAGCGATCATTGTACTCACCTTGCCCAGTCACTTGTAGCTTTACAGGTGATCTCTTATTAGTTGCAATATCTGAAAAAACCAATTCCAAATAAAAAGTAGTATTGAGCTTCCCAATAGAGCTGGCCGAATGATTGGGGAGTAGGCGTAGAGAATTAAGAACAACTCCTTTATTGTCGATATTCTCATTCACCCGAAGTATGGCATCCTTTCTGAGGTTGACAATTTTTCTCAAGGCTATGGGAACCTCGCCCACAGTAAGGCCTGCAAAGTTGAGTTCGCAGGCTCTGCCATCTCTCAGAGTTTCAAAAACCTTAACCTTTACGCTGGACGCCACACTGATACGATTTAGATCTGTATTTAGATCTGAGATCTTCCAGAAAAAAAACAATAACACCGCAAAGAAGCCAGCAAGAAACCCAATGGCAAGAAGTATTTGAAATGTCCTGAAGCCCTGTGGTTGCGCCATTATCAGGAACTTCCCTTTTTCAATAGCTTTTTCTCAGCGAGTTGATGAATTTTACCCATAACAGGCCTTAACTCATCATGCTTTCTCATCATTCGACGTTGATCAAATTCTCCATTGAAAAAGTGATCCAGCTGAAGTTCCAGTGCGTATCCCTGATTATAAATGTGAGACCGAACTCCTTTGCCAAACAGGTAAATAAAAATGGCAATACAACAAAAGGCAAAAAATATGATGTATTTGAGAAAAAAAACCGACTGAACAAAGACTTGAAATGCCTCTTCGTTGTATTGTCGAACAAAAATATGAATACCTTCTTCCACTTGATCCAGTGAAAAAAAGGCCATGATACCAATTAAAAAAACAAAAAGGGCAAAGCCTCCATAGACTGCTGGAATAGAAACCCCTGAAAGAAGCCAGTTGATGATAGACCTATTGCCTTTGAACATAATGCAATCATAGTATTTTCAATTCTTTAGGAAAAGCCTCTGAATTTGAACCAGACTTAGGTCTGCTATAACACTAAGATTATACCGATCCGGTTTGAATAAAAAGCCGAACTCCGGGGGGAGGAGTTCGGCTCTTGATAGCTTACATACAATTATTTTAAATAATGGTTTTTTAACTCGTCAAAGGCCATACACCTTCTAGAAGAAAAAACGTATTAATTGCGCTTATCAATAAATGTACGACTGGCTTTTTGATACAAAGCAACTGTTACATTTACACCAAACTGAGTATCATCATCAATGGTATCTCCCATCACCTGACGAACATATGGCCCAACTGTCACACCCTGACCAACTGGAATGTTAACACCTAAAGTGGCAGAAGTCGCATAGCTTGGTATATACTCAGCTTCAGCAAACAGGGTACCCCAAGTCATATCATAGGCGGCTCCCACAGTATTGCCAAAGCTTTCTCCATAAATACCGTTATTATTTTTATGAAGAGCTGAAGCCCATACTCGATATCCTTCTCCCTTATCCCACACCACAGCCAGCTGGTTTGTCCAATCGTTGTCAGAACTTGCCACTTCTTTCCAACGTGTGGAAAACTGAACAGCAAAGTCACCAATTTTTTTAGTGATTTCAGCAGAGATCGCTTTTTCATCAGAAATTTCAAAGCCATCCATTGCACCTGTTTCATAGACACTGATTCGAGCGCTATCTACAAGCATAAGAAGCTCAGGGTTGATCTCCATGGTTAGACCTACAACACCTCTATCTGAATCAGAGAGTTCATACAACAGACCATTCTTATAATCTGAATTTTCAGATGCACGAGACTCAAATACAGCCTCAATGATACCGACATCTAGGTTAGTTATTAAAGCCCTTGGGTTTCCAGTAACCTCGTCAATAGCAATACTTAACTTTAACTCTTCAAGTGTCTCATCGATTTCAATATCACTCAGATCTGTATCTTTGAGTTCCATACGAACAACAGCTTTAATACCTTCTGTTAATAAAAGCCCGCCAACAAACTCCAGGTCCTGCATTTTTGTGGAATCCTTGGAAACATTAGCTCTGGCCTTAATGCCATATTCAAAAGCTCCTAGGCGGTTGGCTTGTTCAGCACCGGCTGTCAGAGACATCACCAATGCAGGGGCAAGTACCATCAATGTAGATTTTTTCATTTTTGCTCCTCTGTTTTTACCTCGAACGTCCAGCGTGCGAGGAACGTTTTTGTTTTTGCTTGCCAGCCTCTCTTAGCGAAGAAAATGCCAATCCCGATATGCCAATGCCAAGGGTCTGAAATCAAAAGTAGAATTGAAATACTGTCAAAAGTAACAACAGCGATTTCTACCTGTCTAAAAAATTTTTTACCCGGAAAAATCAGTAAGGATTTTCAAAACTGATCAGAGGTTATACAAAAAGTATCCTGAGCACACCTCTCCATGGAATTCACTGAGTTTTTCTATGAACAAATATTCACAAATGATTTCATTTATTTAAAAGCTGACACTTTTGAAATTTTAACCGGGCAAGGCTTTCAAGCAAAGCCTCAAGGGGACTAGCACTTATAAAATGCCCTCATTTGTCCTCTCTATGGAAATTCTTCTCACCCAAAAGACTCCTGACAAACTGATGCCCCCTGCAGTATGGCCTTTGCCTTGCTGTCTGATATAGCTCATTTAAAAACCATAGAATAGAGGTTATCTATGCAGCTCATCGCTCTCAATATAGTCATGGTGATTTTTCTTATTGTAGTCAGTCATATGGCAGAAGCTCGATTCAGCTTGGGAATTCCTCTTGGTGGCAACGCCATGAAGGAATGTCCTGCATTTAATCGTATAGATATAGAATCTAATTTACAAACAACCATCCACCGAGCACTTAAAACAAAAAGAGCCTGTGACAGAGCTGAAATCCTCTTCAACGTGGTTTTTGTCTCATCTGGCTCCACTCATTTTAGAGACTTTACTACAAATGGCCCTAGGCGTAGCTTTCATGGCAGTCAAATCCATGAACTCAGTCAGAGAAAGCTCGTTGAAGCTCTTTATGCTGCTGAAGACACTGTAGCTACCATCAATCAAGCCAATATCTATATAGACCTATATCCTCGATCCAAATACCGGCGCTCTATACACTATTATCTTTTGCTTGCTCAAAACAAGAGAATTCGACCCGTGGGAAATAGTCAACGTGATACTCATATCGCCCTCGGACTAGAGGCTGACCAAAAAAAGTATGAAGTTCAAAGAAATATTGTACAGCTCGCCAATGGTACTCAACTCACTCTGGGTTTCCGTGAAATCAAAAACCCCCACTTCAATGAATATAAATATAGGAGATCTTTTCTCTCTTTTATAGATACCTACGAAAATACTTCCGGAGGTGACTTAGCTCAGATTTATGAACTGTATGATCACGCCACAATCCTCGCTCAAAAAAAAGAACTGGATATAGGACTGCAATACTACAAAAAGAAAGAGTATATGGCTGCTATTGGACGCTTTAGAAACGTAACCAACGCTGGAGCTGTCAATGGATTGGCCGAAGGGGGACGTAAGATCTGGGATATTTGGGATAAATCTGCCTACTATACCGCTCTTTCGTTTATGGAAATGGGGCAAGCTCTTCTGGGTCTAAGAACTCACACTCGCTTCAGTAATGCCCGCATGCTCCAACAAGCCATTGAGTCCATTATATGGCATATTAACAAACAATCTCTGTTGATTCCAAACAGTCGCATTGCCCATTGGTTACAAATGGCTT
>JAUILT010000108.1 GCA_030432925.1 Bdellovibrionia bacterium | reverse complement strand
GACCACTGCCTCCCTTCTCTCTTAACGGCCCTTTGGCCGTATCTGTCCAGGCGTAGATATCCAAGTGAGCCCAAGGAACATCGCTAGTGAATTTTTCTAAAAATAGTGCTGCAGTAATCGCTCCTCCAAAACCATCCGTACAGTTAAGAAAATCAGACACCGTGGATTTCATTCCGCTCCAGTAAGGACGAAACAATGGCATAGACCAGCAGTAATCGCTGGTGGTCTCTGCCGCTTTAGCAATTTGATCCCGAAGTTTGTTATTATTGGAAAACAGTCCGGCGACATCGGCACCGAGTCCAGCTTTAATGGCTCCAGTCAAAGTCGCCACATCTATTACTTTTTCTGGGGCATCTTTGCCTGTTTGATGGACTGCTACATCCAAAGTGTCAGCTAATGCCAAACGACCTTCAGCATCCGTATTGTGAATCTCCACGGTAGCTCCATTGCGCGCAGTAAGTACATCGCCCGGACAAAAGGAACTATCAGAAACAGCATTTTCAGCCAAAGCTAGATACACATCGAGAGGTTTCTTGAGCCCAGACTGCTCGGCCCACCGAAGTAAACCCACCACGGCAGCACTCCCACCCATGTCCTTTTTCATCCAACGCATGTACTGAGGGGGTTTTAAGTCCAAACCTCCAGAATCAAACGTGATGCCCTTACCAACAAAGGCAATAGGTTTTTTTGAGCTGGAACCTCGAGGACGGTACTGTAAACGCACCATACAAGGAGGGTGCTCAGAGGCCTGCCCCACACCCAATAACAGCCCCATGTTTTCTTTCTTCAATCGGGCTTTATCCCATACATGGATCTTCACGCTGGAGGATCCTTTGAATAGTTTTTGCAAAGAATCCGTATAGCTCTGTGGGTTCAATATGTTGGGAGGTAAGTTCACCAAATGCCGAGCCAAATTCACCCCTTTACCCAAAGCAACTGCCTGTAAAAAAAGAGCGGGAGACACTGGGCGATCTTTGGCTTTGATCGTGACCGCTGGCCGCCATAGCATCGGCACCTCACTGATGCGGTCATTATACTTGTAGGCTGCGACATCAAGACCAACGAGAATACCTTGAATAATTTCCTCTGTATTGTCGCTAATAAAAATATTCAACTGCGAGAGGCACACCTGAGACAGGGATGAAAAAACTTCCCCCATGGCATTTCGGGCCTGAGCTGCCAAGCTTTCTGCCAGATCTCCAGATTTTTTTTTTAAACCCAGTTTTTTAACAAATATGCACCGATCCTGCTTCACAAAAGAACAAAAAGTATGTGTGCCCTGCTCCAAAGACTGAACCTCAAAGGTTTCCAATTGCTTTCTCAGGGGGCTCGATAACTGATCGGAAGTTTCAATGTAGAGATCAGCCCGAGCTCCTTTGTCGGCTTTGGCCCCAGTGGCATACTCCAGCCAGCTCAACTCCGCTCTTAATAGATCCAGAGGAAAGGTTTTGGACCGAGCCAATTTTTTACGAGACTTTGCCAAGGCATGACTCCTTATTTGAAGAATTATAGGCTACTATAGCCTTATGAATCCTCCGACTCAAACTCCATTCCGTATCACTCAGCTCAATGCGGAAAACCTTTTTATTTTTTTAGACCATTACAGGGGTCAAGATTTACAAAACCTCAGTGAACGGGAATGGCAAGAGTTCAGTACCAGCACCGTCAGCAACAAACCCCTACATAAAGTCCGATGGCTCGCCGAGTCACTTCTAAAAATGGACCCCGACGTGGTGATTCTCAATGAAGTTGGTGGCCTGGAATCATTGGAAAATTTCAATGCCTTTTTTTTAGGCGGCACCTATAAAGTGCACCTGATTGAAGGAAATTCCGACCGAGGCATTGATGTAGGGTACCTTGTCCACAAACGCTTGCCGCTTCAAGTTCTTTTAATATCCCACAAAAACCGACCCCTGAACTTTAATTATCTTCATGAAAAAATCTGGAATAACCAGTATGCTCACGTCCCGGAAAAAAAGAAATACGCCAGTCACCGATTTTCAAGAGATGTTTTAGAGCTGCGCCTGTTCGCTGAAAGCAGTCAAAAATTAAAAATGATCTTTCTTGCCTGTCATCTAAAATCTAAACTGGATCGAGATGGTATTGACCCTCTTGGAAAAGACCGTCGGCGAGCTGAATTTGAAACTCTATTGAAAATCTATCAAGAAGTTCGCACAGAAACAGACAATCAAGTCCCCCTAGTGATCGCAGGAGACTTTAATGGGCAAGCCCGTGCTAGTAAGCCCGATGAGGAGTTCGAAAAAATAAAAACCTCAGGCCTCAAGGATATTTTTGATTTGGCCAACCTTGATGAAAAAGACCGCGTGACTCGGTTTGATATTCGCAATGGGCAGACTCCTGTGGGACAGCAGATTGATTACATTTTTCTATCACCAGATCTTCAAGATAAAGTGATTCGTGAGTGTAGCTATGTGTATCGTTACAAAGGGGACCTCGAGGTGGCTTTACCAGAGATCCCAACGGCCACTCAGCAGTTGGCCATGCCTTCAGATCACTATCCCATTATAACGACTCTAGATTGGTCCTTCTGAAAACCAGCAGTGATCAGGCCATTGACAGCTAGGTGACATTCTACTTCTTTTCTCTTCTTCCTGCTCTTTGAGCAGGTCTATTTTTCATGTAATTTCAATACTTTAAATCTCGTGTCCCTCGGCCCGAAATATGAACACCTTTACTTTTGAAAGAGTCCCTCACCCCACTAAAACTTGAGAGGAGATAAAATTATGTTGAAATTTGTATTTTCCATACTGATCGGACTGATGCTCACTATAACCACAGCCACTGCAAAACCCCTTTGGAAAGATCAAACTCGGTTTGATCGGTTGAAAAATCAGCGGCAAGAGGCTTCACTGCAAAGTGACTTAAAAAAGCCTGCTGTGGCCAAGTCTAAAGAGGATAAAGCTCTTAAAAAACAGTCCCAAGTTCACATGAGTCAAACCGATAATGACAAAAACAATAAGGATATCTAATCCAAAAGACTACACACAAAAAAGCCAGCTCTTAAAGGAGCTGGCTTTTTTGTACTTGGATCATGCCAGATCACTTAGTGGTCATGCCCATCACCTTTCATCTTTTTAGCTTCTTTCTTTTTTGCCTTAGGCTTATCACTGACAATATCCAATAACTCCACTTCAAAAACCAAAACAGAATTAGGAGGAATATTTGGACGTCCACGCTCACCGTAGGCCAACTCGCTGGGGATCCACAATTGGTACTTGGCACCTGTCTTCATCAACTGAAGAGCCTCAGTCCAACCAGGAATCACAGCTTTCACAGGAAACTCTGCAGGCTGGTTTCTTTTGTAAGAGCTGTCAAATTCTTTGCCGTCAATTAAAGTCCCTTTATAGTGAACAGATACTGTATCGCTTTCTTTGGGCTTTTTGCCATCACCCTCGCTAAGAATCTTGTATTGAAGCCCAGACTCTGTCGTTTTCACACCCTCCTTACCTTTGTTTTCTTCCAAAAAAGAAGCGCCCTTAGTTTTGTTTTCCTCGGCTTCTTTTTCCATTTTTGCCCGACGAGATTCATACATTTTCTGCATGGACTCCTGCATTTGCTGCTCTGTAATTTTAGGGTCTTTGTCACTCAAAACATCTTTCACAGCCTGGGCCAATGCCTCATCACTCACAGTCACATTTTGCCCTTTCAGGTTTTGCGCAAACTGATAGCCAATGGCATAACTATATTTTTCCTCTTCTGTCTTGATGGACTTTTCCTTGTTACAGCCGGACAGAACAAGCGTTCCCAACACCAGGGCTGTGGTCACTGTGGTGAAATTCATTTGGATCTCCTTGATAATATAAAGATAAACCACTCCATTGAGCCATAGGTCTGGGTGTGGGGCAAGTCCGTCGTTTTATGGCATGCCTAGTCATCAAGGCCGAGGGTCTCGAGGAAAAACCACCAATTTTTGAGCCCACTCAGGGGAAACTCTCCGAATGATTTCTTTTTCAAACTGCTTGCGACTGTAGCGAGCTGAAAGGTGCATAAGTACCACTCTTTCATTTTCCAACTGCTCCAAACGGGGAATGAGTTCTTCAAAATGAATATGCCCCCACTCTCTGGCACTTTCTACAGACTTTTTGTCGTCAATGTAGGTCACTTCCATCACAAGAATTTTTGCCCGACGAACAAACTCTGGCCCATCTAGAAATTCAATTTGAGTGTCGCCGGTAAAGGCAATCAAAGGCTCTTCAAAAAAATCCTCCACCTGCTCCCCTCGGGATTTTTTATCCAAAATCTCCTGGCGATCACACCCCTGAAGGTCTGCCCTCAATTTTTTACTTTCACGAAAAACGCAGTAACCATTAGAGGGAACACGATGAGTAGTAGGAAAGGTTTTAAAAAAAGTATTTCCTTTCAAAGGAATTTTTTCACCCTCTACCGTGGAGATAAACTTATAGTCATAAACATGGCCCTCCATCTCCTGCCACAAGTGAACGATCTGGTGCATTTTCTCGGTCATAAATTTTGGCATATAAAACACTGGGGCCCTCTGTCCCGTCAGGGCTTTTTGGGAAATAATATAGGGAATTCCGGCAGCATGATCCATGTGTGAATGGGTGATCAGAAAGTTTTGCATATTGAATGCCCAGGGCAGCCCCTGGCCAACATCAAAGGCCACACTCAACTCTGGACAAATTAAACTTGTTGAAACCCCGGCTACAGAGTTTCCCTCTAAAGTCCATTCTTTATACTTCCATTGACCTCGATGAATGATATTCATAATCGCATTGAATCACATCACCTAGTTGAAAACCATATGAAATCCAAGTGAAAGGTTGTTTTTAAGAAGACAATTTTTTTTTGACCTGGGAA
Organism: Bdellovibrionia bacterium; assembly: GCA_030432925.1. Taxonomy (GTDB): domain Bacteria; phylum Bdellovibrionota; class Bdellovibrionia; order Bdellovibrionales; family UBA1609; genus JABSOQ01. Next base: position 4,301 of record JAUILT010000108.1, on the reverse strand, counting down.
ACCTCACAATATTACTCCAGAAAGCACTTTATAGAATTTTTAAAGGAGACCACTCATGTCCAAACCACGACCCTTTCTCTTATTTCACCTGATCACCAGCGCCACTGTATTTTTGCTGATGTTTGTTTTTCTAGCAGAAAAGGCCTCTGCCAATGTCCAAGAAGACATTGCTGAACTAAAAAAACAGATTCAGCAACTCAAGCAAGAACAGGCCCTACAAAAGCAACTGTTCATTGATGAAATCGCAGCCTTGAAAATGAGTGAGCAGATTCCTGAATTGAAAGAAGGTGCTAAAACCATCTCCAATCTGGGAATGGCAGCCTCCAAGGTTTATTCCTCTAAATCCAAAGTCTCTATTGGTGGCTATGGGGAATTAACATATTTTGATCCTCGCACTCAGGGTTCCAACAATGAGTCTGATGCCTACCGCCTTGTTCCCTATATTGGTTATCGCTTTAATGACTGGATTCTCTTTAACTCAGAAATTGAATTTGAACACGGCGGTGCTAATAGGTCCACAGGTGTGGCTGTTATTGAATTTATGTACCTAGATTTTCTGCTCTCGGAATCTGCCAACATCCGTATCGGGAACTACCTAATCCCCGTGGGTATCACTAACCTAAAGCATGAACCTGTTTATTTTGGATCTGTGAACCGCCCCCTCATTGAAAAAAATCTAATTCCCTCAACCTGGCATGAAAACGGAATTCTCGTCTATGGTAATGTCATAGGGGATTTTCAATACCAGGCCGGAATCTTTACCTCCCCGTATGCTAAAAACCCGACCAACACTGACTCCAACTTCTCACCCTCCAGTTGGATTCGCGGTGGCCGTCAAAAAGGCGCTCAGGCCAAAGCCGAGGACTGGTCCGGAGTTGTGCGCCTGGATTACTCCGGAATTCGTGCCACAGATGTGGGTTTCTCTTATGTTTATGGAGACACCAGCCAGGATGTGGCGGGACTGGGCAACCTGACTTACTCGCTGGCAGAAGTGCACTTTGAAACCCGCCTTGCGGGGTTTGAGTGGAACGGACTTTATACAAGAGGTACCTTTGATGGTGCCGGCGAATTGACCTATACTTCTGGTGGTACTCTCGGAGAGCTGGTTGAAGGCTGGTACACCACCTTCAGCTATGATCTCATGCGGTTTCAAGAGGGTGCCAGCTATCAACTGCCTGTATTTGTGAGGTATTCTGAATATGATCTAAATAAAGAGGTTGCCACAGGGGCCACTCGTGATAAAGCCTTAAGCAAAAAGGTCACCACCATTGGCTTGAACTACAAGCCTACCAACCAGGTTGTCTTAAAGGCGGACTTTCAAGCCGTGGACACTGACGCTGGCTACGGTGGAGACCAATTCAGCCTGGGAATGGGATTTGTCTTTTAAGTGGGTTTTTATTCTTTTATTTCTCGGTGGCTCGGCCTGGGCTGAGCTGCTGATCAAGCCGGACATGGCTCTAAAGCTTCGATTTGGCGAAACGGCTGTCATCACTAAAAAAAATGTCGCCCTCAATAATGACCAGCTCCAACAGGTTCGTAAAAAAGTCCGCTGGCCGGTTGAAGAAAAAATATTCACATTTTATGAAATCAAAGATAAAAATGGCACGCTTACTGGTTTTGCCAGCCTGATTTCTGATACTGTTCGCTCCCAAACTCAAACTACGATGTATTTTTTAGACCCTATCGGCACCTTGAAAGGAGCTGAGTTAATTGCTTACTATGAACCTCCAGAATATAAAATCAGTAACAAATGGATGCATCAAAACTTAATGAATAAAACTTCAAAATCCCCTCTAAAACCAGGAGATGATCTTCCCATTGTTACAGGCTCCACACTGACCACTGAATCCTTGGCCCGCTCGGCTCGCCTGACTCTAGCCCTTTGGGAAATCGTGTTTGCGAATTCGACCAATAAAAAGTAAAGTTGCCATACATTTGTTATCAGGTTCAATGTATAAAAGTGAAGGGCCAGTATGAAGTTTTTATTTTCCAGAGACCTTCGAGACCAGCCCCACATACGACTGGCTTTGGTGTTTTTTATCATTGCTCTTTTAAGTTTCTGGGGACTGAACTGGCCCTTTGAGGCCACAACATTTGGGCTTTCACCTTCTAAAGCACAGCTCAGCGTTCTTGGAGACCCTGACAGTTTTGCCCCGGCCATGAGCTTTGACACTCTACTATTACATATTCATGTGCGGCTGTTTCTTTATACAGTTTCCCTTTTAACAGTGGCTTCCATTTATTTTCGACTTCCTATCAAACCTGGTAGGCAAATTGCGGTGATCAGTACAGCCTATACAGCGGTGCTTTTAAATATGCTGGGTGTTGTGGGCCTTCGCTACATAAGTCCTCACCTGGCTTGGGCAAAAACACTCGGGTTCTGGGGTTTTCAACTGACCTTCGGTTGGATGCTTTTTCAGTGCCTGATATTTCTGCTGACACCCAGAAAACAGAAGAGGCACTCCAGTGTCTCCCATTGAGATAGAAAACCACCTTCGTATTCCAGTTTTTCTGTTCACGTTACTTTTGTTTTTTCAGATGATTACTGGCCTGCTATTGTTTGATTATCATTTGGGTTGGACTATGGACTCCCTGTTAAAATTCTACCATCTGCAACCAGCCGACCCCATGGGCATGTCCTTGTCTACATTCTTACAAACGGCTGTTCCTCACCTAGCCTCTATGACTTTAATCAGTTTTTTAATCATTCATTTTCTCACCTTTGTCCCCAACGTCCCTTTTGCCATCAGGTGGGGGGGGGCCTTAGGGTTGGCTTTTTTCACTCTATTGGATATTTTCTCTGGACTTATTATTATTTATCTCAGCGCAGACCTCTACTGGATAAAAATTATTGGATTCCTGGGTTTTCAGATCTTCTTTTTTGCCTGCGCCCTGATCATGTTTTTTTCGTTTCTCCCCCTACTTGTCAAAAACGAATCCCCTTAATTGCAAAATAAAGGGGGTTGTTTTCTATTTCCAAAATGGGAATTTTCTGGGGATTGGTATAAAGGGGCCCATTTCAAGATTTTGTTCGCATGGTCACAAACTCCTCAGCACTTGTAGGATGAATTCCAAGAGTGGCATCAAAGTCAGATTTATGAGCTCCGGCCTTAATAGCCACAGCCATCCCCTGAATGATTTCAGGAGCATCCATTCCCACCATATGGCAGCCTAATACCCGATCACTGTCGGCATCCACTAGCATTTTCATAAAGGTGCGCTCTCCCCCTTCCGAGAGCGTCATCTTTAGGTTTCTAAAATTGGATTTATAGACGTCCACACTGTTATACCGAGATTTTGCCTCCTGCTCTGAAAGCCCCACTGTGGCTAAAGGTGGATGGGAAAACACAGCCGTTGGTATGCCTTCATAGCTTACCCTTTGCTCTCCCTTGCCAAACAACCTTTCCGCCAAAACAGTCCCCTCAGCTGTCGCCACGGGGGTCAAATTGATACGGTTCGTAGCATCCCCTAAAGCAAATATGGAATCACAAGATGTCTTGTAATCCTCATCCACCACAATGGCTCCTACTTCATCTGTTTCAATATTAGCATTTCTCAAACCTAGGTTTGCAGTAGAAGGTCTGCGCCCTGTGGCCATCAAAACTCCCTCTGCATCAAAAGTTCCCTCTGCTGTCACAACCCGAGTGCACCCACTGTTCATTTGTTCCAGCTTTTTAACAGTTTGCTGAACATGCACCTCAATGCCCTTGGCTTTCATCTCATTCGTCAAAAAGCTTCTGAGGTCTTCGTCAAACCCTCCCAATAGGCTGGTGTTTCTACACAAGATTGTAACCTTTGACCCAAATCCACGAAAAGCCCCAGCAAATTCAACACCAATATAACCACCGCCAATTACCACCAGTGACTCAGGGATTTTTTTAAGTTGAAACATGTCATTACTGGTCCATGCCCATTCGCCCCCTTCCACGGGAGCTCTATAAGGTGCTCCTCCAACAGCAATACAAATAAACTTTGCCGTGAAAACCTGGTCCCCCACCCGAACAGCGTGTGGCCCCTGAATGAATCCTCGTCCCTGATAAACCCTCACTTTATTTTTCTCAAGTAAGCTCCCATATAAACCTGATAACCTAGAGATTTCCCTATCCCTATTACTTTTGAAAAGCTCAAAGTCTATTTGGGGATTCTCTACAGTCCAACCATAAGACTGCATGATACCCATCTCTTCTGTAAACTGACCTGCCAGGGCCATCATTTTTTTGGGAACACAGCCTCGAATCACACAAGTCCCTCCCAGGCGGTCCTCTTCAATGAGAGCTACCCGCGCCCCCAGGCCGCCGGAC
>JAUILT010000171.1 GCA_030432925.1 Bdellovibrionia bacterium | reverse complement strand
TCCTGAAAAAGTTCATTTTCTTGTTTCTTCTTTTTCTCAAACTCAATCTTTTCTTGATGAAGAGCATCCTGTTCTGTAGCCTTACCCAAATTAAGACACAGCTAAATTCAGCAAATTTTCATTAATATCATTAGATTCGGTGAAGAATTCTTCACCGAATCTTGGTTTATATTCTCTAGGAGATTTATTCCCCAGTGATTGGTGCGGATGGTTGTTGTTATAATCTTCCATCCATTGATTGCTCAATTTTCTCAATTGGTGCAAATCGTTAAACCAGTAGGCATCCAATACATCTTCTCTGTAAAATCTATTCAATCGTTCTATATATCCGTTTTGCATGGGTTTACCTGGTTGGGTAAATCTTATTTCTATTCGTTTGCGTTTACACCAAGCATTTAAGGTTTTGGATATAAACTCTGGGCCATTGTCACAACGGATGGTTTGTGGCAGGCCAATCTCTTCTTCCAATTGTTCCAAGGTCTCCACCAGCTTTCTGGCTGGGTAGTTTAACCCAGGGTCGACAGCAAGGACCTCACGGTTACAGTCGTCCATAATGTTCAGTATACGTACCTTCCTCCCATCGGAAAGCATGTCGGACATAAAGTCCATGCTCCAAACCATGTTCAATGACTCTGGGGCCTCCAAAGGATGTTTGACCCTGCCCGTGATGCGTTTTTTGTGCTTGCGTCTCAGTTTGAGCTTCATCTGCCGATATACCCGTAATACACGTTTTCTGTTCCACCTATGGCCTTCACGACGTATGCGTTTATAATACTCATCAAATCCCCTGGTTGGAAGTTCCCTAGCCAGTTCAGAGAGTTTGTCGATAACCTCACGGTCATCACGCTTGGTTTGGTAATACCACATCGAACGGGTTAAATCCACAACTCCGCAGGCCCTCTGTAGGGAAACCTGATATTCCTTAATCAAATAAACCGCCCTGTGCTTCTTGTCGGAAGGCCTTAGAACTTTTTTGACAGCAGGTCCTTGAGCATTTGGTTGTCCAGGCTGGCATCTGCGTACATCTGCTTGAGCTTGCGGTTCTCTTCCTCCAGTTCCTTTAGTCGCTTTAAATGGCTTGTTTCCATGCCGCCGTATCGCTTACGCCAATAGTAAATGGTGCTCTTGTCGATACCAAGCTCACGGGCTATATCACCTACGGTGCGCCCATGCTCGTTTTCTTTTAAGGCCTTGATTATCTGGCTCTCGGTAAATCTACTTTTTTTCATCTGACAGTTTAATGGTTTAAAGTTAATGTTTTCGAATTTTAAACTGTCTTATTTTTAGGGAAGGCTACAAATTCTGCAGATGAAAAATCAGACTCTGACAAAATGTAGCCTCGCAATTTTTTTTATTTTTTTGGCTAAAGTTGCGTAATCCACCATCCTATACAACCTCAATAAAAATAGAGTTATCTTTAATCCAAATAACTTCATGAAAAAGTGACTTTTACTAGATATGAATAGTTTTTCAGGAGAAAAGCCCTTTGAAGAAAGTATCTTTTTTGCTTCATCTCTCTCCCGCTTCATATCAGGATATACAGTCCAAAACCACCGAAACATAAATTGAGCTAAAAATTTTTTTTTTGGCAAATCATCATCACTTATCCTACACCACAAATGATCAAATATTCCTTTGGTCAATTTCCAAGTTTGAATAGAAGCAAAATAATCATGCTGTTTAGTTAAGCTATTTTTATTTCTTGAAACCCTGTAAAAA
>JAUILT010000107.1 GCA_030432925.1 Bdellovibrionia bacterium | reverse complement strand
ACGATCCATGCAAATTATAAATAATCCTAGAAACAATAATGAGAGTGGGCTATAAAAAGCCCACTTTTTATTTGGGAGAGGGTCTATGTTTCGCTCAGTTATTGGGATCATATTAGTTACGTTTTTTTGTGGAAGTGCCGTGGCTTCTGATCCAACTCCAGAGGAGACCGCTCGATCTGTTCTAAACGAGCAGATTTCTTTGTTGGAGAAAATCGAGCCCACGGTAGAGCGAATCGATTTGGCGAGACTTTATGTCATTAGGAACGATATCCAGGTTGTTTTAGATGATATCGACAGTAATATTGCTGGCCAAAGAATGCCAATCACACTCTCAACAATGCGGTTGATGCAAAACCTAATTATCAAGTACAAGTTCTCGCATGTGTTCTTTGGTTGGGAAGAAGAGCCTAGCCTATTTTCAATATACACACCAATGACGGCAGACGATCTAGAAAAGCTGAAGTCATCATACGAAACCTTGGTATCTATTTTTGGTTTCGATGCTTCGCCATATACAACGATTACAGCAAACACTTTTCATCAAATGAAAAAACTTTTAGATGATCTTGAGGCTCTTCCAATTGATGAAAATTTCAAGTTGTCGCTCCGTAACTTGTGGCCTGGAGTTGGTCGCACCATTGCAATTGCTGAACAGGGTGACAGACCTTGCGCATTTGCAGCCGCTTCTGGAGTGGTGAGAATGGTTCGTGATATGTATCCCATGTTTCAGACAATTTTAACTGCAGATGTCGCATTTCCTTTGGTCATGGAGTTTCAGGGGTTGGTGGAGTTTTATGCCGAATTCGCACAAGTTGACCGACAACCTGAGACCTCGGAATGTAGGTAGTTTGAGTGAATACTTCAACCTTAAAGACAGATCTAGACTCAATATGGAAGCAGAGGTGGAATCAACAAATAGACTCTGCCTTAAAAGAGCTTTCAAATTTTCAGTTCGAAAGAAGTTGGAACGAATTGAGTCCTTCAAGATTACCTGAACCCCCTGCATCAATTGAGTATTTAGAGTGCTTACTCCTAAAAGCAAGCATCATGAGAGCTCAGGGAAGTTATGGCGAGTCCAGTCGTTGGATTGGAAAAATCATCAAGCTACAAAAGCAGTATGGAATTGAAGATACCTTCTCTTTGCATTTTGAAGCGGGGCTCGATCATTGGTGTCATGAAGATGTTAGGAGTGCCCTTGATAGTTTTCTAGCATCCGAAAGGTTTGCAAAGAGCCCAATTCAAAAGGTGCTTGCCAAGAGCAATGTATTATTTTGTTTGGAGTCTCTTGACCTTTCGAGAGGTCTTGTTGAAGAACAGCTCGGCAAAGCTTTGGCTGGGCTGAGTCCAGATCAAGTTGAGCATGTTAGGCAGCAATGGACAGCATATCTTTTAAGGAAAGAATTTTATCTTGGAAGGTTCAATTTTGAATATGAGAACAGCGACCAAATTGGGCAGCCTGAGTTTTTCTTAAACTATATTTCATTATTGCCCTACATGAATGACCGATTGCCATCCAAGTTTCAAAGCCTACTGGATAAAAAGAAATATCTTTGGCAAGGGTCATACCGATTGCGCACTTTAGAAGGGTTATTCCTTCCGATTGATAAGGAACCAATCAGGCAGGGAGATGTTATTGATCGAAGCTACTTGTGGATTTGGTTTTTTATGGCTTCAGAAAAAGATATGAGCTTAGGGAAAGTTCATTTAGTTCTGAAATCATTGAGATCTATTTTTGACCTAAAAATATTGAGTGTTGAAAATAAACTATTGCTTAGGAACACTCTGGCTTGGTTAAAGATTTTGTCACCAAATTCGATGGGAGACTTCTCAGCGCTTGGGAGACAGTTGCAGAGAATTAATGGTGAGAACTACCCTCTGCTTGAGAGTGAATATGTTTTCTCTCAGGCCGTTCAAATGCTGATCGCCAACCAAAGCACAAAGAGTCTCGAGATTTACAGTCCCTTTGATTCTTTGTGGAAAGCATTGGTGAAAGGAACTCGAAAAGACTTGCCGAATTTGTTCGATATATTGGAACCTCTTAGAGCCTCCAGTAAAGAGGTTGTGGAAGACCTGTTATTTGTCGTTAATATTTCGAACCAAACTCTGGAAAATCGTACCGAAAACCGTCGAATTCGCTCGAGACAGCTCTGTCGCCTTTTCTTGTTGGCTAAAGATAAACAGATGGTAAAGATTGAAGATTTGGGTGAAGAGTTCGTCCAATACCGTAGGAACCTCTACAACCTGCTGGCTCGAGCTAGAAGATTTGACCCTACAGCTTATTTTGAGATTGATGGTCTTTTTGTTCGCTGTCGCTTAGAAACTCAAAATTATATGTTTGTCGGAGTAAGTGATTCTCCGAAATCGAATGGTTCAAGTGAGATTATTGGGCTCGATCGGAGGGAAATTTCGGCTGCTGATATGGCTAGCCCTTCAGCCCTTAAACTAATTTTTCCAAAGAGATTTAGACGAAGAGATATCGAGAAAGTGCTATCACTTTCGAAAACGAGTGCGAATCGAGTCGTCCAGAGCTGGCTTAATAAAGAAATCATTTTGCGCTGCGGGAATGGGAGGGAAATTTACTATGCGTGGACCTAAACTTGTATTGATTATGGCTCTAGTACTGGTTTCTAAGAGTATTGTCGCAGAGCAGAGTATCGAAAACTGGCAAAAACGAATTGTCAAAGTTGTTAGCTACCCTTGCGATGCTTTGTCTCCTCGGTATGAGGGGACCGGATTCGTGTACGGCGAGGAATCTGATGGAGTTAATATTATTACTTCTGAGCATGTATTGGTGCCCGAGAGTAATGGACTCCAAAAAAATTGCTTCAAAGTGAAGCACCCTCAACTTGGCGAGCATTCTGTTGATGTCACGAGCCGTCAGTTTTCTTCCGGCTTAGCAATTTTAAAGCTACGTGGAGGAAACTCTTTTCCCAAAGAGACTGTAGTTTTCAGTGACTCTTGGACTAAAAGTTCCAATTTTGTGGCTCTGGGGTACCCTAAAGATAGCGATAAAATTCAGTTCCTTCAAAATGGTCAAGGTCTTAGCTATGAAAGCAGACGAGCTTTTATTCCAGATTCAGAGAATTTGACTGAAGTCGTAAATTTGCCCGTTGAATTCGGCATGAGCGGAGGGCTCCTGCTAAGCAAGTCTGGGGATAAATATGCATTTGCTGGAGTTTTGTCTCATCAGTATTTGAAGCGAGAACCAGGAGAGGCTTCTCTGGTGGCACCATTGAAGGGCAAGAGTCCTTTGAGCTCATCGGATATAGCGATCGCAATTCAACCGAGTGATATAGACAAATGGGTAAAAGGCCATTCTTCAGGTGAATTGCAATCAGCCTGGAAGCGAACTCTTGATCAAAGTTCCTCTGAAGAGCTCTTGGAAAATGAAGCGATGCAGTTCCGTCAGATTCCGTTTTCCTCAGAGTTTATCAGTATGGGGGGAGCAGATGGGTCTGGAATTGGTGGTGAAACCAGTATGCGGCTTGAAGAAGGTGAAATTCTAGGTTTGGAAGTTAGGCTAAATCGAAAATATCTTTTGGCGAATCCAAGTTTCGAGCCTTCGAGCGAAATAATGCAGAATTGGTATAGGTGGCTTCTTGCCGGAGAAACTTTGACAGTCATACAGCTTATGGATGGGCCGGATCGAAGAACAAGGTCCCTCAGCTCATTTGATGAGTTTATTACGCTTTGGGATAGAGATGGATACTCTCCTTTAGTGTATCGTGGGAGTATCGATGATTTCGATGAACGTCATATCAAATTTCTGAAGAAAACTCGAATGCTTCAAGAGACAATTCACAGGTTGCAGAATAGCCAGGTGGATGACCATTTGAAGTCATGGAGTAAGAGACTTTCGGAAAGTGTTCTTATGGCAGAGAACTTGATGACATCAGTGCAGGATTTAAAAAAGTTTTCTAGCCACGATTTGCCGGAAATATGGAACCAACTTTACTTGCAGGCATTCGATTTGGCATTGGAGTTGGAGTCTAGGCTTCAGGAGGTTTGGAATGAGATTTAGTTGCTTTGTTGCGTTTTGTATATTCAGCATTTGCCTACATGCCAAGTCGAATACAGATTCAGAATTAGCCTATAGGGTTTTTAAAAATGAAGATCCTAGTTTTCGTACTAATGTTGAGAGCACAACATATGGAATGTGTATGTCTCTTAGTACAGGTCTTCAATGTCTTGGAAGGTTGGAGAATTATAGTTTGCCGCCAGTCATTTTCGAAAGGACTGATTTGCTATCTATGTACAGATATGGGGGATGTGCTGTCGTGGACCAACAGTTGAAGTGTTGGGGCGGGGATTTTTTGAGAACAGTGAATTTGAAAGTGTTAAACCCATCAAATATCTTTGTCCTGAATCGGGGGGTATGTATTGTTGAAAACGGGTCTACCAGGTGCCTTGGAGATGCAGACTATAGATGGATAGAAAGGCTTTCTGATTTAACCAATTTGACTTTCGGGTATAATCACATTTGTGCTCTTCATGCTGGTCAGGTAACTTGTAAGGGGGATAACAGCGAAGGCCAAGTCGAGATTCCAAACATTTCAAACGCAACTTTACTTGCGGCTAGAGGTGACTCAAATTGTGTAGTTCAACAAGAGAATAAGCTTACTTGTTGGGGAGGTGAATTTGATAAGAAGGCTTTACATGTCGAATTGACGAACCCTCAACTTTTAACAATGCGATACGACGATGAGGTTTGTGTTCTCGATGATTCTCTTGTCAGGTGTTGGAAGAAATCTACGAAACTTGAAGAATCGAAGTTAGTTGATTATATCGAAGAAAATGAGTTTGAAATCCCTGAATCAATAGCTCTAAAGAGTCCGACCAAGTTAGTTCAGCTGCAGGCTTACCTCTTCTGCATTGCAGATGTAGAGGGGGTAATGTGTTTTGAAAATCACCCGTATTTGCGTCGTCAAGCGCTTCAAGACCTTGCAATACCAATAAGCGGAGCCATTAGTATTCACATGGGAAACGAGGCTTACTGTGTTTCGGATGATGCTGGTAAAAAATGTAGAAAATTGAATGGTTATCCCGTTAATGCAGATCAAGTAATTTCCGTTGGATATGGTCACTATTGCGGTATATCCGACAATAAAGTTGGGTGTCTTGGACATTCAAACACTTTTGGTCAGCTTAATGTGCCGTATGTTAAGAATCCAACCAAAGTGGTCTCTGGAACCTTCCATAGCTGCGCCATGGGTGAGGAGGGCGTAAAGTGTTGGGGAAGCAATCAGTATGGACAGAGCGATGTTCCTCCTTTGAACAACCCAGCCCACCTTGCAGCGGACAACGACACTACATGCGTGATTGATAGTGGGGAAGTCGTTTGCTGGGGTTGGGGGAATACGATTGAATATAATCAGATGCCAGAACTGGTTGAGCCATTCGACCTGGTGGTCTCAGGTCATACAGTTTGTGCCCTTGACTTGGAGGGGTTTAAGTGTGCCAGCAGTAAAATCCCTCAAGATTACCTCACAAAACCTCCGTTTGAACTTTCTAACCCAAGATCGTTAGCAGCAAGCGATAACACCATTTGTGTACTAGATGACTTTGGTCAAAAATGTTGGGGGTTGAATTTTATTTTCTCTCCAAACTCTGGTTCAAATAAGCTTGTAAACTTGGTCCGTCGAGCCATTGAGGTTTCAGCACCTCTAAAGTCAACTTTCTTAGAAAGCCTTCGTTCAAGAAACTCTCTATCACTTTTGAACACACCATTTCAGTATGAAGATGGCATCTTGGAGAAAGCCCTCTTTGTTTTGAAACTATTGAGGCCTACGATTCACAGCAGTGACTCTCGAGTGTTTCGAGAAGAAATTATACCAGCTTTCGATGACTTTTGGTTGTCTGTTGAACAGGCTCCATATCGAGCAATATTCATGAGGGGTGAGAGCAAAGATTTCAAGAAGATGGCTTTGCTTGAATTTCTACAGGTATGTATTCAAGGTGCAGAATTAATTCTGACCGAAAACGAGCAGGAAGTTTTGTTGCCTCTTAAAAAAGATTTAGCAATTGGATTGAGTGGTAAACCTAGTGATTTGGATATGAGCAAAATTTTGCGATCTCTTGATATCGCCCAACCTACAATTGAAAAACTAAGTAGATCTCAGAAAACTCAGTTCTTGTATGAAACTATAGTGATCAGTAGAGAGCTTGCTGTAACACTGGGAAGGTCAGAATGAATACACCTAAGATGATAATGTTGCCGTCGATAAAATTCTACAAAATGAGGCTTTCAAAAGGATGTTTTGGATTGATGATGTTATTTGCTGGCAATTCGGCACTTTCGCAGTCCCTGTTTCCATCGAGTATTGCGGCTGGGGACAACCGAACCTGTGTGGTTGATAACCGAGGTTTAGTTTGCTGGGGAGAGAGAAGCCTGGTGATTGATGGTGTAAAGCCTCTTCAAGTTCTTGCGAGAGGAACCGGAATGTTTATTGCGACTCCATCTGGACTTGAAGGAGACGACTGGAAGCCTGGCAGCTACGAAAGGATGGGGAAATGGAACAACCTTCGGCACATTGGCATTGGAGACTCATTTACATGTGGTATAGATGATGAAGGCCTTAATTGCTATGGCTACTACCCTAGGAAGCCGGAGCCACCTACACGAAAGTTTCTGAATCCCAGAAAGATCGAAGGGGGGTACTCCCATCACTGTGTACTAGATAACTTTGAGTTGTTTTGTTATGGCACTTTGTTTTGGTACAAAAGACCCTCTTTTAGAACAGAAATGCCGGCATCTACCCCTCAAAGTATAGGTCAGGTATTTGACTTTGCTTCTGGGTCTAATCACATCTGCGCTTTGACAAAAGAAAACGGAATTCAGTGCTGGGGAGAGCCTCTTGAAGCCGATGACGGCTCCCTAGCTTCACTTGTAAATCCAAAGTTCATAGAGGCTTCAATATCTGGGACCTGCGTATTGGATGATCGAGGAATTCATTGTTGGGGTGAGAACTTTGCGGCATTGGCATTTATTCCTGTGGATTCAAGCCGCGTTATCGCTTTGGCAGTTGGCGAGAACCATCTATGTGCCTTGATGGATGAAGAAGTAAAATGCTGGGGTGATAACAAGTATGGACAAAGTCGTCCCCCGAAGTTTTTTAGTGATCCATCGAGCATTGCTCTCGGAAGAGGACACAGCCAAGTTTGTGGGCTCTATGGAGAGGAATTAGTTAAAGACGTTCAGTGTTACAGGAGAGGTGGAAGGTTGCTCACTCCTCCCGTGGATAAGGTTAAGTCATTGGCATTTGGAAGGTCACATGGATGCCTTATTGATAAAAATGACCGAGTTCAATGCTTTGGTGACAATGAATTTGGTCAGACGACTTCTCCTGTTTTCACAGACCCAGTTGAGGAACTTTGTAGTGGAGAATACCATTCTTGCTCGATTTCCAGTGGGAATGTGGAGTGCTGGGGAGGTAAAGAGGACTTTCATGTGAAGGTTCCTCCTCATCTCGAGAATCCTCGCCAGCTTACTTGCGGTGACTTTACATCTTGTGCCGTTACTGATCATGGAGTGCAATGCTGGGGAGCTTTTGTAAATGGTCGATATCGTCCTTTTTCAAAACTGAAGAACCCGAGCTATCTAGCAATATTCGGCTGGCAGTTCTGCGGAATTGAAGATGATAAGCTAAAGTGCGGGAGTTTTTCCGATAGAATAGCTGATGGAAACTACAGGTTCCGCTTTCAAACTGTCATCGAGAACTTACAAGGTCCAAAGGGAATTCATCGCTCTGGCAGCTTAGGAGACCATTCGCCGTACCCAGGAGTCCATGATGAGCGAGGCCTCGTTTACTGGACAGGCAAGGAAGATGGTACTAATAGTATTTGGTCACAATACTACAAGAAAGCTGAATCCATTTTCTCATGGACAAGCTACGATAGACGTCAAGTTAAGGGCGGCAATCAAATCTGTAAAATTGAAGATGAGAAGATATATTGTGGTGCTAACGGTGGTTTTAGACAGTTGAGAGGCATTGATTCCCCCCGGAGACATCTTTTTTCACTTGAACTGTTCTTAAATCGAATTGTCCAGGTTTCTCCACCTACTCTGGGAAAGTTTTTGCAAAGTCTAAGAAGCAGATACCTAGTTTCTGGTATTGATGATGAAAAATTGGCATCTTATCTTCTGAATAAATTGAGACCAATAGTTTACAGAATACGGTCGGAGGTTTTCGAGTCACAAATTCAACTTGAAATAGACTCCGCTATCGAGGGTTTACCGTCCTTGGGCGGAACAGATCAGGAATCTGAAACTCGAGGAGCTCTCATTTTTATTGGCTCAACCCTGGATTTGGTTGAGTTGCTGGGACAAGAACGTGAGATTGAAAGCTTGCTAAAGCTGAAAACTTTGGTGGCGAAGAGTTTGCAGGCTGATAGAAATACGCATGAAAATCTCAGAAATCTTGTTCAAGAGTTTGAAGCTAACAAAGCGAGTATGAGTTTTTTGCGTAACTCTCACAAAACAGAGTTTTTGTTTTTTGCTATCAATGTTGCCATCGAAGATATTATCGCGCTGATTGATTAATGCGCTTTAGACTGACATTCTATCTGTCGAGGTATCTTCGCTGGCTGGTAGATTTTAAAAGGGAAGACGGAAATCAGTGAGCTGCTGAGCAAATTCTTCAGAGCTCGATAATCCGTCTTTCACTCTGGTGAGTGCTGTCTTCTTTACTTCAAATATCAACTTGTTGACAGTGTAGCCGGTAGCCACGGTGAACAGTACAGCTATCAAGATATTGACGATTCTGTCCATTTGGATTCCTCCTGTTAAAATTTGTCTTTCCATCTATCAAAAATTTTCTTCACACCTTTGTGGTCCCAATAGTGAGTGCCCGAGGCATTGGGACGCTTCTTCTTCCTGAGCTCCTTAGCGATCGCGTTAAAGCTCAGTCCTTCCTTATTTCTCAAGTTTACAATTTCTTTGCAGACCCTTTGCTGATTTGGCTCCGGAATCAGTTTTCCACCTCTGACCTTCATGCCAAACGGAGGTGTATGGTGGCGATAGTTATCTGGATTGGTCATGCGGCCAGTTTTCGGGACCTCAATATCATACCGCTTAAGGGTCTCTATCACCCAGGTTTTTGAGGCTCCAAGCTCATCAGCGATTTGACTTGTGGACCGGCCCGCCGCTATCATCTTTTCAAGATGAACCTGCAATTTCTCGGCCTTTTGGGGAACATAGATCGTTTTAGGGCAGTTGGGCGTCGGACGAACTTCAAGGATTACGGGGAGATAATTGTGTT
>JAUILT010000106.1 GCA_030432925.1 Bdellovibrionia bacterium | reverse complement strand
GATTCTGTTATGTGTCTCTACATGAAGATCGCGCTCATTCTGGCAAGAAAATCGGAGGCAAGCCATGAAGTGCTTAAGATGCAACAACACAGAATTTAGCACTAAGAAAATTCGGTTTACGCCTGAATTGAAGAGCGAAACTTTAGAGGTCCTACTACCAGCCTACGTTTGCAATGAATGTGGTGAGACCCTTATGGACTCAAAGCAAATGAATGCTTTGAGAAAAGCTGCCGCCGACGAGTACAAAAGCAATCATGGACTGCTGACATCACAAGAGATCGTGGCTTTGCGGGAAAATCTTGGGATGTCGCAGGCTGAATTTGCACGATACCTCAAAGTAGGTGAAGCAAGTATTAAACGCTGGGAAACCTACTATATCCAAGATGAGGGGCAGGATGAGCATATTCGCCTCAAATCTGATGAAGCCAGTGCAGAGTCTAATGCACTCGATATACACTGGAAAAACTCGCCTGAAGATATTTACAGTGGCAACAGAAAGTTCAACTACGAGGTATTCAAGAACGTAGTTTTGTCCTTGGTAAAGCACTGCAAAAGCCCACTATTTATAAATAAGGCTCTGTTTTATGTAGATTTTTTGCACTTTAGGAATCATGGAAAAAGCCTGACTGGAAGCCGCTATATTACCCTTGAATATGGCCCCTGCCCTGATCAGTTTCAGAGTATATTCAGATATCTTGAAAGCCAAGAGATACTAAAGCGAACTGGCAAATATGATTTTGCAGCCAAAGTAAAAGCAGATAACTCAGTGTTTGATGACCAAGAGTTAGAGACTCTGAATACCGTTATTGATCTCGCCAAAAAAGATGGGGGAAGAAAACTCTATGACCTCTCACATAAAGAGATCGCCTTTGAGAAAACCCCGTTTGCTTGTACGATAAGCTATAAACATTCGAAAGACTTGAAATTGAAATAACCTACCCTGTACTAGCAACAGTTTTTTTCACATCTGTCGGTTTGGTTATTGGCTATTCCACCTTGCTTATTGGCCCACCCTTTTTGAGTGGGTACTGTATGAATTGGCTTCTTAAGTCACTTAAGAAAAAAAAGCGGCACGTTGAATGTCAAAAAATTACCACTAGAATCGATAGAGCTGAGCTGGGAAATTTCGGAGACCACAAAATGCTAGGTGGCGGGGCCGAATGGACGAGTTTAGAACCTTTTGCTTTGAATCACAGTCTGGATTTCGTCGCTTATCCAATTTTTAATGGGGGCTGGAGTACAATCCATTGACTTTAATTTCTGAACATTCATAAACCAATCCTGCTCAATTCCGTAAGGTGAGTGATTTTCGTCTGTGGCCGATTCTGCCAAAACAACTTTCCTTCCAGTAGCCTCTTCGAGATATTGTGTGAAATCTTTAAGTGCGATAGGTTTTTCTGCGGCGGCATTGATTGGACCCACAGCTTTATTTTGATCTCCAAGAAACCTCAAAACCATCGCAGCGTCATCGGAGCTTATAAATGATATTTTAGCATGTGGAGCTGGAAAATAAATTTCTTCACCTTTCATAACTTTTTTGATGTGAAACAATAGGCGCTCTGTATAATCATCGGCACCGAGTACAATAGGGAAGCGAACGGCTGTCACAGGAAAAGAAGGGTTGTTGAAGAAAGTGGCCTCGCATTGCCGCTTTGCCTCGGCGTAGTTACTTTCCTTGGTCTCTTGCTTTTCAAAGCTGTGCGTATAAGGGTCAAAGAAGCTCTCATCAATATTTCCATTAGGCTCGTAAACCGATTGACTCGACGTGAAGATGTAATGACTGACTTTCCCATCAAAAACTTTTTTGGCTTCTTGGGCATCTTTGGCTGTGTAGCAAACTTGGTCATACACAAGATCCCAGGTTGAATTTCCAACAGCTTTTTGGAGTTCGTTGGAGTTTGTCCTATCACATTTGATTCGAGTTACCCCATTTCCTAACTCATCATCAAGGGTGCCACGGTTGAGCAAAGTAACTTTATGTCCATCTTGAATAAGTTTTCGAGATAATTTTTTACCGAAGAATCGGCTCCCACCAATGACCAATACATTCATACGACTTCCTAAGTCCGAGATCCGTTAGGTTTGCATCAAAAACTATACTTAACTTATTGGAACTATTCATCTTGGAAATGGCGGGGCCACTAGCGTCCGGAGGATTCTTTAGAAATATTAGGAAGTTGCCAGCCCTTGGTAATTTAGATTTGATGTTTTTGCGAAAACTAAAATCTAAGACCACCAAGAATGGCTGGCATGAAGAAGAATCTCAAGAAACTGCATTTACATCAATATATAGATCACAAAGCCTTCGCACTGCTGCTGGGAAACTGCATGTCGTTTGGAATATTGACGGCAGGACGAAAAGCTGATTCACCGATAATCCTGGTTTGACTCGCCGTTCCGCGTCTGGCCAAAAAATTCAACTTTTTTTCTCTCCGTTGTCGATTTTGACGTTTCCCATCCGTCGTATAGACAAAGCGACTTTTTTAAAGGAGGAAAAGAAAATGTATAAATTAACGAAAAGAGCACTTTTACTGGCTATAGCAGCCATAACGCTACAGGCAAATGCCTCTGGCCCTAGCAATATCAGCGCATTAAATTGGATGGCTGGTTCTTGGGCGGGCACATTCCAAGGAAAACCAATGGAGGCCCAATATTCGGCAGCCGATGGTGGTCTAATCCTTGGGTACACAAAAATCATTAATGGGAATCAATCCGACTTTTTTGAGTTTGAAAAGTTTGAGGTAGTCGATGGGACACTGGAGTTGACACCCTATCCATTTGGCAAGCAAGGTGTTTCCTTTCCCATAAAGACAATCAGTGCTACAAAAGCCGTATTTGAGAACCTTCAGCACGATTTTCCGACCAGAATAATTTATGAGCTGAAAGAGAATGGCCAATTGTTTGCTCGCATTGAAGGGCACCAGAATGGTCAATTTGTATTTGAAAACTTTATCTTTAATCGCGTGAAGTGACAGGGGGGATATTATGTCTAAATTTATGATTAATATTTGTTATGGGGATTTGGAGAAAAGAAAAAACTCTCTTCACCAACACGATGATGATTTCATTATGAACAAGTATCAAGAATGGTCTGAAAAATTAGCGCCAAAAACCATTGCCGCCCATAAGTTAAAAGATGGTGAAGGTAGAAAAGTAGAATTAACAAATGGCAATGTCACGAATGGCCCATTTGCTGAGACTAAAGAAAGCATTGGAGGCTTTTATATCGTGGAAGCAGAAAATTATGATGAAGCTGTAAAATTGGCTGAGGAATGTCCAACTCTTCTTTACCAAGGTGGATATGTTGAAGTCAGAGAAGTTGAGTTTTAGAAGGAGATTAAAGATGACTGAATTTATGTTGATTATGAAAGGTGACAATCAATCTTGGAATGGTATGAGTGCCGAGGAAAAACAAAGAATCATGGAAAAATACTATGGCTTTGTAAACCGACTAAAAAGAGAAAACAGATTTAAAACTGGCTCCCCCTTAAAACATGGAGGAGTACAGCTTAAATCAGAAAAGGGTCTTATAACAGTTGATGGGCCATTTTCTGAAACCAAAGAAGCTCTCAATGGTTACTTTATTTTTGAAGCAAAAGATCAAGAGGAAGCTATTGCAATCGCCAGAGACTGTCCTGCTCTTACTCATGGTGAGACGGTTGAAGTTTTTGAAATGGGGGATCACTAATGAAAGAGTATATTTTATTACGAAAAGGAAAAAATACTTTCTGGAGTAACCTCAATCAAGACGATCATACAAAAATTATAGAAGAGTTCTCCTCTTTTGTGTCGAGTCTCGATCACCAAGGGATTCTTAAAGAAGGTTATTCATTAAAGCATGATGGTGTGCAAATGCGAATGGACAATCAAAAAGTTGTCACCGACGGTCCTTTCTCAGAGGCCAAGGAAGCGATGCTTGGTTATGTTGTGTTTGAGGCGGAAAACTTGGAGAAAGCTAAAATTATTGCTCAAGGCTGCCCTGCTTTGAAATATGGCGAGTATCTTGAAATGTATGAAAGACAGTAGCTAACAAAATGAGTCAGGTGGAAGAAACATTAAATCACTTGTTTAGAAGAGAATCTGGCAAAATTGTTGCCTACCTGACTCGTTTTTTTGGTCCCGACCACATAGACCAAGCTGAAAATGCCGTACAAGAAGCTCTTCTGCGGGCCGTACAGAGTTGGCCGCTAAAAGGAATTCCTGACAATCCTAGCGCGTGGATTCTACAAGTCGCAAAAAATACGGCGATAGACCAGCTTCGTAAAAATAAGTTTATCGTAGAAGATAAATCAAACATTTTAGATGAACTAGAAGCTGAAAGCATTGAGGAGTATCTTTCAGAAAATGAAATCAAAGATGACGGACTTAAACTCATGTTTATTTGTTGCCATCCCATCCTCAGTCAAGAAGCGAGAATTGCTCTAACGCTTAAAACAGTTTGTGGATTTGGTATAGATGAAATTGCCAAGGCATTCTTGGCAAAACCAGAAACAATTGCTCAGAGAATTGTTAGAGCTAAAAGAAAAATCTCTGATGCTAATTTGAAATATGAAGTTCCTCCACCAGAAGAAATCGAAGGGAGACTCGACTCTGTTCTTGAAGTTCTGTATTTACTTTTTAACGAGGGATACCTGGCTACGAAGGGTGATTCACTTACAAGAAAAGACCTTTGTGACGAGTCCATTTATAGGCTCACGGAATTAACCATGCAGCCAATCTGCCAAATTCCCAAAGTCTTTGCATTGCTTTCATTAATGCACTTTCAAATATCCAGATTTAGCGCCAGAACAGACACCAATGGAGATTTACTTCTTTTAGAAGAACAAGATCGTAATTTGTGGGATAAAGAGCATATTGGTTTGGGTCTAAAATATTTGGAGCTTTCAGCGCAAGGTGATGAACTGACAGACTATCATTTAGAAGCTGGGATCGCCTCTTGTCATGCAACGGCACCTAACTTTGAAAGCACGGATTGGGAACGTATTCTGTCATACTATGATATTTTGCTGGCGAAGGAGCACTCACCAATAGTTGCTTTGAATCGAGCCGTTGCAGTCAGTATGGCAAGGGGGTTTGAGATAGGGTTAGAAGAGTTATTTAAAATTAAAAATCTTCCACCATTAAAATCTTATTACCTTCTTCCCGCAACTTTTGCAGAAATTTATAGAAGAATGGGAAATCTCACTGATGCAAAAAGTTACTATGAGGAAGCTCTCGATCTTGTTGGAACAGAGCCTGAAAAAAGACTTTTACAAAAACGAATTAATACCTGTTCGGCAATAAAACTGGTTAAACCTTAAAGGGGGAAAAATGGAATCTGAAAAATTTCATAAAATTGCAGATGCGCTTTCAGCGAAAAATAAAAAAGTTGAAGAGGGAAAGATGTTTGGCAAGGAGTGTATTAAGGTAAACGGAAAAGCATTTGCAGCTTTTCCCCAAAAAAAATGGTTTTTAAATTAGTGGACAAGGATCACGAAAAGGCTCTTTCATTGAAGGGCGCAAAGCTATGGGACCCTTCAGGCAAAAAAAGACCAATGAAAGAATGGGTGCAAATTCCATTTGAGCATGCAGGAATGTGGTCAAAACTTGCTAGTTCCGCTTTGAAATATGTAGAGAAAAGCTCTAAGTAAAAAGTACTATAAGAATTATACCCTTCTTCCAAAAGAGGGAACTATTGAGCGCGCATTGTGTGACCAGTGGTGCTCGTTTAGCAATGCAACACTCGAACCTCAGCAACAAAGCTCTTTTTATCACCGATTTATTTATCCCGATGATATGAAAAACCCTAAAGAGGTAGAAAGAGCACAGAGAAATCTTTCTACGAAATTAGAAACCTTGAGTGAAGTTATGGGAAATAAAAAATTTCTGGTCGGAAATGAATTTACGATAGCTGATGTATCGCTAACATACGTTTTAAATTGGATAGGAATGTCTGATTCTATTGAGTACAATAATATAGTGGAATATGTCGAAAACCATAAAAAGCGCAAAGCTTTCCCTAAAGAGTATTATCAATAAGTTAAATATGAAAAAATATTGGGATGAGAAAGGCCAAGTCTGGCCCTTCTCAAATTGACCTAAAAGTTATTTTTCAGAATACATTCGGAGTAAGGTTAGAAATTCAGTCCAACCATTGCACTCGCTAAAGGCATCATTAAGCCCATCTTGACCAGCACTAAAGCCTGTAGCGTGGATGCAAACTCTCGTCGTATTTTCATCCACCTTTGAAAAAGTAAACGCCACATGAGTTTTTCCCCATTTGAATTTAATTAATTCATTTTCAATAAGTTCATGTGTATGCAGATCAAATGTTGGGTGGCCTTCAAAATCCCAAGTTAAGATTTCTCCCTTTTTAAAGGGCTTATTCATTTTGACTTTAAAATATTTTTGCAAATGTGAATCATTTTTCACATATTCAAATACTTTTTCAATTGGAGCCTTAATTGTTTCGCCGACACTAAAATTTACATCAAGGCCAGAGCTGTTATTTTCTAATTTTGCAAAATGATCTTTCATTTCGGAATACATATCTTTTAAGGTGTGTTGCCATCCATCTTCGTGAGACTTGTATTCGTTGGCACCAGGAAGCCCTTCATGTCGTAGGTGCAGGGTCGTCGCGCCATCAGATTCGCTTAAGAAAACCGTCACTTTTGACTCAAATGGTGACTCTGACTTTGGATTTTTATTCCAAGTGAAAACAATTTTTTCAAAAGGCACAATTTCTAAAAACTCCCCATGAGTATCTTCGCAAGATTCCCATGCGGCAGAATATTTTCCACCAACTTTGAAATCAATGGAGGTTTTATCAGGGATAGCCCCTGTGGATTTTATTAGCATTCCTTCGCCGATGGCATTGAAAAGTGTTTTTGCATCACACTTAAAGATTCGGCTTACGTTTAATTGGCCAGTCATTTTTTTTGCTCCTTATGTTTTATGGTTTCAATATAATCTTCAAGAGCATCAAACTGCCCTTCCCAGAACTTTTTGTATTCTTCAACTACGTTTTGAACTACGGAAAACCCATCCATGTTGAAGCGGCATTTTTGAACTCTTCCATTTTTTTGTTTGTGTACGAGCCCTGCATCCTCAAGAACTTTTAAATGTTTAGAAATAGATTGTTTTGAAACATCAAAGGGACGGCCTAATTCAGATATGCTGGTGTCACCTTTAGTTAGTCTCAACAACATTTTTCTTCTTGTTGAGTCACTGAGAGCATAAAAAAGTCGATCAATATCTTTTTCTCTATAGTCATCCATATAGTTGACTATATTTGAGGTAGCCTTAAAAGTCAACCGATCAGATGACTTTTTATTCTCCGGTTTAGCGCAGGGAATCGTTGTCCATATATAAGCTCTCGCTTTCTCTCTTGACTTTATTTAGCTGTTTAGCTAATTATTATATTTAGCAAAAAGGCTAAATATATGAATCAAAAATCGAAAGCTGAACAGGAACTCGAAGACTTTGAAACTGTATTTAAAGCTTTGGCCCATGAAACCAGAAGGCATATTCTGGTAGTTCTCAACTCCAGAGGGGGGAAAATGACTGCGGGACAGATCGCAGATCGCTTTTCTTGTAAGTGGCCCACAACAACAAGACATTTGAAAGTTCTGGAGGGTGCTGGACTTGTTTACATTAAAAAAGAAGGGCGAGAGAGTTTTTATTATTTAGAAAGTGATCGACTAAATCATGTTGTAAACAATTGGATGAAATGGTTTTCAAAAAAATAAAACAAGGAGAAATCTAATGAATGGAGAAATCGTTATTGTTACTTACAAGCCATTTGACGGAATGGCTGGCGATCTAAAAAATCTGGTAGACGGGCATACTAAGCGTTTGCAAGAACTTGAACTAGCAACCAATCGTCAGCCAATCATTTGTCAGGCTGAAGATGGCTCTATCTTAGAAATATTTGAATGGGCTTCACCTGAGGCATCCAGCAGGGCCCATGAGCACCCTGCTGCTGGTCGACCACTGCTAAAGAGTCTGAAAACCAGAATGAACTTGAGCTAATTGGGCAGCTTGTGAAAAGTATGAGCAACAGCCTTGTGATTTCATACTTCAAGGCGATGGGATATCTTCCAAAAGATTCTGCGCAGTCAGACTCAACTGTGGCACCTTTAAAGAAATAAGGCTTAGACGTTCTCTGTCATTTAACAAAATAACTAATTTTAATTTTGTAGAACTGTAGGTAGAATTTACCTCTCAATTCTATTGGAGGGGGAATAAATGGCATTGTATGCAAAGTTCTATTTTGTTTTGTTACTTTTTGTCAGTTCGGCGCCAGCCGGAGCCTCAACAAATTGCAGTACACTACTCAACAGCGATACTATTAATCTCTACGAGATTTACTTCAAAAAGTTACACAACTCAAAGTCCTCCTGGGGTAACTTTCTTATTTCAGAGAAACTCTTTCTTCTGACTGATGATATCAGCAAGGATTGTCTAGTCGCTTTTCACAAGGGTCTTTCTCCTACTGTAAATAAACTCAATAAAGAATTGAAACTTGATGATTGGTTCATGATTGATACTCAAGACAACACTACATACCCACCACTTGAAAAAAGTCTAGTGGATACCGTTCATAGCTATAATGAAACTATGGCTCTTGCACTTCGAGTCGATAAAAATATCTTTTACGGAATGGAGATAGGTTTACATGAAGCCTTTCATCACTTTTACCAAGAGGAATCTCGAATGCCAAAATGGTGGAAGCATGTTGAACGAGAAAATTTAGTCAATACTTGCTACCACTCTCAGGTTCAAGAATATAAACAAGAGGCTCAAACTTTAATATCTGGTCTCGACCTTCTCTATCAAGGGCATACAGAAATTGGTAAAAAAATTATCCAGACATTCATTAATGCCAGAGAAAAACGTTACTTAAGCCTTACTGGACAATATGTCGACACTTACGGAGAAAAAATAACTTGTGTAGAGGCTGAAGCAAAAATGGAGTTTCTTGAAGGCCACGCTCAGTTCTTTGGCGAGTTCAATGTCATTCAATTGGGTTTAATAAGTAAATATTCTATTTTGTCTGATTACAAATATAATCTTGAATTACCTGAAAATGGTTGTATGGAGCCTTTCTATAATTTTGGTTCACTTCAGCTTCATGCGATCAAAATATTGAAAAGCGATGACTTTGAATTATGGAGTCGTGGGCTATACCAGTCGCAAAGATATCAAGACACTTTACTTTTCAATGAGTTGAAGAAATTGGTTGAAATATCGGGTCCAAATACTCTTGAGGATGATTTATAAATAAGTATTTACTGCAAAAGAACTTCCTCAATTCCGCAATCGAAGTTTTGTCCACCAGAAATATACCGTTGAAGGGCTTTCCATCGCCCAAATTGCGGACCAGTGTTTTGTGTCCAAGGAAGCTATCAGAAAAGCACTGATAGACTTTGAAATTCCCCTAAGAACACCTC
>JAUILT010000105.1 GCA_030432925.1 Bdellovibrionia bacterium | reverse complement strand
GTGTCGTTCATCATAGTAATTATCTCAGGTTTTTTGAAAATGCCCGGGTGGCTTGGATGAGGGACAGTGATATGGAGCGCTTTCACTATCCGCAGGTGAATCATCATTGGGCTGTTATTGAGACCCGTGTTTGCCACCTAGCGCCGGCTTTTTTTGGAGATGCTTTGAAAACCTTTCTGCAGATTCGCAGACAGAAGTTGAAAATTCAATTTCAGTATGTCACATTCAGCCGTCAATCACAAAAGCGTCTAGCCACAGGGGAAACTCTGCTGGTGCCCGTGGATGAGCAGCAAAGGCCTGTTCGTCTACCAAAAGATGCCCTACAGATTCTGGAGAAGCAAACATGGACAGAAACCTGGCTTTAGAGTTCGTTCGAATTACAGAATATGCCTCCCTTTCCAGTGCCCGGTTTATGGGGCGTGGAGATGAAAAGGCTGCTGATCAGGCGGCTGTGGATGCCATGAGAAAAGCTTTTGATTCTGTGGAAATTGATGGAAAAGTTGTGATTGGTGAGGGGGAAAGAGATGAGGCTCCTATGCTGTTTATCGGCGAAGAGGTGGGGAAAAAATCTGCGGATGCCCCTCCCATTGATATTGCGTTAGATCCTTTGGAGGGAACAACAATCTGTGCCCATGGGGGTGTGGGTGCCATTTCTGTGATTGCAGTGGCTGAGCGAGGAAACTTTTTGCATGCTCCTGATACCTACATGGATAAAATCGCCTGTGGCCCCAAAGCCCGTGGTAGAATTGATATTGATAAAAGCCCCGAGGAGAACATCCATATTATTTCTGAATCCCTGAAAAAGCCTATACGCGATGTGACTGTGGTGATTTTAGACCGCCCTCGTCATGAAAGGTTGATTGCTGACGTTCGAAAAACAGGTGCTCGTATTCGGTTAATTGGAGATGGTGATGTTTCTGCAGGAATCGCTCCTTGTTGGGAGGGGTCTGGTATCGATTTACTTTTGGGAGTGGGGGGAGCCCCCGAAGGTGTGATCACAGCAGCTGCTATGAAGTGTCTAGGAGGGGATTTTCAAGGTCGGCTGAAATTTCGTAACGATAAAGAAAGGCAAAGAGCTTCTCACATGGGTGTGGAGGATTTGGATCGGGCTTTTAAAAGAGATGAGTTGGCCAAAGGGTCTGTCATGTTTGTGGCTACAGGTGTGACGGACGGCCCCTTACTTCGAGGAGTGCGTACTTTATCCAATAACCGTGCTCAAACTCATTCGATCGTGATGCGATCAGCCACTGGTACTGTGCGCAGAATTGAAGCCGAGCACGATTTTAATATCAAGAGATCTATAGATGAATCTCTTTAGGGGTGGTGTGTTTTGGCTCTTGTGAAGTTCCAATGCTTTTCTTGTGGGGAGACCCTTGAATTTGTTGATAGAGTGGGGTTCCGCGAAGAGTGCACCCAGTGTAATGAAGACTGTCATGTCTGTCGAAACTGCGAATTCTACGATGCCAATGCCTACAATGAGTGTCGGGAGTCTTCAGCTGATGTGGTGCGCGAGAAAGGTCGGGCCAACTACTGTGAATACTTCCAGGCAAATAGCTCTGCCAAGAGGAGGGGGAGTGCCTCTCAAGACGACTTACTCTTAGCCGCAGAAGCTTTGTTCAAGAAAAAGTAAATAGGTGTCTTGACCCTTAGGGGCCCATTGGGGACGATATTGGTGAGAAGATCCTATACTATCTGCCAAGTAAGAGGCACACATGAGAACGCTTTTTTTAAGTACTTTTTTGTTTTACTTTTCCCAATCTGCTTTTGGCAATGTGGTCGGCGCAGATACGCAGAACTTCAACCCAACTCCAGACGGGTTGGACTTTGTAACAGTTCAGTCCTCTGAAACGCTAGAGCCAGGAATTTTCAACTTTGGCTTTTTTCTCAACTATGCAGTGAACTCTTTACCCAACTATGAGGATCGATCCACTCAAGACCGTACGAATTTTGCGGACTCTCTGCTGTCCTCAGATCTTAATATAGGTTTTGGTTTGATGAAGAATTGGTCTGTGGGATTGAGTGTGCCTTATCTTTTAGCTCAGAATGTGGATTCCGATGCCAACCCAGCTTTTCGGGGAGAGTTTGCCGAAACAGGCCTGACGGAGTATAGGTTAAATACTAAGTACCGGTTCTTTGGAGATCAAAACGGTGGGTTGGCAACTCTACTTACAATGAATCTCAACCAAATTGAGAATAACCCCTTTCTTGGAGAGGGGGCTGGGCCCACATTCACGGTGGAGTTGGCCGCAGACACCACAGTCAAAAAAATGGCCTTGGGTGCTAATATCGGTTACCGGTTTAGGGACCCGGGCGCTCAACTGGCTAATATTCCGGTGGAACCTATGGATGATCAGCTCATTGTTTCTGGCGCAGTGAGCTATTTACTGACAGACTATGACACAAAATTAATTGGCGAAATTTTTGGAAGTTTTCCTACGGGCGAACAGAACTTTGCTTCTGACAGGGATATTTCTAGTATGGAACTTCTTGGAGGTTTCAAATGGGATATCACCACGCAGTTAGCCTACCATGCCGGTGCCGGAACAGAAGTGTATCAGGGGTCCTCCTCTCCAGATTGGCGAGTGTACACAGGTGTGAATTGGGCTCTAGGGCCTATTTATAAAAAAGAAAGTGTCATTGTAAGGCAGTCTGGTGAATTCACAGCAAGTACTGGCGAAGATCCTTTTAGCGGCACTGGCAGTGGGTCTGAAACTTTCATTGCTCGTGATGTGTTGTTTAAGTTTGACTCAGATGAGGTGGATGAGGAGTTTGAAGAGGCCTTGATTCGCATGGCTGCCTATCTCATGCAGCCCCCAGGTTTTAAAAGCCTGACAGTAGAAGGTCATACAGACTCTGTAGGGTCCAGTGCCTATAATAAAGGATTATCTCAGCGCCGGGCTAATAGCGTGAGGCAGGTTTTTCTAGATGCGGGCTTGCCTTTGTCAAAAGTGAAGGCCATTGGTCACGGTGAGGAACGTCCCATAGGAGATAATGGAAATTACCAGGGACGAAAAATGAACCGTCGTGTGGAGTTTAATGTAGAGAGAGGGCCCTCCTAAAGTTCTGGATTTGCCAGTGCCTGAGAGTCAAAGTGTTCGCTGAAGTCCCAGAACCATGGGTCTCCGGCCCTCATTCCAAGAGCATGAAGGGTGCACTGGCCAAGAGCTCGACTCACGGAGTGATATTGGGTATCATTGTCTTGAAGAACCCTGTTAGTAACACATGATTGAAAGCTTTGGGTCATGAACTTCTCACCATAAGGAAAGTCCATATTTTTTCCTAAACAACGATCTGCTGTAATATCTGAGTAATAATTAATAGTACTGCGAAGGGCTTTATAGCAGGAGGTGAATAAGGGGTTATTAATAAAATCCAGCTCTTTTTCTACAACCATTTTAGCGCATATAATGGACCGACTCTTTTGCCGGTCATAAATGAGCAGGCAGGTATCAAACTTTTTTTTAGCAGCTCCTCTAAGGGATTGAGCCTTTTTCATGACAGTAGATACTTTGTGGCAGTCGATGCAGTTATCAGCCATCAGCGAAAGAGGTGTTGCCAGGAAAAAGCTTACCAGTAAAAGTGATATTGATGTCCTCATCGTGTTCTCCTTGAAAGTTTTTTATTCCATATAATAGATACGAATCACAGCATTGTCCCAAACAAGGCCTTCGCGGGACTCACGCTGGAGCAAGACATGACCATGAACAGCGGCCTCCGGCTCTAATTGAGTGCGTTGAACAGTATATTCTGAATTTTGAATCAGAGTGATGGTCTGCCCTGCATATCTGCCGACTTTGACTTCCACATCCACACGAATAGAGGAGTTGGGGATAATTCTTAAGTCCAGCCAAGCTCCATCTGGTGTTTGTATTGGAAGTGTGTCGAAAAAATTCATACTGAATAAAGCCTTTTTACCCAGGTGAGCGAGTTTCTGTCCAAAATCTCCTTCGAGCAAACTGATGGCGTTGGATGAGCCAAATTGAACAGCAACATTTAAATAACCGTGCCCCATTTCATTATCTCCGTAGAAGCTTCCTTTGTGGCGATCTTGGGCTTGCTCTTGCTCTCCTTTGGTTCGGTACACCACAGCCGCTGGAATGACGGGTAGGTTATTGTGAGTTTCTTCAGAGTAGCCCTTGATATTTTTAATGAGGCGGACAATGGTATCTGCTTGGCCCCGGTTTCCGGAGCCACACTCATGAGCAAAGGCTTCGTGCTCGGGCTTATCTCTCAGAACTCCATTGAGTTCTTTCTTATTGGAGGAGTGAACTTGGGGAGCATCCCGTCTTTCAATGCCGATAGATGCAAAGTAGTCATTGGCTGCTTTATAATCATAGCAGACATCATTTTCATCAGAGACAAATACAATCATCAAAGCGGCGTTGGCCCTTGGAAAACCTGTGGAGGCATTGATCTGGGACCTTAGAAATTGCTCCAATGAAAGTAAGCCAGCCTCTCCTTGCGTATTGGAGCGATCTCTAATAGAGGTCAAATTACCGTTACCATTAAATCGTTTTAAAAGAGTTTGTGAAATCTGATTCACATTCATTTCTGAGGACTTTAAAACAGGGTTTGTGACGGAACTCTCTTCTCGGTGGACAAATAGGTTTCCATAGGCGGAAGAGCCGGACTTTCCTGTCAGGGCTGTGTTGGGTCCATGAGCTAACAATACGGCCATTTGGTAGTCCAGTTGTCCTCTGTATCCATGGCGTTGAGAGATTTGCTCCACTTTTTCAATGAACCGATTCATATTGTTGGCAATGGCTGCTCTTTCTTCATCCAGTGAGTTGGAAGTATCCATGACAAATAATACATCTAGCATGTTGGTAATGGGCTCAGAAGTTTGGGTGTAGGATCTAGCCTCTTTTTCGGTGGGTCGAGAGGGGGGAGGAAGTTCTTCACAATTTTCCCAGGCACACTGGTCCAATATAGAGGGGTGCACGGGGGCGTTGGGATCTAGCCAAGAAATTATATTGCGTTCTGTATGAGGAAGTGCTGGCTGTTGTGTGACAAACTCCTGTGATGTCACCGGTTCCGTTCTCAGAGGAGGGGGAGTGATAACTATGGGGCCCTTTTCTTCGCCTTCACCTTCAGAGTCCGCTGGGGGCAGCAGAATAGGGGGTTGTGTATTGGGGTCAAGCTCTTCCTCCTGAGGATTGGCTTCAGGAAGGGGCTCTACAGACCCAGGCCCCGGATGGGGCCGTTCTTGCCGAGGAACAGGCTTCATCTTGGCTCGTTGACAAGCTGGGAGAGTGACAAGTCCCAATACCAGCAGGGTCAAAAGACAGCGAAAAGACATTGTAAGGGTAAACGTTCCATCTTGGTTTTTCATTGCACACCTTTGATTTAAAAAGCTTGAACCTTTCATAGGAAATGCAAGAATTTGACCAAAAATTTTGTTGGTATGCCTGCTTTTACTTCTTAGTTTTAGAGGCTTTGGCAATTTTTTAAGTCTATTTTTTGAGAAAAGGCTCAAGTGGGCGACAAATTCCAGGTTGTGGGTGACATTTTCTGTCAAAAAAGCCTGCGTTGACAACTGTTTGAGAGCATTATTAAATCTTACTTTGAAAGGGGCAAATGCTATGAAATCCTTGAGAAGTCACCTGGTAAAAGTAGTTTTGATAGGCGTGGTCGTCTGCAGTCAGTCTTCTTTTTCAGAGAAGCGGGTTTCCTTGTTGAAGCCGTTGCCCAACTCCCCTGCGGACTTGGTAGAGAACTTTGATAAAAACCAACTGCCTTGCAGTGAGGTTTCTGCAGCTCTTGAAGAGTATAATGAGTTAGCTCGTGCCAATGAAATTGCCTTTGCAGACTTTATTTTAGAAGTCACTGGAGTTATGTATGATTGGCATCGAGAGCTTCAGCCTCTAGAGGGGGAGAGCGGAGTTATTCGTCAGGGGATGTTTGACCCTATTTACCAGGGAGCTGAACAGGTCGACGAAATTGTGGGGATGATATATGAAAATTCTGACCAACTGGCGGCAAGGATGGATGTGATCATTAACTCCCTGAAAAACTGCTTGTAAGGAGATATATTCACCATGGCGAGTGCAGAAACCAAAGAAACTTTTCCCTGTAGTGTGGAGCAGTTTTATAGCATTATTACCGACTATGAAAAATACCCTGAGTTTTTGGATGAAGTTCAGGGCTGTCGGGTGATAGAAAGCAATGATAATAAAAAACTGGTCGAATTTGATGTTAAAGTCATCAAGGACTTTTCTTACCGTTTATGGATTACAGAAGAGCCTGAGAATAGAATTCATTGGGTGTTTGACTCCGGGGATTTGTTTAAAGTTTCAAATGGCTCTTGGGATCTCAAGGATATTGGCGGAAAGGTAGAAGCCTCTTATGCCGTGGATGCTAAGTTTAAAGTTTTTGTTCCAGGGCCGATTGCTAAAACTCTTGTAAAAGTAAACCTGCCCAATATGATGAAGAATTATCATAATCGAGTGGCCTCACTGTTTGGATAATCTCCATGCTGATCTGGAAAGTTCGAGCCAGATCGGTATAATACTGACTTAAAGTCCTGAAAGAGTTCTGTTGTTTCAAGTTGAAACTTAGATATGCCGACGTGTCAGATATGGGATGGATGATACTCTCATTGACATCAGTGGTTTTATTTTGCCTATCTGCAAGAGGGCTGATCATGGCTTTGGAAGAGCAACGACAGTTAGCTATACATCCAGACTTTTCCAGGCTAGCTCTCCGAATTGAGAGAGGCTACAAGGTTTTTGCTTGGGCAGCGTTAGCTTTATTTCTCTTTATATCCATGATGTCATCGTTTATTCAAAGCTTTTCAGAAGTCGTGAGTTAAACTTCTTTACTCATAACCTTTGTTTTCATTAGTCACTTTGAGTGGGGAAGTTTGGGAATTTATTTTTTGTTTCTCTTCAGGTCTGTGAACATCTTTCAAGTGAATGCGCAGTTGGAGTGAGTCGCCACCCTTTTCAGGAATATCTACAGATGGAAGCGCTTTGGCCTCAGTGGGCTCTGTTGTGAGGGGGCTTTGTGCAATAGCTGCAACAGGTTTCATGATGGGACGGCGTTGTTCAAAGGATTTTCTTTTGAGTATGTCCTGGGCTTTGAGTTGCTGAAGTCTCTCTTCGACAACTTCACCAATATTTTCACGGGCCACTGGTTGGGCGTTATAGGAGTCTCTACCGTTTGTGTAGCTACGGTGATGGAGGTACTCTGAGGGAGAAATGGGGTTTAAAATACTAGAGAACTTCATATAACCTTCTACAAAACCAAGAAGGTTTTCATTGCGTTCAGGGATTTGCTTAATAGCCAGACTTAAATAATTACAAAAACGAGTGAGGCCAAAATCTCCCTGAGAATCCAAAGCTTCCTCGTGAGCAAGTTCAAGAATGGTTTTGGAGAGAAAATTCTTCATCTCCTGGCCGTTGTAGTCTTTGTCTATTTTAAACTTGAGGCGGTCAATAAAGTTTTGTCTTAGAAAAAACTCACGTCGCCGGAGGGAGAGTTTTTCTAACTGTAGGGTGTGAGCCTGCAATTGATCTTTTCCTTTTTTAGGCACCAGGTCGGTACCGTGAGACTTCATTAAAATATCGCGAATTTCTAGGTCAATAGACTTCAGGGTTTTCTGGTTTTGCTGAGCCAGCTCTACAAGGTAGGCAACGGCCTCAGGGTGTGAGCCGACAGGGGTGGCCAGGGCTCCTAAAGGTTGGGTAAAAGCCCATAGAATCAATAGCTTAAGTGCTGTGTTCAACATAAGTCTGGCCTCCTTCTTTTATTGAGAGCAAAAAGGGGGCCGAAATAGGGCTGCCAGATCAAAATGAAGTAAGGTTTTAATGATAAGTGCCACCATGGGTGACAAATTTTGTTCAACAGCTGTGCAAAAAGGTAGGGCGAGCGCGCCCACAACTGAATCCAGGTGGACATTGAGATCTTGATCCATTAAATCTTAAAGGCGATGAATCGCAATCACCGCCTGGTTCACAGGTTGAATACTTATATTAAAAACTTGGAGCTTCCTGAAAACTCACATTGGCTTTTGGCTCTTTCCGGGGGTGCGGACTCTGTGGCCTTGTTCCATCTGTGCGTTATTCTGAAGGGTGTTCTTGGTTTTGAAATTTCTGTGGCTCATGTACATCATGGTGACTCAGACTCAAAAGAACAAAGAGCATTTCGTGATCAGGCTTTGCAATTCTGTAAAAACTTGGCAGGCTCCCATGGAGTGGACTTTTATACTAACTCTCACCCTCCTGATAGGCTTCTTTGTAGTGAGGCTGATTTTCGGGAGTTTCGCTGGAAGTGGCTGAACTTATGGCACAAACAGCTTTGCGAAAAACAGCCCAATTCTTTAGTGGCCGTTGCTCACAATAAAGAAGATGCTCTAGAGACACGCTTGATTCAGTTAATTCGTGGAGCGGGAGAACAGGGGCTTATGGGTCTTAGGGTCTATTCCGATGGAAAGATTCGCCCCCTTCTTCAGGTTTGTCGTAGT
Source organism: Bdellovibrionia bacterium (assembly GCA_030432925.1). Lineage (GTDB taxonomy): Bacteria > Bdellovibrionota > Bdellovibrionia > Bdellovibrionales > UBA1609 > JABSOQ01. Next base: position 999 of record JAUILT010000105.1, on the reverse strand, counting down.
GAAATTTTAAGTTTTTTAAAAGAAAATGGAGTCCACTGGTTAGAAGACCCCTCAAATACTAGCACAGAGCCTCTCAGAAACTGGATGCGACATAAGTGGTTGAGGGACCTTGAGAGTCAGCGTCCAGGGGCGACAGAGTCTCTGGCTCGGTCTTTAGAAACTCTAACCCAGTCGATCTCTGACACTCAAAGTCAACTTCCTTTGAGCCAGTTATTTAAAGGGCAAGCACTTCGTCGTGATGTTTTTTTACAACTATCAAGACGGCAAAAGTGTCGAGTACTAGCTCTATTTCTCTCTCGGCTGGAGGTGGATGGTTTTACCTCAGGACATATAGAAGAGATCCTTAAGCGCCTTGACACACACAAAAAAGAACTCACATTTTGTTTGCTCTCTGTCCAGTGGACTATTTCTGCTGACATGATACAGGCCAGTCGAGTTTAGCCTTCTGTTTGGACCAAATGCCATTGAGCCTCTGATAAGAGCCGTGATATCCTCAGAAGAATTGTAGGAAAGGAACTATTAGCATGCGAACCCCTCAAAAAACTATGGCCTTATGGGCTGTCCTTCTTGTCGCTGGCATTCTGATGTTCAATATGTACGAACAGCAGCAAAATACATTTGCGACCAAGTTCGGAAATCAAGAGTATGTACAGGCTTTAAAAAATAAACAAATCAAAGATGTCACGTTTGTTCGTGACACCAATGGTGGTGAAGTAGAAGGAACATTTACTGAAGCTGGAAAAGAGCAGTATGGTGCTGAGAAATTTCGCTTTGAGGGCGATGTGGGTGATCGTTCTGCAGAAATGTTGGAGCAGTATGGGTTAGTTCCCAATTATCGTACCAAAAAAGAATCCTTTTTGACATCCATTCTATTGAACTGGTTGCCTTTGATTGTGATTATCGTGCTGTTTATGTTTTTCATGCGTCAATTGCAAGTGGGTGGTGGTAAAGCCATGGCCTTTGGAAAGAGCCGGGCCCGATTGCTGACTGAAAATAAGC
>JAUILT010000005.1 GCA_030432925.1 Bdellovibrionia bacterium | reverse complement strand
TATTGAGAAAAAAAGAGCAGCTAAGGAGAAAGCTAGAGATCAGCCAGAATAACGCTCTCGACGCGGTGGGTGAAGCTGAATCTGATACGGTTAGAAAGTTGTTGCTGAAAAAAGTGGAAAAAGAGGCCAAGGAGTTAAAGGCCGTAGAAGGTGAAATTGAAAATCTGAAGAACGAAGTTGAGACCCAAAAGCAGAAGGCCTTGGATCTGTCTGATGTTTTTGAAATGTTGAAGGTGTTTCGGAAGAACTTTGATGAGCTTCCTCAGAACGAGAAAACTCAAATTTTGCAAAAGACAATTAAGCGAATTTTACTGGAGCCTGATAAAATTACGTTGGAGATTTTCGGCAACCGCCACGAAATGAATTCAGGGCAAAAAAAAGCCAGCAACCCTTGGGTTGCTGGCGGTCGGTGTTCTCATGTTGTTCAAAATGGTCGGGCCGAAACCCCACCAGTAATGTTAAATAGTTACACTCAAAGTCAGGGAAAGTCAGGGTGCTCAATCTGCCACCTTTAAATCTATGACCTTTCCATCCTCTTCAGACGGTATTTTTAACTTCAATCCGTCCATCTGTCCACGCATATCAACGCCTGATGACCTGAAATAACGGTTCAAGGTCGTCAAATTTGAGTGCCCGACAGCTTCTTTAACGATACCAAGGGGGATATTGTCCACCAGAGCCAGAGTGATGTAAGTTGCCCTGAGCTGATGGAATGTCACCTCTTTGATACCAATTTCACAGCAAAAATCGCGGGTCGCCTTGGCTTGATGTCCTCCGGTCCACCGTTTGTCGTCTAATGCAATCACCTTTTTACCCTCAGATTTTAACCTCATCCTTTGCAAATGAGGCAGTGCAAAATCTGGGATCGGCACTACACGCTCTTCTTTATCCTTGGGATTAAAAACATAGCCTTCTCCAGGGATAAATTGTCGCTCAACAGTTAGCAAACCACTTTCAAAATCGAAGTCTGACCAATGGAGTCCATCAATCTCGCTTCTTCTTAAGCCAAAAACAAGGGCCAGCAACCAAACGTCATAAAAAGGATGATTTCTCTTTTTGGCCTCAAACAACAGTGTTTGAGCCTCCGTATGATTCAATGCTTTCTTTCGCTTTTCAGGCACTTTCCTTTTTTTCATCTTTTCCAATGGATTGTATTTTAAGAATCCAGATTCAAGAGCAAAAGAAAAGACAGCCTTAATCGCTGACTGAATCTTAGAGGCTAATTGCCGAGAAACACCTTTCCTTTCAAGCTCGTCCATTTCATTTTCAACGAACTTGATTGTTATCTTACTAACCCTAAAACCATTCCAATGATGAATATGATTAAAACGTCCCTTCGTTGTTCTAATATGATGAGGACTCCACCCGTAAGGATTTTCATCAGTCCTTACTTTTGATTCGATGTCATTAAAATAGGCTTGGAGTAACCTCGCCCAACTTTTTGTGACATCGTTTGGTGATCCATTTCTACATATATTCCAAAGTTCTCGTTCAATTTTTTTCGCCATTGGAAGTGACGAGATATTGCTCTTTTGTTTTTGAACTCTTCGGCCCGTAAGCAAATTGATTGCTTCGACATTCACTTTATAGGTGTACGTCACTTTTCCAGAAGGGTCTTTATTTGAATCTCTATGAATTGCCATACTCACCTCCAATCGGTTTGAGTAAGGCATCCAAGTCAGATTTCTTAAACAAAAGTTTTTTCTTGCCAAACAACTTATAGGCCTTGAGTTTCTTTTGATAAACCCAATTCCGAATTTGTTGCGGGCAAGTTCTCAAATATCTTGCTGCTTCATTCGAGTCTAACCACAAAATTTCAAAGAGCCCATCCCCATTTGGAGAGTGCTTACCCATCGGTAAGCTCACTTATAAATATAAAGTTGGATCGGCATGGAATCAATAAAAATTGACCCCATCCAGTCGAGTAAAAAGCAATACAGTAAAGACTTTTAAAGGATTTCAAAGTCATCCCTGCACCCCTTCATCTAGGGCTTTTTGAGCCTCTAATTTTGGCTTTAAAGAGGGTTTAGTTCTCTTCTTAGAAGCGGGGTCATAGATTTTAGCAACAAGCTCTATATACTCCTCTGGTGTCTTTGCCTTTTTCTTGGCCCAAATCAGATAACTCTTCTTGTCAAAAAGCGCCGACCTTAGTCCCTTAATTTCTCGCTGAAAATATTTGTCACAAAAGTTGACCAAAACTTTACTGACTACTTTTGACGGGGAAAGATCAAGATGGGAGTCCTCACTAGCGAGGACTTCCATCATTTCGTTTAACTTCTCAATTCCCAGATCATCCAAATACAATCGCCCAGACTTGGTTGATTTTCTCATCGTTTCTTTCTTCTCTTTGGGCTACCAATGTTGAACTGTGGATTCCCGATGATCGTCCAAGTCTTGTGTCCTTGAATAAGTTTTCGGCCATCATCAACAGTGTGAGTCTCGATATAATCTTCACGCACCTGTGGTGACGACACAAAGGTATCAAACTTTTTCAGATCAATACCGCCAAAGCCTGTGGATATTCCATGGGATTCCAGATTGAAAAGAGTTTCCTTGCGAACTTGGCTCTCTTTTTTATCAATCACCCTGTGCAGAATATATCCTGTGATACCTCCCACTAAAGCACCAATACCAGCGCCCCTCAAAGTTACTTGTCCATGATCTTTGTTGGCCATTGCTGATGCTGTAGCTGCTCCCATAGCTGCACCTGTCCCTGCCCCCAAGAATGTTGATCTCTCAACACTTGCACACCCTAAACTTCCCAAAATAATGACACACAATATGGTTCTCGTAATACTTCTAATCTTGTACCTCCTTATAGGTATATTGTATTCAGTTATAAAAATGTTCCTAAATATCAAATACGAATAAATTCAACAGCTTCCATCTTTCTTTGCGAACTTTGCCTATTGCAACTTGCAATAGCTTACGCAACAGCTTTTGCAATACCCTAAGACTCAAAGAATCCATCAACTTTTCTCCAGCAATGGAAGCTCCAAAATTCTTTCTGATGAACTCTCTAAAGAAATAAACTCATTAGAATTAAGAAAATTATCCAACGTCGATCCGAAAATAATAGCTTTTCGGTTTTCTCTTACATTTTTATCGTGGCGTAAAATGGATTCCAAAATTTTCTGGCTGCCAGTAATATAAAAAACAAAAGAAATATCGGGAGAAAGGTAATATTCGGAAAACAAAGCTTCATATTGGCTTTTTCCCTTTTCGGATTGTTCGTATTCGATTGCTCCAGAGAACGTATTTTTCCCTAGCTTGATTCTCATAAACCCATCACTGTTCAGTCTCAAAAAGTCTTTGTATCTATATTCCTTTCCTCCCCAAAGCTCTGATTGAAGTTCATTTTCGGTCAGGTAATGCTCAAGGCCTGCTAGGCTCGAACACTTATGGCGAATATCGCCTAGTGACAACTCATGGGTGGGATTACTAGAGCGAGCCTCCATCCGTAGAAGGTCGAAATCGTAGATGGTTCGCGAGCGTAGAGCCTTTCTCGAAGTAAAGTACACAGAAGTGGGCCTTGCTAGAGACACAGAACCGCTATCAATCAATCCTTGATTCTTTAATATCCCAATACGTTTTCTAACAACTTGGCCCGTAACTTTGCCAAAAATATCTCGATGAATCTGTCGTTCAGTAGCTCCCTTGGTCGCAAACAAGTACCTCAAGAGCCTTATATCCCGATTCATTAAAGTAAACCGATGGGGTTTTTGACTCACGTTGATGGCCCCACTTTCGGCCTTGAAGAGTCGGCAACATCTCCCTTATCTGATTTTTCTTGATAAGAAATATCCGAAATAAGTGGCTGCTGGTGAGGCTTCTTTTTTCCCTCAAACCGTTTTCCAATAGCACTTATCTTGGTTTTGATTTCATCCTTATCAATAAAAGGGGTCTGGACCTCATCGACATCCACACCAAACTTGGCAATGGCTCGGCCTTTAATTTTTGGCAGATCACGGGCAATCTTAGTTCCAACAACCATTGCCGAGCCTTGGACAGAAGTGACCTTGAAACAGATTCGCCCCTCAATGTTCTCCTGAATGTGGGTGCTGACCGTTTCTTTGGTGATCTTCTGAGTACCAAGCACCAAATGAATACAGGCGGCTCGTGACAATTTGGCGATCTCGTCGGTGATCTCAATGGCCTTTTGAGCTGCTTTCTTGCCGATTTCTGAAACCTTCGATGGGTTATAAAGAAGTGAGCACTCATCAATCACAACCAAGATGGGATCTCTTTTGTGCTTTACAGGATCAATGAGTTCGGCTCCTTCTTTTTCCAACACCTTGAAACGTTCCTTCATTTCAGCCCTGATCTTTTCAAGGACTTCTGAAGCTTCAGAAATCTCTTTGACGACTTTCACATTGGGAAGATCCTTGAATGGCCGCATGGTGATACCTTCCTTTAGATCAATAGCGAAAACCTGAAGATTTGGTGTGTTTTCAAGAAGGTTGAGGACCATCTGGCGAAGAAAGTAGGATTTCCCCATACCCGTGGTTCCAGCCACCAGCATGTGCGGAAGGTCGAAAAGGTTTTGAGTCACAACTCGGCCATACGACTGACCAACAACAAAGTCCCCGGCCTTTGATGCTTTCCCAGATACATTGGCGTAAGCAATTTTCTTTGGCAGGAGTTTCTTTGTTAAGAACAACTCAATGAACTTGGGCTCATCTTGTTCAACAATGGCCTCCACCTGTGAGTTCACACAGGAGCGAATGTAATTTCTCTTGCTTTCAAACTCTTCTGCGGGAACGCCCTCGGTATCAATAAGAAGCTTTTGCCGAAACGGGGTTAAATTGGTTAGCTCTTTGACAAAGGGGTGTTTGCCAATTGCATTTTTAATCCCAGCTCGTTTGAAACCACTATTGATTCCTTCAATTTTACTGATACTGCGATTTCCTAATATATAGACAGTAATCGCAAAGAACAGAACCCCCAACGGAAGGAATTGCGCAAACCACGACATCATGCCGACGTTTCTTACAAACTGTTGGGTGAAAATGTCGGGCCAAAAATAGTGCAATGTCCAAAAATGGGTGTTTTTAATAGACCAGACCACCGCTATTGCAAAAAACAACAACAGGTTCACTTTTCCAGCGCGAGAGAGGTATTTTGATTCCTTCCCTGCATAGTAAGTGTAACTTATTGCACCTTTGAAAAGGTTCACGATTCCAATAACAATATCTTTTGGATCAATACCATTTGATTTCTTACTCATTAATTTGATTCTCCATTTTTAAAAGTTTTAGTGAGGGTAACGATGACCTCTTTACCCTGATTGAGTGTGACGTAGGCTCCCTCATTGCGAGCCTCTTCTAGTTGAAATGCTCCTTCTGTCTTTGAAAACTCAGAGATGCCGTTGAGAACAGCATTTTTCATAGTGGCTTTTTTGGTAACGGTTTGGTTAAAGCCCTGACCGAGAGCTTCCCTTTCCTGCAACACATCACTGGCACCAGCAGCAAATGAGAAGCCAAGTGTGGCTCCAGCCCTGCTACCAAATGCACTGTGATAGCTACCTATAAGACCGGGCGAGAAGTCTTTTGAGTCCATGGCGGTGGCCTCAATTTTAATCTCGCTCCCGTCGGGCAGAACTCCGGTGTGGAGGTTCAAGAAAACCCTTTTGCCTCGACCAGAATAGCTGACCGAGCCCAAAAGAACGGTATTCTTTGGAATACCGACTCGGTCCCTGAATTTTCCACCAAAGGGCAAAAGAACTCTCACAAATTTATCAGAGTGACGGGTGTCAATTTGTGAGAGAAGCTTTCCAACAAAGTTGGTCCCCGTTGGAAGGGCGCGGTCTCCTTGAGAGCTGGCTCGTACCAAGACTTGGGTTCCCTTATATTTAATGGAAGCTCCTTTTCCTTTCCTCGGTGCGGGATCATCCCCAGAAAGACGATGGCCCCGCCCTTTGGAAATGCCTTTCACATGAGCTGAAGCCTCACCATCTGATTCGCTAAGACCTTCCACATCACTGCCTTGGTCTTCAGCTTTAGCTGAATAGACAGTGGTAATGCTGCTACCGGAATCTTCAGGTGAAAAAAACAAGCTACTAACGAAAACAACACTTAAAAATGTGGCTGCACCCCAAATAAGTATGGCTCCAAGATTCCAAGTCTCCTTATCTGGAAACCTTTTAACGAATGGAGACCTTACTTTTTCCACCAAGCCTTTAAGCCAAGCCCTCAACTGAGATGGAGCCTTTTTAACCAATGAAAACCATTTTTTTATTTGAATTTTCATTGATACCACCTCTTTCTGATAATGGCTTTGCCCTCTTGTTTTCCGATCTTGGTTCTCAAGGTGAAGTCCACAGGACGGACAAGTTTTAAAAATACCCGGAACTTAATGTTCTGGTATTTTTTGAACTTCGACTCATCAGAAAAAACCACGTCTAAAACGGTGAGCTTTTTGCCGGAGCGAGTGACCCAAAAATCTTTGGCCTTGGGAGCTTTGTCGCCTTTTGGCAAAACAAAGCTTCCATCCACCACATAGACATCATTAAATTTGTGATAAAAGACATTGGAGACATACACCTCAGATTTTCCAGCTTTAAAAGAAAGTTTTGGAAATTGACTTTTCTTGACCTTCTTTTTTGCAACTTGCTTTTTAGGGTATTTCCAATAGACTTTGACCAGATCATCGTAAGTGTTGCAGCGGCAGACTTTTAAAAGAAATCCAAAACGTCGATGCCCACTATAAATAAACAAGTTACTGGAGACTGGAGAAAGAGGCTGGATGGTTACATCATTCCCAGTAAACTCGATATTAAAATAGTTGGAATTTCCACTAACGATCTTTTTTGGGGTGTCGGCAAACTGCAATACAGTGGAGCGTCCCATAGCAAGAGTGATAGTTTTCATTCCATCAGCATCCATTTCAATGGTTCTGACTTTCCCTAAAGAAACCTGACAAAAAAGACATAAAATTAAACAAGTGAAAAATCTAATCATTGATTAAACTCCGTGATGGCGTTGACATAGAGCCCTTTAAGGTTCCACTTGTTAGGTGTGTCCTTAATAATCTCCAAATGGACTTCAAGAGGTTGGACGGCTTTGACTTTTTTCCCGACTGAAACCACGCGGTCTATTTTAACCTCAATGTGATCGTCTTTAAGATTCACAGCTTGAATGACAACATCTTGGGAGATGGCGTTTTTCTCTACAAACTCCTTTGATTTTTCAAATTGCTGGGTCATCTTTTTTAAAAGGCCGTAGGTGACAAAAGGTGAAACATTGCGAACAAGGGACTCCACACTATAGCTTTTCCACTGATACCGCTCTCGGACGAACCTTTTGGCAGTCTCTTCAACATCAGCCTCACCAAGTTCAACGCTTTGCCTTTTTCCTACAAAGTAGAGTTGATCGGATTCGGTGAGAGCAACGACGAGTGTGTCCTTGTTCAACAAGTAAATACAAACACCCATAAGAATAAAATTTGAAATTAATAGACCAAAAATCACGAGCCGTAAGTGTTTCATCAAAAGGTTAATTTTCACCCATTGATTGACTGGCTCTAATCGCTTAGATTGAATCTTAATCATTTATGTTTTTCTCCCTTGTTTTGACTATTATTTTGAAAAGAGGTTCTATAGCCCCTCTCATAAGGTTTTTCTTGGAACCTTTGGCTTGGCGAATTTGTGGCACCCCTCGTATTCTTAAAATTCTGGTGCTTTTCACTAGCGAAACGTCCAAAATCTTTAAGAGCGCGGCCACTAGAGCGGAACCCTTGGCTTGCCATCTTCTTGCCTCTATCGGCTGAAAACTTTCCTGCTTTTTTAAGCTGCTTCATTATGATTTTCTGAGAAGCAATGGCTGGAACAGCGGCAAGTCCTCCAGAGAAGGCAGCAAAGTCAGCAGATAAAAAGGCTTTTGTTGCAATGGGAACAAGCAACATACTGATGCCAATAAAGAGATTGATGACAATCAGAAGAATGGCATTGTAGTCGTTGCCATCGGCAATCGGTGCATTGACTGTGAACTTCAACAAAATCACGCCGAGCACACACCAAAGCACTTTCCACGCCATAACGGTGCAAAGACTTCGGTACAGACCCGTTGCAATTTTAGCTGTCCCTTCTGGTATATAAGCCAAAATCATCAGCGGTGAGAGAACAAAGAGGATCGCCCAGCAGAAATGCACCATCGCATCAGCTAAGAAAGCGCCAAGATAGGCAAAAATAAATGCCAGTAGACTAAAGATCCAAATGATTGTTTCTTTAAACTTATGCCAACTCAGCTCAATGGTCTGAATATGAGCCCACGCCTCATCTAATACCTGATTTATATGGGGCTTTGGACTGATCGCTTCAACTATTCCATCACCGACCATTGCAATGGTGTGGATCACCTCATCAAAACTGATAAGGAGAATCATGGAAATTGCTGCTCGCTTTATGACCTTTAGTGCATCGGGCTGTCGTTCTGGCAATTTAAAAAATTCAAAAATAATCAACAAGAGGGTTAAAGGAACAATCGACAACCAATAGATGTTGATTAGGTTTCCTCTTAATTCTCTGCAAACTTCCGGTAGCCAATCGTACATTAAAACGTCGGTGTCCCAAATGTTGCTTCAAATCCCTTAAAGCTACTGCCAAGGTCTTTGGTGACTTTTTGAAAGTGAAAATTGGACTCTTTAGCTGACTTATTATTCATTGCCAAAGTTTCACTCTGGAGTTTTAAAATTTGCCCATTTACTTTTAATAACTGGTTAAGGGTGTGCAAGATCGCTGCATTAGTTTCAAGGTTGCTTCTAACAGCTCCCTTGGGGCTCATCCTCCCAGCATTCCTAGCCACTCGGTTAGAATTGGCCTCTTGGGACTTTGCATACACCTTGAGCGAATTGGCAATTTTGATACTTTCAGCCACAGTTTGATCGTGGAGCTTTAAAAGCATCTCCTCTTTGCCTTTTGGCACCTCACCATAGAGCATTTCAATTTCGTTCATGGCTTTCTTGAATGATTGCAAATGACCTAAAATATTCTCATCCTCAATGGGAAGGCTTTCTAAAAGACCAATGGCTTCCGACAGACCGTCATTGAGTTGCTTAAACATTTCCTTATGATGTTTTGCATTGTTATAAATTATTTTCATCTGCTTATATTGCTTGATTGCCTGAGTAATAATCTTAATTAGGTAAGGTATCATCGCCGCAGCGTCGGCACCGAACATGGCGTGACTCTTGACGGGACTTAAGGCAATTGTAATGGCACACAATGGGGTTATTAGAATCTTCACTTAGGTTTCTCCTCCTTTATTTTTTGAAACTGGGTAATTTTCTCCAAAACCTGCAAATGATTGAGGTGTGGATATTTTTCTTTAAATTCGTTAATGACCGCTTTGTCTTTTGGATCGGTGGTACAGATCCAATAAGAAAGTGGATCTGGCTCAATTTTTAAAATGGCCTTGTTCTCATCCTGAATAAATAGGTGCTCCGAAAAACGTCCTTTTTCTGAGCGAAGAGACTTGACCGCTTCAATCTCAGTATCATTCAGAGATAAAATATTTTGAAACTCCTCCCAATCAACACCACGCTGCTTTAAAATGATTCGACTGGGAGTATTCTGCATAATGGCCGCAGCAATTTCCGGGTCGAACATAAAATCTTTGATGGATTGGGAGATTCCCCAAATGCCCCCGTAAAATTTGCGCATTGTACGGTAGCACTCAATAATGAACTGGGCAGCACTGTCGTTTTGCAGCACCTTCCAAATCTCATCAACAATTAACAAATACCGCTGACTGGGGTTCTTTGATGCCTCATTCATTATGTATTCAGTGAGAATCAGTAATAGAACACGCTGCAAGTCAGGGTAAACATCAAGACCCTTAACTTCAATGGAAACCAGAGACTTTGAAAGTTCAATGTTGGTTTGCCCATCAAGAAGCCTTCCATAAGCCGTGTCTCCAGTCCATGAATACAAAATGTCGGCATACTTTCTCATCTCTTCAAGACGGTGATTTTCCAAAACCTTCCTAAAATCGCTCATGGTCGGTGACTGACCCTTCTTTTGATCGTAGGTGTCCGCAATGGCTTGCTCTAAAAGGGCTTTTTCCCTCTTTGGAAGCCCTTTTGAATCATCCTCTTTGCAAATGGATTCAATAACTCCCAGAAGAAGCTTCTTTTTGGTCGGTGACACTTGGGTTTCACCAGAATCCAGTTGAAAAGCATTGAGAACAAGACCGCTATCAAGGGCGAGGTCAATGAACTGTCCGCCAAGAGAGTCAACAAGCCCCTTTGACGAGGCTCCGTTGTCAATCCAAACCACTTTTGATTTTGAAAATCCTTGGGAATGAGCACTCATGTCTGATCCCCTATGAACATCAAAATCAATTGGTTAATACTGAAGGATTTCCCCGATCCGCTCGATCCAATAATAAACCCATTCCAGTTGGGTAGCTCCGGCGAAAAAGGGTCCACTGAGACGAGAACATTGTCACGATTGGGTAAAAGACAAGCTGGTTTTTTGTTCCCCATCCAATAGGAAAAACTTGGGACCAAGTGTGAAAAGTTTGACGACTTCATTTTTTTAGGACGATTCATCCCACACACTCCGGGGGTCACTTTGATAAAAGCATCAAACGTGGCAAAGGTCTCAACGAGTCCTTCAGAGTGGTTGAGCTTTTTAAAAGTCCTTAGAACTTCATCACATTTTTCTTCAAGTTCCACATCGGTTTTACCCCAGACAACAACGCTTAGATCGGATTCCACAATTTTCTCAGAACTCTCAATCAGCTCTGATAAAAGCCCCTCGATTTGCCCAAGCTTAGACTCACTCTCTAGGTCACTCACATTACTCTGACCACTGGCCATGGAATGAGCCACCCGCCGCTTCAGTTGCAAAGATGAATATTCCTTGGACTGGTCACAAATTCTAACGACCTGAGAAATCCAACAGTGAAACGACAAGCCTAAAAGCCCATTGATAAGTCCTGCATGAGTCTCATCGGGCAATGTCTTAAGCGAAATGGTGCGAAACTTACAATCACCAATTTCAATCTGCTTTTTTCCCAAAGAAACATCACTCAGTAACAATTGAGATAACAGTGAGCTTGGAGAAAAGACCTTTGGCCCCTTTAAAGCCGGTGGGTCGTGCTTTTCAGAGCGCGATAAGTTGAAGTGCTCGTACAAAAGGCCGAACCACTCATCTTTTGAAAGTCGATCCCCCAATAGATTACAATCTCGAAGGGATGACTCCAATTGGCTGATGGATCTCTCAAAGTTTTCCAAATGAGTTTTAAATTCACTTTCTTGAATCTGGGTGAACTCTTTTTCATTTTGAAAAAGCCCCTTTTTTTTGAATGAAAACTTTTGCCCACGAAGAAACAGATAGATTTCAGGTCTAAAGAAATGACCTCGCCCCATCTTATCTCGTAAATGATTTTCTCTGGCAGACAAAATCAAATCATAGTTGTCAAGTGGACAGCTCTGAGACAAGATTTTATGGGATTCAATCGTGTTTTCCACATTGGATGTCAGCTTGTAGAAAAACTGTAAAGACAGTCCCTCATCAAGACTGGTGATAAGGTTTTCAAGTTTTCTTGTGAACTGATTGACCTCTTCCTCGGTTGCACAAGAAATATCTTTTCCCTGAAGACGAAAACCGCATCCAATGGAACCATCGCCAAAGACGAGATGGTCATCAAAGAAATGCCACAAATTTAAAAAATCACCGATGCTATTAGGACTTAACGACAACTTGCCGCCTCCTTGTTTCATTGCTCAATTCTTCACCGACGCAAAAGACCCCCGGAAATACAGAAAACCGGATAAGGTCTTGTAAATACCTCTCTGGCTTTCCTTTCTTTCCTAAATAAATGACAAAGGCTAAAAGGGCGGGAAGCCCAAACACCATGATCCCTGCCATATTGGTTTGTCCAAAGATGAGGTTCATCGTGGAGGCAAATGCCCCCACGGTGATGATGTCGAAAAGTTCCATCCCTGCGATTTTGACTTTGGAGTCCAAGTTTCTATGAACTACTGACCGATCAAGACCCATTAGTTCAAGATTCCTTGCATCCAGCCAATAATGTACGGCGCGAGGAAACCCACTCCGCTCCCGATAAGACAAAACCAAATTTTAGATTTGGCATTTTCGTTTCCAGTGGCAGCAAGAATGGCGGCTATCACAAGCCCCAACACACTCATCACAGGTAAGATGAAGGTGGAAAACTTATTTTGTAAGTTAGCCATTTTATTCTCAAAGCCAGATTTGACGACTCCAGCAAAAACCACTTCTGGACAGACAACACAAATAACAGCAAAAATTCCCAACAATATGTATGCTTGATTCTTCTTCATTAGTTTCGGTTCTCCCTATTTTGTTTAATGCCATTGAGACTCATCACGAGCAGCTTTGAAAATGGAGCGGCTTGAATGACGATTTCATTGGCTTTGTTGTTTAAGATTCCATCACCCTGATAAAAGCGACTGCCTTTGCCACCTCTAGGTTTGACTGCAATCAGGCGGTAGTGACACTGGTCACTATCGGCCCCGATGCACTTAAGGTAGTAGACGTTATCAGGAAAAAAATTGAGGATGAGGCGGTAATCACCATCTCCCTCTTCGTAGTAGGCCACTCCCGCCATGTCTCGGTTTTGAGTTTGCGGGCAGTGCCACCATAGATGAAAATGTTCTCTTTGATTTAATTCATTGCTTTGGTAATTCATTAATTTATATCTCCTCGATATTGGTTTTTAAGTTTTCCAAGTTTTGCTTTGACCTGCTTACGAATCCTTTTTTCATAAGCGGTCTGCTTTTTTTGCATTTCGCACTTTTGGCGTATTTGCTCTAGTTCACACATTTCTTCATTCTCCTCTTCAATATCCCTATTCTTCTTCGACTTATTCATGGCCTCTGACTGGTAGTCCTTTTCCGAAATCAAAAATTTCAACAAGATCAAGCGTCTTTTCGATTCGGTCTTGGAATGAATCCACAGATTCCGAAGCCTTTACTTTTTCTTTTTCAATAAACCCGCAGGAACGGCACCGATAGGAACGACCACATCGTTCCAAGGTACGCTCACAGCAACGCAAACAATTTTTTAACGTAAACACTCTCACGGTTTAAAAACCTCCCTTTGCTTTTGTGGAAAGCGTGATTGCCTTCAGGGTTACTTAAAGCGAAGAAAGGACCAGGAGTGCCAACTTGGTAAGTAACTAGAATAATTGAATAAAAATTTTATAGGTGTGAACCATGAATGGGTCGTGACCCGAAAAAATTAAAGATTTCGTGCGAGATAGAAATTAAGGGGAATAGGGGCGAACCATTTTTGGTTCGATTATCTGAGTTGCTTAAAAATACTGGAAAACGTTGGTTTAAGCCCCTGAGCAACGTCTACAAGACCAGTACCAACGGGAAGAAACAATAGGGAAAGGTTCCGAGAAAACTCATAATCACTGATAGAATCCATATGGTTTAAAACTCTCATTCCATCCGGGCTCATGAGCATGTCATCTACAGCGTCTCTCAATCGGCCCTCATCCTTAGTGGCCATATACGCATTAAACCCAAGACCAAAAGGCATTTTACAAAGCCCTTTGATTAGTTTCCCCACAATGAATTTTTCGCACGCTATAGTTGCACCTATTACAGCACCAACAGTGATAGCAGTCCTAACTAACGTTTGTTTTTTAAAGAGCTTCCTTCCCTTATCAACTAAAAGTCGATATTCTTCGTCTCGTTCAGCTAATCTCTCGGAAAGGTCTTCATAGACAAATGTCTCAGCTACGTCTGACAGTTCCAAATTGGATATGATTTGCAAATCTATCCCATTTTCCGCTACCGTATAGTATTTTTCCTCAAATTTGCTCTTCGCTTTTACTGTGAGTGATAATCTTTTCTCAAGACCATCAATAATTGCTTTGTCATTTGGAGTATCAGAACTGATATACGCAAGAAGTGGAAACCCTTCAATTTCTCGGTACCAAGAAATACCTGAAAAATCACTTCCGAAGATCATTGCAAGATACAATCTATAATAACAGTCCCGTTCACCAACACCTATACCATCGCCGGTAAACTCAACAGCTTTTATTGGTGCAAGTTGTCCCTGTCTATGTTCTGGTATAGTCCTAGAGACCGGAAAGCTTTTATCAGGAATAAAGCAAGTTGCGTCAATACTAGGAGGATTTGAACCATATTTAGAAAGCACCCATTGCAAATCGTTGTTTAATATTTCAATTCCATGAGCGACTTCACTTCGATTCAAAGGCTCTAATTCGACATTAGAGTATGAATGGACAATCCATGGGTATAAACTATTCACCAACTCCGGCATTTCTCTAGCTTGTAATTCAAGAAGTTGATTATTTCTGGGGTCCAAAGGATACTGATACGGTTCTGTTTTTGAAAAAACTGATGTCATCAAAACTGGCTTACTTCTCAAGGAAAGTGCTAGGTAGATTCTCATAAGGCTAAGTCTTTTTTTTACTTTTTCCCGAATTGAATTGACTCGCCCCTCACATAAACTTTCTTTATCTTTGAAGTCCTGATAGTTTTCTAAAAGCCATTGACTATCATTTTTGAAACACGCAATGAGCCTCTCAGTAATATGGATAGCCATTCTAAACTCGTTTCGTACGAGTTGTACCATTGCTCGACTCACCTGATGCTCAGTTGAGACTAAAGTATCGTCTAAATTTGGAGAAATTACTTCTTCGTTTGCCATTGCAGAAATTGAAGAAGCAGATAATACAATCACCAGTGGTAGTCCCACCGAGAAAGGTTTGATCACTGAAATGAGAAAATTAAAAAAGTTCTTCAAGAGCTTTCCATATCTCGGGATTCTCATCAAAAACCTTTTCTAGTTGTGGGCTGTCTAGTAGGTGGTACAAATCTTTGCTTTTGAGAATATCAGATATCGTTTCTGCAATATCATCTGATGCTATAGAGAATCGCGTGCTGTTTCTTGTCATCCAAGAGAAGAACTCAACTATCACTTCGTCCGTCGCACCATACTCATTTATAGCTTCTTCAAAAACTTTTATAATTCTTTCACCACCAAGCTTATCATATTTCGGAGCAAACAATCCAAAGTCCCTCAAAGTTTGCCCGGACCTTCTGAGTTCTTTTGTAGCTGCCGCCAATGTATTTCGATCAAATGAGTTTTTTACTATATCTTCAAAAGAATCGACCCAATTTGAGTTTATTCCTAATTGATCGATTTGATAAACTCCTTCTATCCCAGAGAAGCTGTGTTCTACTCTTTTCCCATTTTTTGTTAACGAAGGTACAAGTAGTGGCGTCGTTGTAAAGTTATCCACAACTTTGCCTTCACTTTTTGCAACAGCTTGACCTAAATCATTTATATCGTCAGCTAATTCAAGAAACGCCTTTTCAGCTCCATCACCAAATCCTTTTAAACCGGCAGCGATAAATCGAAGGCTTCTTACTGCTTCAGAGTAAACCTCTACTGAATATTTAGCACTTCCAATTTTACCAGCAAGAGTATTTGCGAAGTCCTTAGCAAAATCACGAAGATGGATCACGTCTCCTCTGTCCTCCTTGCGTACTTGTCTCATAAATTTTCTAACTATAGAAGCTGCGGCACCTCGAATATTGTCAGCCGTCAAATCAGCAGATTCGTCAAAAAATGAAATCATAGAGCGAGTACATTTTTTGCAACCATACAAAGTCGAAACATACTCTGATATTTGCCAAGTCTTAGGGGTGCTACCATCACCTTTAAGAAAACGAGATTCATGAAATAATTTATCTCGAAATCTCTCTAGACTTCTAAAATCAGTTACTGCTTCGAGATACTTTTCTGATTCTTTACCTAGAACATAATTTTCGGATCGAAGCGAAGCCCTTATGGCCTCTTTCACCTTTAATATGTCATGCCCCGATTCTTCAAGAATTTTAACTCCTTTGAGCACGTAACCCTTCATCATATGGCCAGATCCGGCACCTGAAACATTAAATCGAGCCTTAAAGGCAGTTTCGTAGAACTCTTTGCCGACCGTGCGCAATTTGATTGCATCACTTCTTTTCCCAGTTGCCGAGCTCAAAGCCTTAGCTAAATTCGTAACTTCCTCTAGAATTACCCTTGCTCCCTTTCCAACATTTGCAGACGAATAGTCGCCTGTGGCTAAGTTCAAAAAAAGTATGGGCAAAATAAAATAACGAATCTTTGACTGCTTCATTTGTGGTTCTCCAATAATAATTTCAAATATATGCAATACATAAGCCAGCTTTTCTACAATCAATATTTTAGCTTTGGATCAACAAAAGTTTGAATTGTTCCTCCTAAATTCAAAACTGCTGCATGTGTTTGGCAAATAAAAATACACCTCTGACAATTATTGCGCATTCTCCATATGAATAATGAAGACTAGAATCAAGAAACCGTTACCACCCATAAACATTTGTTTTTACTGGATTATTTACTCATACAGTTAAACAGTCATCTTTGGAAGCACCGAAATACCCCTCTCAGCGCACCATTTGGTTAAAATGGGGCTGTTGTAGTTATTGGTCACAAGATGGGCCATATTACCAATTCCAAAGCTCTCTATAAGGGCTTCTCCTGAGTCTGAACTATCAGCTCCAAGGTCACTATCGAAAAAGAACAGGTGGCCGCTGAAATCATCGCAAGTGTCAAACCACTCCGATAACTGCCTCTGTGAGGTAAAAGAAAGGAGACTTGCCGCCGGGTTTATTCTGGATAGCTTGGACTTCCATGAATCATGAACTTTTTCATCATCATCTAAAACCACCACTGTTTCAGCAGCTTCAATCCCCAGATTGGGTAAAGTCCAAAGAGGAAGTCGGATTTCAAATTCAGTGGCACCATTGGCTTCATTGGACAAAGTAAAAGAACCACCCCAAGATTCAATAAATTTGTGGGCATGGTAAAGCCCATATCCTGTGCCACCTTCTTTTCCATTGGTGAATCCTCGATCAAATATTTGGCTTTTGATTTTCTCTGGGATTCCAGAGCCATTGTCTTTGATCGTGACCTTTAAATCATTCTCTTGTCTTGAGAGTTGAATATCAATTTTACTAGCTCCAGCCTCTATGGAGTTATTCATCATATTTGAGAGAATGTCTCGCAGCTCTGGTCCAACGACTTCAAGAAATTTGTTTTTAAGTTTATTGTTATATCGAAGCTTGATTTTAGGCTTATTTTTTGACTTTTGCAGCTCAACATTTTTTTGCTCTACTGCAATTTCAAATACGTTGACCACATTAACTTTGGTTTTCTTCTCGTTCTCTTTTTGAAGGTAGTCAAAAAAGGTCTCATCAGAGGTAATGAGCTTTACCTTATCCGTGTCAGGAATTTGATCAGCAATTTTCACCATGATGGCTTTTATATTTTTTGAAAGGTCTTCTATCCGTCTTTTTTGACGGTCACAGGTAAACTCACCAGACATAATCACATCGAGAGTCTGCCGGATGGATTTAATGTTGTGACCAATACTTAGATTGTGCTCGACAATCGCTCCCGCAACAGCTTGTTTTTCCTTTGATTGGCGATATTCCTCAAATTTTAATTTAATGGTATTGAGTTCCTTAATTTTTAACTCTTCATCACCTGACAAGTTATCCTCAAGTGGGTTGAGCACATCTTCAGCCAGCTTTCTTTGAATTCGGAAAATCAGGTGAAATACAATACCGAGTAAGCCAAGAATGATAATGTTAAGCCATATCAGTGATGGTCCCACTTGAAAGCGTTTTACATAGAAATAAAGACGATAATTCTTGAACCCTGACGGAGTAATGGAAATAACCGACTCAAAGGGACTAGCTTGAGGTGGTACTGGGCAGCTCCCAAAGCCCATAGGCTGAAAAAAGACTTTCCTCTGGCCCTCACAAACGAGCATGGATTTTACGCCCAACTCATCAATTGCCAATTGAAACGATGATTCAAGGAGTGGGCGGTTTCGTTGCTCGATCCCAATATTTGCAATCGTAGCAACCAGACTTTCAATGGCGCTTTTTTGATCGTCTTTGGTTTTATTGTGGATATAGAAAATAAAGCCAACTTGGACTAAAGCCACTGCCGTCCCGATTAAGAGAAGTGGTAGCTTTGTATTTTTAAAAAACCATTGGCTAAGAGTCGATTTAGACATTATCCACCCACGGGGCTGTAGCCTGTAAACCGACCTGTTTCACGGCTCATATAGTTTGTGCCCACTTGCACCTTATCTTTTCTAAGGATGACCATTTCCTTAAGAAATCCAAAGTGGATGAATGGGACCTCTTCGAGAACAGCTCTGGAAACTTTTTTGTAGTGTCCATCAAGCTTATCAAAGTCCAAAATTTTGCGTCCCTCTTCGAGAAGGTCATTAACGAGCTTTCTCTCAAGCATAGGCGAGCTGATAGCGCCATTTTTACCTAAAGCGTGATAAATTCCGTCTGGATCACCACTAAAAACACTTAAGTAAATAGGGAGTACGTCAGGTTCGTTAGTTTTATAATACATATTCATTAATTCCGGGCCCGGAACTTCCTTAGATTTCTCTGAAAGTTGAATCCCGCGTTTTTTTAGGAAAGCTCGATACCACTTTGTCCCTTCAGTGTGGGCTAGAAAGAGTGGCTGCTTTTTGGTAGCCTCTATAAACTCGTCCACATATTGTTTGCCATCATTAATAATAGTCTTCACCTCATCTTCTGGTAAGTGGCCAGCCTGAAGGGGTAGAAAAATTTGTGGATCAATTTGGCTTTTTACACGATCTTTCTCAGGAATTTCACTAAGGGAGATCCCTTCAAAGAAAAGGTATTGAAAGGCCTTCCGGTATTTTGGATTACTGAGAAGTCTTCCTTTTTTTCCGTTAAGAATCAAAGCCATGTGCCTATTTTCTGATCCTGAAACACAGTTCATATAATCGTCATCACAAGACTCCACCTGTCCCACTTCAGCAAAGGCATAAAGATCAATTTTGCCGGATTTAAGAGCTTCTTTGGATTCATCTTTATCCATGACTTTCACATTCACTTTTTTGTAAGGAATTGTTTCTTGGCTGAACTCATTTGTAGTCAAGTTCAGCTCTTTTTTGCTGACCTCGTTGATGACATAGGGGCCAGTGCCCAGAAACTTTTCATCCTTTATGATGAAGGCCGAAAGTCTTGTTCCTCCAAGGTGACTGAGAGCCATTCGGAATGGTCTTTTAAACGTAATCCGAAAAGTCTTATCATCGACCACCTCAAGCCCCGAAATCGAAATCACGCCCTTTTCGTAACCTTCCACTTTGTAGAGAACATCAAGCAGACTATTATTGGCTGACTTGGCATCCACTTTTAAACTGTATTCCCAAGAATCTTTGAAATGCTGGGCGGTAAGACCATCTCCGTTTGAAAACTTACGGCTGGTGTCAATGTCAAAGGTGAACACTTTTTTATCTTCACTCACAGTCCATGACTTTGCAGCCATGGGTTGCACTGTCCCATTGCTACCGAGAACAACAAGCGGCTCAAACTGGTTGTGCATCAACGCATCGGCATAGGCCGTATGCTGAAGAGTGGGAACAAGATCGTTCCATTGTCCGGGGTACGCTACATTCAACGTCATGTCTTTTTTGCCTTTCTGGTTCAAAACAAAATAACCAAAGGTGCTAATAAATACGATCACAAGGGATACAGTTAAAAGTTTCTTCATTAGAATTGCTCCTATTATTGCGGTGGAATCCCACTAAGTGCTCCAGATGACATTGCTGCCACTCCGCCACCTGAGTAAATATCACTGATGAACTCTTTTGTCAGTCGCCCTCTATGTCTTGAATACTCTTGAGTTTCTAGGGACTCGTAACTTGGAACTTGGTGCCGATCTAAAAAGTCATAATATTTTGGGCCAAGTGTTCCCTCATTGAGCCTTCTCAGCATTTCTCCTTCATAGTCAGGATCATTTCCACCAGTATTGCTGTAAAGATGACTTGATCCAGTCATACAATTGAACTCTTGCGCGAATGCAACTGAGCTAAACGGCAACAGTGACAAAATTCCTAAAATACTTCGTCTTGATTTTTTCATGCTATCTTCCCCTCTTTAATTTGAGCTGGTTCAATCCAGCATCCTTTGTCTTTTTCTAAAAAACTGCCCGTTGTGGCGTAGCTGATATTTCGATCGCCACCGCAACGAGAATAATAAATACAATCACCGCACCCTTTGATATTTCCAGAACGGAGGTCCTTCATTAAAGGGTGGTTAAAAAATAAGTTTTGTAAGCCTTGCTCAAGAATATTTCCGAGCACATAATTGGCACGACTGGAAACCTTAAGATTGCCTTTGTAATCCACGACAAGCCCCTGAAAGCCAAACTTTCCATTTTGTCCCAGTGCGGGGTCAATCAAGTGAAAGAGTGGCAGGTCGCTATGAGTTTTGATTCCATACTTTTTTGATAGGGCCACAACCTCAATCAGTGCATCTCTAAGCTCATTTCCATAGAGTGAGTCATCTTGACCACTATTTTTGTACTCTTCGCCGTAGCCTTGAGGTATGAATCGAGTAAAGTTCATAGCGGCAAAGTCATTTGATTTTGCCATATCGAAAAACTCAGGAAGCCACTCTGAGGTCTTTTGAGATAAAACGGCTAGAATATCTGTTTTGATTCCATACTTAGACGCAAGCCTTGCGCCTTGAATCGCTTTTTCAAAATTACCCTCACCCCGGACGGCATCGTGTCTTTTGGCATCGGGGCTATCGAGTGACACTTGAAAAACAATGTTATAGGGCTCAAGAGCCTTGAGTAGCTTGTCCGTCAACTTTGTTCCATTGGTGAGAATAGAAATGGGTGGGTTGCCCCATTTCTCATTCAACCTCTTAAGAATTGGATGGAGGTATGGACTAATCGTCGGCTCGCCTCCGCAAAGAACAATGCTGGGCTTTAATTTCAACTTGTTTAAAAACCGCTCATATTGATCCAGAACCTCAAACCAGCCATTTAAATCAAGAGCACCACTATTTTTGTGATGAGAATGGTAGCAGTGAGCACATCTCAAATTACAGGCGTTGGTAATATCAAGTTGAATCGCCATGTGTTCCTGACCGCCAATATATTTGATGGCTTTGGGGGCAATAAAATCCTCAATTCTTTGGAGCAAACTCATAGAGCAGCCCTTTCGCCTTCAGAATCATAGCCCCACTCATTGAGCTTTCTCTGCAAAGACGTATTGGGAATAGCAAGAGCTTCGGCGGCAGCTCGAATTGAAGGAAACCTTCTGATTTTTGAAACCAAGAAATCCCTTTCTTTTTCTTCCATCTCTTTTTTTAGCGATTCTTTGAATTGAGGATAAGTGTCGGCTGCTCTTCTTGAAGCATTAAAAATTCGTGCTTCTAAGTTTTCTGGCCGAATCTCATCTTCTGGAGTCATAATCAATAAGCGGTTAATTGTATTTTCAAGGTCTCTTATGTTTCCAGCCCAATCATAGGCTCGCAAGTATTGCAGAGTTTTGAACATCATCTTTTTCTTTTTTCCAACGGGGTGTTTTTCCATGAAGTGATTCACCAGCGGATTAATGTCATCTGGTCGATCCCTCAATGCCGGAACAAAAATTGGAATTTGATTCAGGCGGTAGAATAAATCCTCACGGAACTGCTTGGTTTTAATTTTACTTTCTAAATCAACATGAGTCGCAGCCACGACTCGAACATCAATAGACAGAGCCTTGTGAGAGCCAACAGGCTCAATGGTTTTTTCCTGAAGAACACGGAGAAGTTTTGCCTGTAGATCCTTGTGCATTTCTCCAATCTCATCAAGAAAAATAGTGCCGCCGGTGGCCGCTTGAAATTTACCAAGCCTTTTCTTATCGGCACCAGTGAAGGCTCCCTTTTCGTGGCCGAACAGTTCTGATTCCAATAAACCAGAAGGAATGGCCGCACAGTTAAGGCTTATAAAAGGTTTTCCCTTTCTGGATGAGGTATCGTGAATGGCTTTAGCTAGAAGCTCTTTACCAGTTCCAGATTCACCTCGGATTAAGACTGTGGACTTATCACCGCCATTTTCACTCAAGCTTAAAATTTGACTAGCAATTTTTGCCATGGAATCTGACCAGCCAATCATTCCAATTTTATTGATGATGGAACTGTTCTCCATTTGCCTTTTGGTTCTATTGGTGTTTTTGGTCACGACTCTCGCCAGCTCATCAAACTTTTTGCAGTTGAATCTGATTTTCTCGATGATGTTGTCAATGGGCTCATCTTTTTGAATGAAATCACTGATCCCAGCTTTAAGGCATGAGATTGGAGCCTCGCGTGTCATGTCCCCCGTGCAAACAAGCACAATGAGTTTTGGATTTATTTTTAAAATTTCTTCGGCGATCTGAGCACCATTGAGGCTTTGCCCTTCAAAGTGGTAGTCAACGACGACCACCGCATATTCCAGTGGGTCCTCTTGAATTAGGCGAATGACATCGGTGGCCTCACTTGTAAAGATGGGCTCTATATCAAGATGGTTGGTGAGTTTTTCCCTGAAGTTGTCGAGCACTTGCTGTTTGTCATCAGCAATTAAAATTCGATAGTTCATTGTACTGGTCCCTCCTCTTTGTGCGCGTGGAATCCGAAGTTCCCACACGGGATTCGGATAGAGCATGGGGTGTGCCAGTGCTGTACTCAAAAATAATGGACTCTTACCCCTATTTGCTCCCACTTGATGACCCAAGAATGGGTCATCCCCTTGGGGGTTTGTCGATGGAGAGACTTTCATGTTGTTGAAATCAAAAAACTAATTCTGATTTCGCCAGTTGGATTTCCAATGACCCAGCTTCGGGTCGATTATGGTGTAACCCCTTAAAAGTAGCTGACCCGCACTTGGGTCGGCTTGCTAAAGTGGTACTAAAATGGAACCAGAGCAGCAAGAGACCGTGGCATTTTCACACTCATTTGGTAAAGAATACAGACAAGATTTGTTTACAGTGGCCTTCATTTCGATCTCAGCCGTTATTGAGAAAATCAAAGGAAGGGGCTATTGTTGGAGCCCGAACAAATATCACAAGGGATTATTTTGGCACTCTCGGAAATTCAGAAGAAAAAAGTGGATTCAGTTTTGACACTATACTGTGAAGAAAAGGTTCCCGCTCATGTAAGGGATCAAGTACGGTTGTCTTACGAGAGCCGTGGTAACTTTGTAACTCTTTTTGAGGACCGCCCGGTTTGGAATGATCCCACAGCGGAGTGGACCCACATGAAGGTTGCTCAGTTTAGATTTGATGACGAGAGCTTGAATTGGAACCTCTATTGTTGCGATAGAAACCAAAAATGGCACAAGTACCAAGGACTGTCCCCATCCTCCCGTTTTGAAGATTTGATTGATGAAGTTGACGATGACCCAACAGGGATTTTTTGGGGCTAAAAAGCACGAGAATCATTTTCGAAATGCTCATTTAATTACAATCTTTGATTTTTATAGTAACTTATTGCTCATGAGAAACACCATTCCAAAAATCTCAGTATGCATTCCTGCCCACAATGAGGAAAAATTTATTGAGCGATGCTTGCAATCGGTAATCTCTGCTGCCAATTATGCAGATATAGAAGTTGAAATCATAGTTTGTCTAAATCGGTGTACTGATAAGACTGAAGAAATAGCTCTCAAATATGGAGCAGTAGTTGTCCGAGAAGACGAAAAGTCTATCGCAAAAGTGCGAAATCGAGCGGTCTCGAAAGCTCGTGGAGAGTTTATCGCAACAATAGATGCAGATAGTTGGATGTCTGAGAATATGCTGGATGAAATTGTAAAGAACCTTGACGAGAACAATACAATTGGTGGAGGAGTAGCTGTTCAACCCGAGAGGTTGTCTATTGGGATTATTTTTTCAGGGATTATTATAGCACTGATGTTAGCTCGGAATTGGATTTCCGCTGGGTTGTTTTGGCTTCGCAAAACGGACTTCGTTCAACTGGGTGGATTTGACGAATCTATCTTAACTGGGGAAGACTTAGATTTCGCCTATCGGCTCAAGGAATTAGGGAAGAAAAAAGGTAAACCTTTTAAAACCATCTTTAAAGCCAAGATTTTTACTTCTTGCAGAAAGTTCGACCACTTTGGGGACTGGTATCTCTTAAGGAGTCCCCAAATTACCAAGCAGTTTTTAGACGGAAAAAACCAAGAGGTCGCAGACAAATATTACCACGAATTCCCAAGGTGAAGAGAATTTTATTCCTAATAAATCATTATTTACAGGCATTTAGGATGAATTATGATATATGGTGGTACAAAAACTGGCAGTGTAAACAAAGTTGGCAAATCTTTTACTTTTTACATTGTGCAGACCAAAAAACATTGCCCAAAAGCATAATATGATAGACTTTCAATCAAATCATTCTACGGAGTTTTGATACCATGAAAATGATCTCTATCGCGCTTATCTCGCTTGTTCTCACCTTAGCTGGATGCTCTGATTCTGATAAATCAGATTCCTCGGCCCCACCCGCGACAGGAGACGGCAGTGAATCTTTGGCTGGCTCAAAATCAGGTAAAACACAAGAACAGGAATATGTACACACAGTCGGACCAGACGAAAATATTGAGTTTTCATATTTATGTCAGTTTGATGGTGAGTCCTTTCGATACTCATACACTGAAAAATACTCTGCTGTGGTCGTAAATGTCGGACCAGGCTCATCGACTTCTGAGTTAGCCAAAAAAGAACTAACGCCAGTAACTGGTGATAGTTTTAGTGCTATTTCATTCCACTTTTCTACAGAGCAAGGCTCTATTTCAAGCGAGCCTTTCACTACCGTATGGGCGATCGAAGCCGATTATGAATATGTATCCGTGGCGGGTACAAGCTTTAAAAAAGCTGAGATTATTGATGCGAGTATCGTGAAAGTTGAAGTAAAAGAAGAGACTTGGGGAGCTGATAAACTTCGACTTGAAGTTCCCGAACATGAAATTACTGTCGATTGTGAAAAAATTGAAGGCGAATAACTCAAAAGCGATGAAATGAAGTAGCCGCATATTAAATTGAGTTTAAGGCTGGCAGAAAAACCTTCCAAGCCAAAAAAAATAACAATGTTGGCTTCTCTCTGACAAAAAAGGCTGACCCAAAACTGGATCAGCCTTTTTTATTTAATCTTGGATCAGTTTCTCGGTGAAAGTAGTTGTTGAATTGAGGCCGCGAGAGACTTGCTTAAACGATGCCTCTCGAAAAAACTGGTAAACTTCCACTGCCGAATAGGTGGTGAATGACCAGAAAGTCGCAGCTATAATTAAGTCGATTAAAAAACGCATAGAATTCTCCTTTTGTTAGTTTTCTTGAATGATTTGGTTGGCGTATTGGAAAAGTTGAGTGACCTGTTTTTGGGTCATTTGCTGAAGCAAAATGTTGAGTTTGAACTGGACGGGAACACTTTCTGCCCTCTTGTCCTTGGAGCTAAAATTCTTAAAACTCGATGGACTGTAGCCGTAGTGACTCAGCAGCCCATTCCTCATGGATTTTGAAACAGATTTTTGTCCATTTTCCAGCTTTGATAGATAGCTGACGGAAACATTGGTTTTTAAGGCGACTTGCTCCAGCTTCAATCCCTTTTTTTGCCTCAAAAATTTAAGAATGGCCCCATCTAGTGATGTGACCCGATTTTGGGTTAGCCGTTGTGAAGTTGCGACCCAAGAGGCAAATCTCTTGGGATCGTTCTTAATATTGAGGTGCTTAAGAATTTCGTGGAACTCCTCCTGAGAAAGCTCTCGCCTCCCAGATGCAACGCTATTGAG
This sequence comes from Bdellovibrionia bacterium, assembly GCA_030432925.1. Classification (GTDB taxonomy): domain Bacteria; phylum Bdellovibrionota; class Bdellovibrionia; order Bdellovibrionales; family UBA1609; genus JABSOQ01. The sequence goes on along the minus strand of JAUILT010000005.1, from coordinate 32,352 downwards.
CCAGCCGAGGCTTCGCCCAATCTTCTTAGAAACTTCTCGATAGCCGAGCGCATTTCGTTTCATTATGTTCATTAAAATGACTCCGTAGTTATTCATGGTGATGCTCCTTTGCACCGTGGTTATTGGTTTTTAATTTGGGATTTGAACTTGTGGGAAAACTTGAACTGAACAGGCGGGGAAAATTGACCTCTCGTTCACGAATAATGAACAAGGGGAAAATTTTCTGGAATGAAGTTGAGAAGTCAGGGAAAAGTCAGGGAAATTAAATTATGCTGACTTATGACTACTTATGTTTAAGAAGATCGGCTTGAACGCCTTGAATGATTTTAAATACTTAGAATTTTTAATTTTTTAGGATTTTTTGAGAAACTACTTGCGAAAATTGGTCGGGACTACCGACCCCCAGTAATTTCAAATAGTTAGCACTTCCTGGCAGGGAATGGAAGGGATTCACTTCACTTTTCTAAGCTTTGTGACCGCTGCTTCCATTTCCTGCGGTACATTGATACTCAGACTGTCCGTTTTACCTCGCATCTCAATTCCAGATGATCTGAAGTATTCGTCAGTCGTACTCAATTTCGCGTGACCTACGCTCTCCTTGACGATGCCAAGGGGAATTCCGTCAACCAGTGAAAGGGTGATATATGTTGCTCGAAGCTGATGGTGGGTGACTTCTTTAATGCCGATCTTGCGGCAAAACTCTCTCAATACCTGAGATTGGTTGCCACCGATCCACTTCTTGCAGTCGATATCAATAACAAACTCACTTTTGGACTTGAGCTGATACTCCTTCATGGTGGAAATCACAGAAGCGGGAATCGCCACCGTTCTTTCCTCATTGTTTTTGAGCTTCTCAACTAACCCCTCTTTGGGCTGCATTTGCCGCCTTAGATGAATTAGCCGATGTTCAAAATCTATATCAAGCCACTTCATTCCTGCGAGTTCACTTCGCCTCAACCCTAGTGTCAGCGACAGGAGCCAAATAAAAAAGTAGGGATGACCTTGAATCCTAGCCTCTCTCAGTAAGAGATTGGACTCTTCATGGGTCAAAGCTACTTTCTTTCTTTTTGGAACCTTTCGCTTCTTCAAGTTCGCGATTGGGTTTACTTTTAGAAAACCTCTTTTCACTGCATAGTTGAACAAACACTTCACTTCCTTTTGGATGCTGGCTGAAAGACTGCGGCTAACAATGCCGCCAGCTTCGAGCCTATCCAGCTCCTGAGTGACAAAGTATTCAGTGAATAGATCCAAGTGCAGTTGGTCCCATGAACCAAGATGCACAAAGCGACTTTTCTTTGTCGAGATGACCTTCGGACTGAAGCCACCTAAGTTAAGCTCAGTTCTTGTGTTCATTTCAACATCGTTAAAGTAGCACTCCCTCAATTCACCAAAACTTGAGATGGGATTTCCCATCGGGTGTTCTTCTAAGCAGAGATTCCAGAGTTCTCTATAAACCCGTTCCGCTTTTACTCTTGACGTAATTCCTCTGCGTTTTTTTTGCACGCGTTTTCCGGTGTACCTGTTGATTCCCTCGGCCTGAACCAAGAAGAATGTTTTGGTAACGCCAGGTTTAACTTCAACCTTGTAGGTAGAAATTGCCATCATCTGACTCCTTTCATTAAGGAGTCGAGATCCTGCTTTCTAAAACGATAACTTCGCCCCAAAAGCCTGTAGGCCCTGATTTTTCCCTGATAGATCCAGCTCCGAATCTGTTTCGGAGAGGTTCTGAGGTACACCGCTGCCTCATTCGTGTCTAACCATATGAAATTGTCAAAGAGCACTGGCTCAATAGGAGCCATCAAATCAACATCTCTATTAGAAGAAATCTGCCTAAGCTCCGGTCTTTAGACATTGAGCACTTGCAGATGAGTTTAAGCTTTTCGCCTTTTTACCTTCATCTGCACATCGAGCCCCAAGCCCTCGGCCATCTTTAACAAGAAGTCCAGAGTCACCGGAAGCTTTTTCTGCATCACCTTGTTGATGTTGTAGCGTTTGGCTCCAATGCGTCTGGCGACTTCGGCCTGACTGATTTCTTCTTTTTTCATGACGGATTTGATCTCGCTCAAGAGCCTCATCTTCAAATTGTTCGCCATCAGAAACTCTTGATTGTCGTCGTATCTGTCCATCAAAAATAACTTTAGTGTAGTATTTTACACTGGTCAAGAAATCTCTTGTCTCCCTCGCTCGGCTGTAATGCTTCACGATAGAGAGTCCGTCTCATTTCTGGCAGCCTTCTTCTTCGTGGGTTTCTTTCGAGCCTTAGACTTTACTTGCTTGATATGAGCAAGGGTGTCCGAGATAACTCGCTCAAACTCACCCTGACCGGCTAGCTTCATTTGCTTATCATGATAGCCCTGCGAGTCAAAAAACTGGGCCACAAGCACATCAATATCTTTTTCAAAATAGGTCTCGAAAAAATCTGTGACCAGAAAGCTGACAAAGTGTGAGGGATGAATTTTTAAAAATGCGTTTTGTCCTCGGAGCTTTTCGACCATCGAGAAGTAGCAACGTGTGGCTCTCTCATCGAGGGCCACACGCAGAATTTGTTTTTTATTTCCATCAAGTGAGCCGCGAGGACTCACTGCCCATTCACTCCTTCACCGGCCAAGCTGCAAGGAATCGAAACAAGCTTTCCGTCCACTCTTTCTGTGGAAAAGCAGTTCTCATTCTTGTAGCCATTCTTTTTATTTGAGATACCCTCGAAGCCTAGAACATCGTAATGCTGCAGATTCATCAAGGTCTCTCGCCGAGTTTTCTCATCTCTTTTCGTGAGGCTGTTGTGGATGATGTAGCTGGTAAGTCCCAGAGCTACTCCACCAAGTACCGCTCCTTTTATAGAATTCTCACCTCTATCACCAGGAGCCTGAGCACCGGCTATTGCACCTATTGCAACACCTGAACCAGCTCCAAGAATCAAAGACTCTTTTAATGTTGAACACCCACTCAGCAGCGCACACAAAATCAATCCGGCAATAATTTTTATTCTAATAGTCGTCTCCTTATTTATTATTCGTAACTCACTTGTTCCTCCAAATTCCTTCGCCAGCTCGTCAACCCATCGCCTCAACTCCAAACATTCCATCAAAACTTTAAATCCTATGACCCCGTCAATTCTCAAACATCTCAATTTCAATGATTTCAATCCCTTGACAGCTTTTTGCTCGCCTACCAATAGGCACCTAAAAGGCAGGTACTTGCCTAGCTGTAGGCACCCCCCAAACTTGCTTAATATAATCTTATTCCTCCACCTTTAGTCCCTCTGAAGATCAACTTCTTGGATGGTTTGAGTGCATCTTCCTCTGTGGTCAAATACACAAATGACTCGTCTTGTTTGCAAATTTGTTTGTCTGCTCGTGCAACCGCATCCGCGATCATTTGTGATGAGCAGATATATAGGAGGCCATCAATACTTCCGACTTGATAGTAGCTCCCAAGCTTGTCAACGTAGCGGCTTGGAGATTTCTTGCTCGCCTCGTACTCAACGGCATACACAAGCTGATCGCCATTTTGATCTTTTAGCAATAGAACCGCGTCAGAATTTAAACGAACCAAGTCACGAAACATTGGATCGCCTTGAAAAGCTGTCGAGGATTGTAGTAGATTCTCTGGGTAAAAATGTTCAAAGAGAGTCAACGACTCAAACCTTGTTCCAAGCTCCGCCAAGTGAAAATCATGGATTGGAGACTCACTCTTAAAGTAGGGGTTGTCGATCTCAAATTCCCAGTCCTCACAAACAAGTTTTAATCCTTTTTCAGTGATACCTAGACACTTAATAAGTCTTCCATCTTTGTGTGAAGGAATCTGCTTAAGTAATCTTTCTTCAACCATCTTCCTGACCCTTCTTGAGGCAATTGTAAAATGGCTTTTTGCAAAAAACTTTCTGCTTATCTGCTCAAAAGTGACAACACGGTAACTGAATACAAATTTCAAAACCTTTCGATCCCTGCTTTGTATCGCAATACCCATCACTTGCTTTCCTCAACGTCTACTTCTTCAATGTCCTGGTCATTTATCTGCACATTGGGATTCTTCTTTTTCTTCTGAACCCCAACGGAAAGCATTGGCATCTTGACTGGAGAGTTCGGAGTGTTGAACTTCTTCTTCAGCAACTCGATCTCGGCATTTAACTCATCTGGATTCAGTCTTGGGACCTGCACAATCAGCTCTGTTGTTCCATAAGACCAAATGGCTCGGCCTTTTGTACTCGGAAGTTCAAAAGCATTCTTGTTTCCAAGCACTGTGGTTGAGCTAGGGATGCTGTTGACCTTAAAGCAGACTTTCGCGTTGATGTTTGTCTGAACTCGTGTGTCAATAGTATCTTTGACAACTTTTTGGGTTGCCAAAATCAAATGTATGGCCGCAGCTCTCCCAAGTTTGGCAATCTTGTCTGTCAACTCACGGGCCAAAATTGAACGATCCTTCACTTCTTTTGAACTTTTAGAAAGAGTGAAAAGATTGGAGGCCTCATCTACTGCCACCACAATCCTGTCAAAACCATCTCTCGCCGGATCAATCTCGTTGAAGCCTTTCTCTTCAAGAAAATCAAAGCGTCGATTCATTTCATCCACAACGGCTTGGAGGTAGGTGATGGCAGATGGTTCATCTTTAGCAACTCGCACATTCTGAAGATCACGAAATGGTCTTGTCTCAACACCTTTTTTGAGGTCAATAAGATAAACTTGAATATGCTGTGATGACTTCAGAAGTCCCGTTATCGCTTGTTTAAAGAAATAACTTTTACCCCCACCAGTTGTTCCAGCAACAAGCAGATGATGAATATCGCATAGATTGGCAACGATGAAATTGTCAAAACTCTCACCAACTAAAAACGAATACGGTTTCTTCAATCTGTTCTTGCGACTTTCAAATGTGACAAGGGATGGCAGCTCTTTGTCTGAAATTAAAATCTCAACATTTTGACGGTTGCCCTTTGACACCGAGATATCTTGCACAATTGTATTGAAGCTCGAATCAATTGATCCCTTTTTGTCTCTAAAGGACTTCACATCAATTCCAACAGCCTGAACAATCACTCGCTTTCTGTGGTTTTCAAGTTCAATCACTTTCAATACCGTCGGCTTGATACCAGTGGGCGTTTTAAGCCCTAAGTGTTTGATGGCTGAGTCATATTTTCTGACAAGGCTCCAGTCTTTGTAGCCTCTAGCTCCCAACCATAAAAGAAACGGCGGCAGAAATAGTAGGCTCACCAAGGCCGATTCATGCACCGATTCGGCAACCCAGATACCAACTCCTTCCATCTTAATCCATGAGAAGATCGACCAAATTATATAGCCGAGACTCCAGGCTGGACCCAGAGTCACCACGATGAGCCAAGTCAGATAGACAGTCCATCTAACGACATATTTGCGCTTCCATGTACAGCTTCGACAAAGGCCTCTCCACACCACCCCAAATGAGAATTGCACAATAAATGTGAAAGCATCTCCAATGATATTCAAAAATTTGTTGTTTCCAGCATTGTTATTGTTTTCTATTTGTAGTCCTCCGTTAGTTCGATGATGAGTTCCTTGCCTTTTTCCACCAGAACATACTCCTTAAGTGATTCGATATCTCTAGCTGTTCTTTGAGATTGATCCCTTGCTGCACCCGATAGCCCCTGTAAGAGAGCGTTCTTCATAGTGGGTTTTGCCTGAATAGAGCCTTGTGCGAAACCAAGTGACTCCTTCTCTGTGAGAACGTCGGCCATGCCAGAAAACATGGAAAGGCCAAGCTGACTTGCTATTTTGATACCTTCTTCTGAAAAAGCTTCACCTGTGATTCCTGCGGTGAAACTTGACGCATCGAGAGCTTGGGCACTTATTTTTTTGGCCTTTCCTGATGAGGAAACAACTCGGTCGAAATCAATTCGAACCCGATCTCCAGAACCTGAATAAGAAAAGCGACCAACAAGAACCGAGCCTTTTTCAATCATCAGACCTCCGCTGGCTGCATCTCGGATGACTTTTGCCCTCACAGGGCTGTCAGCCCTAGTGTCGATTGGGTTCAAAAGGACGCCAAGAAGCTTCGAGCCAGATAGCATAGTCTTTGCTTTCTCTGCGTCAGAACCAATCAACTGTGATGTAAAATACTTGATGCTACTTTTCTTCTTACTATTTGCTCTTCGTTGATTTTCTGCATCTCTTTTCCTTTTGGCCTCTCCTTGCCCAAACAGATTTGCCACATCATCCGTTGCACTAGAACCTTCTCTATTGCTGTCACTATCCTCGACAGTTCCGTGGGACTGCGAGTAGTGAGTTATGTCCTCTGTTGGACCAAGCCAAGCCAGGATTGCTGTAGCCAAAAGAAAAAGGCCGGCCAGATAAATGCCGACCTTCTTTGCAACCAATATTTTTTTCCCACCACTCTCAACTAGAAATACCCTGCTTGCCCGCGCTTTCCAGCTAGCGATACTTTCTCCCAATCACAAGCTCTGTTGTTTTACCTTTAAACCCAACTAAAATTCTCATGGGGCCATTGACCTTTTCAGTCACAATAAGTCTCCCCATCGTCACTTGACCTTTTGAAAGCTTTTGCATTTCCCAGACGAGCACTTGTTTTTTAATCGGTTTGCCTTTTGAAGCGGCGATAACCTCAATGCTACCAGTTGAGATTCTAGCACGGCTCGAATTCTTCAACCTCAGCTCAAAAATTTGTCTACCATCATTGTCCAGCCACTTTTCATTCAGCACCGAAAACTCTAGGCTAGGGCTCAATTTTAAGTGAGAGCCAATCTCATTGACCTTGTAAGATTGGTCCACTTCCACTTTTGATCTCACTGGCTTGGTCGCAGCCTTTGGAACCCATCTCACTTCAACAAAACCGTCAGATTTTCTCCGGCCAGAAGGTGTCAGATAAAACAAATATCTTCTGCCGCCAGATAAAACGGTCAGATTAGTTGAAATATTCGATAGAGGCTGAATCGTAATCCCTCCCTTGATCTTTTCAATATTGAAGTAGTTCTTATTCCCGCAGATCACAGTTTGAGGCTGTTCACCAAAGTACAACACTGTACTTTGTCCCAGTTGATACTTAATGGTATAAACTTTTTCTCCAGATGTGAGAATTGTCCTTTTTTCCCCTGGTGGCCCAGCCATAAGATTTGGGCACATCAGAGTCATGCACATCAACAGCATTAACATTCTAATTGATTCCCTCACTCTCGTTGATTCCAACAACATAAACACCCATAGGGTTCAGTCGGTTTGCCTTACCCTTCAGCAAAGATAGCGTCATGGTGGTTGGAATCACTAGAGGTAGACCATCAATTTTTAAAACTCTATCAAACAGACACTCAACTCGGTCCTCAAACACATTGACTCTCACAAATGTAATCGCCTGTGCGATTTTCTTACCAGCAAAGTCCTTCGACCCATATTTTTTTAACTGGGCAGCCACAGCTTTTTTTACTAAGTTCTCCTCAGTCAAAGGAGAGATCTCGATTTTTAGAGCCTCTGGATCGAAGCTTGACCAGACATAGAACCGCCGCAAAAACTCCTCGCTAAAACTCTTGATTTCTTTCTCTCCAATCGTCGCAGGAGCTTTTTTGCTCGGGTAAAACTTCAACTGTTCAGAGGTTTCACTAACAACGACTGGATCACTAAAGCTCATCACCACCACAGTGGACATCAGCACAACTGAAAGAATGCTTAGTCCTATAGCGATCAACTTATAAACTCGAATAGTATTTTCCTGCGCAAGCCAAATATTTGGCACCGTATTCTTTGATTCGTTATTCATCTCTTAATTCTATTTCTCCTATTGATTTTACTGGCTCTTTTCTTTCTGACTTCTTCAGGAAGTCCAATGGAGCCATAATTCTTCTTTAACCGTTCGAACCGAGGCTTAACTCGGTTTTTCAACATTTCTACTCGTCCTGCAATTGGGTTGGTGGCGGGCTTGGCTGCAAACTGCGCAGCTTTTAGTGCTTTGCCACCGTACCTCGTAGCTGCCATCTTGACAGCACCACCGGCTGCAATTGTGGGAACCGCAGCTAGAGTTCCTGCAACCGAACTCATTCCATCAGACACAAGTGATCTTGTGGCAATCGGGATAAACAACATTGAAAACCCAATGCAAAGATTCACGACCAGCGACATGATGTAGTCCTCCATTCCAGAAACCTCCGGCTGAATTGCTAGTTTTAGTAGCAAAATTGCAAGGAGACTCCAGAGCACTTTCCAAATCACCACCTGCACAAGACCTTTATAGAGGCTTTTTGTAACGTGAGCCGTAGATGGACTCAGGTACATGAGAATCATTACTGGGGCTGCAACATATAGAATTGTCCATACAAAGTGGGTCAATGCCGTTGCTACAAAAAAGCCTAAGTAGGCAATAAGGTAAGCCACTATGCTGAAGACATACAAAATTGTCTCTCGTACATTGAACCAACTGTCTTTTCCTGAATAATTTGGCCCCAGATTCGCTAAAACATCGGAAAGCCGTTGAAGCCCATCAATTCTTTCAGTTACGGCATCGCCAATTGTGGCAATAGCATCAATCGTCCAATCAAAGCTAAGTAGCAATATGATGGAGATGACCACTCGCCTGAGAAGACCTTTAATGTTTGGATCTTCTTCTTTTAAAATTTCCAATACCATCAAGAATGCTAAGAATGGAATTAATAGCACCCAAAACACACTGACCATCTGCAAATGAAGTTCTGCACCGACACCAGATAAATAGTTAAACATTTAAAATCGTATAAACCCCATTTCCGGCTCAAAATTTGAAAACCCTCTTCCCAAATCTGTTGAGACCTTCTGATAACGGCTCACGTTGTCCTTGGCCGCCTTATTGGTAATAGCCAATTGCTCACTTTGAAGCTTAAGCATTTGGGTATTCAAGCGAATCAACTGCGAGAGACTTCTCAATATCTCCGCATTGCTTTGTACCTGCATACGAGCGGCACCCTTCGGAGATGCTCTCCTGGCTTGCACACTCATTTTTTGGGAGTTTTTCTCCTGGCTTTCTGAAAAATCCTTAAACGCATTTGCCATTCTGAGGCTCTCGGCCACCGATTCATCATGAAGTCTATGAAGAGCCTCTTCTGGACTCTTCGGGATTTTCCCGTACAGATTTTCGATATGACCTACGGCCTGTCTAAATGATTTTAGCCTTCCCAGAACCTCATCATCTTTGACGGGCAGTGACTCCAAGAGACCTATTGAATTCTCTAAGCCCTTATTCAAAGCTCTGATGTAATCATAATGACCGCTCGCTGTGTCCATCATATGTTTGAGCTGCAAGTACCTTCTGTAATTCTCTTCTAGAATTTTGACTAAGTAGCCAACCGCAGCCCAACCGGAACCATCGGTAAAAAAAGCCTGGGACTTCACCGGCATGACCAATGCCATGCAAAGCAGACTTATCACACTGACTTTTTTAAGCTGGTTAATTGAACCCTCCTTTGGATAACTCCGACAAAATATCAATCAAGGGACGAGAAGGGTCTTTCTCTCTTAAAGCCGATACCTTTGATTTGTCAGCCCCATCAGTCGTACAGATCCAGTAGCTCAAGGGCTCTGGCTCAAGTCTCACTACTGCCTGGTCCTCATCTTGAAGCAAGAAAAACTCGGAATACTTTCCCTTCACAATGTCGAGGCTTTTGACCGCTTCCACTTGTGCATCGTTGAAGTCAAATGTTGTTTTAAATTCTTCCCAGGAGATTTTTCGCTGCCTTAGAATGAACAGAAAGGTCGTGTTGGGCATAAGTGAATCCGCTAGGTCTGGGTCCGACAAAAAATCTTTATAGTTTTGACTAATGCACCAGATCCCTGCGTTGTACTTTCGGAAAACCCTAAAACAATCAATGGCAAACTCACGACCCATCGCTGAGCCTTTAAACAACCTTTGGGCTTCATCACAAATCAATAAATAAGGCCGAGACAGATCGCTTGCTGCCTCATCCTTAATGTGTGAAGTCAATAACAGCAAAAGAATGTCTTTGAGTTCGCGGTAGTTCTCCAAACCCTTGACCTCAATCGACACCAGATCCTTGCTGAGTTTTACATTTGTTTCACCATCAAGCATTCGCCCGTAAGCCGTGTCGCCCGTCCATGAGTATAAAATATCTGCATACTTTTTCATCTCAGAAACGGGATGATCCGACAAGATACTCTTTAAATCCGACAACCTTGGCACTCGCTCTTTGACGGACTCGTAGCAATCAAAAATGGCTTCTTCTAAAAGGCCTTTGTCTCGCTTAGGGAGTCCTGGCTTGTCCTCATCTTTTAAAACCAATTCAAGACAACCGAGTATGAGTTTAATCTTCGCCGATGAGGGTTTTGTTTCGCCGTGCTCAAGATCAAACATATTGAGGCACACACCAGATTTTAGGTGAAGATCAAGAAACTCTCCGTCCATGACTTCAACCAGCTTCTCGCTGGAGGCACCGTTATCTATCCAGACGATTTTAGGCTTTGGATCTTGCCCGCAGAAATGCAGCATCAATTGAGAAATACTAAAAGATTTGCCAGCCCCAGATCCTCCGAATATGAGGCCATTCCAGTTGGGCAGCTCTTTAGCAAATGGGTCAATTGAAAACGGTGCTCCCTCACGGTTAGAAAGCATGACCACCGGCCTTTTGCTTCCCATCCATGACGAGAATAGTGGCATTAGGTGAGCACAATTGCTCGACTTCATCTTTTTGTGCCGAAAGCCTTCGCAAACTGAAGGCATACTTTTAAAGAAAGCATCTTCCAATGCAAATGTCTCGACCAACCCTTCCGCTTGCCCCATCGAGCGAAACGCTCGCAAAACTTCCTCGGTCTTTAGTTCTAACTCTTCAATAGATTTTCCCCAAATTGTGATCGTCATATCAGACGAAACCAGTTTCTCTGAGCCATTCATAAGGTCTCGTAATAAATCTTCGAGACTCGACAGTTTTGACTCACTCTCAATGTCAGAAACATTTTGGCTTCCAGATACCATTGAATTGGCAACTCGTCTCATCAACTCCAATTTTTCAATCTGAGTTTTTTGGTCGAGAGTTTTAATGCTTTGAGATAGCCAGAAATGAAAAGGCAAACCCAATAGGCTTTCAATCATTGAGCTTTGGGTTTCCCCCTCGGGGAGTAAACCCATACTAATGCAGCGAAACTTTAAATCTCCTATTTCTAGATGTTGTTTAAACACGCTGATGTTTGTCAATCCCAGCTGCTCACCAAGGCTGGGTGAGAGTGGATCTCTGTCGTCTCTCAAGGTGGCAGTGCCCACGTTTTCTGAACGATCAAAATTGAGGTGGGAAAAACATAGGTCAAACCAGTCAGACTTTAGTAGTCTATTTGGACCCAGCCCACATGACCTCAAAGCTTCTTCCACTTGGGCAACCAGCGTATAAAACTTCTCCTTGTGAAGCTCGAACTCTTTTTCTGGAAAGACCACCGATTGCGATTTCTTTTCAAAAAGTTTGCTCTTCTTAAACTTAAGCGGTTCGCTTCGAAGAAAAAAATAGATTTGAGGCACGAAAAACTCACCCTCCTCAATCTTCTTCTTCAAAAACTTGCCCCTGGCTTTCCTGATCGGCTGATAGGAACTTTCACATTTTTCTGATGCCTTAAGATGTTCACCAACAACTTCGTCGGCCTCCCCAGAAAGTTTGTAAAATACTTGCAATCGCAAATTCGGCCCCAGACCAACAATTAGACTCTCAATTTTCTGACAAAATGGGTTGATGGCATCCACTGATGCGCAGTGAGCATCAAACCCACCCAAATTAAAGCCAACACCTAAAGATCCATCGGTATAGACCATCGTGTGATCTTCAAACTTAAAAAATGGAAGTTTCCCAGCAATGATTGATTTCTTCATTGACCTTCACCACCAGCATGAAGTTCTCCCAATGAAATGTAGAATTTAATAACTTGCTGAAGATACCCTTCGGGCTTGCCTTTCTTGCCAAAATAAAGAGCACAAAAGAGCATCGCTGGTAGACCAAAAATGAAAATGGGTCCAAAAGAAAACTGACCCACAAAAAGATTCATCACAGCGGCCAGTATCAAAACAGAAAGAAGATCAGAGGCGTCCACGCCTCCAATCTTAAATTTTGCATCGAGATTTCGGTAAATTGTTGAAGTCTCTAGCATCAATTCACCATTCCCTGTAGCCAACCAATGATAAGAGGGGCAAGCATCCCAACAATGCTACAAATCGCGATAAGTACCATCCGAGACTTGGCCGAGGCATCTCCTGTAGCCGCCAATATTGCTGCGTAAACAAGACCGATAACACTTGCTGCGGGTAGCAGAAAATTAATCAGACCATTGGTAACTCCATTCACTTTACTTTCAAGAGCCCCTCCAGGAAAGGCAACAGAAAGCTCAGGAACCAGCATCAAAAATAAACAACCAACAACAAAAACCAGCAGCGGGCTATATGCCTTTATTCTGCTCATTCTTGTTCCAAAACTAGAGTTCGAGAGAATGGTCCAAGATCCATATATATAGAGGGGTCACCGTCTCTGAGATAGCCAGTTCCAACTTCTGCTCGGTGAGTGATCCTGCCAGATTTTCTCACCGCTGACTCAACTCTAAAGTGAGTGACATCTCCACTGGAAGACACCGCTTTTAGAAATAAAACTTTATCTTCTGGCAGTAGATCCACCTTTAGTCTGAAGTCTCCCTGCTCTTGGTTGTAAAATGCAACTCCTGCTGGGTATTTCTTTCCGGCATGTTCGCAAAGCCAGAATAAATTTAATGTTTCCGTCCTGTCCTTCAATGAAATAGCTTGTTCAGTCAAAATATATACTCCTGTTGATTGAAAAAATGAAACCTGCACGCCCGCCACTTATTTTTGCTCTATGTTTTGTTTGAAGCTCCTTGATTTTATTGGGGTATGCGAGCAACAATGCTCGAAGACAAAATGACAGGAATTCCGTCGTATCTGGAAAACCAGTAATAATCCCCCTGCCAATGCTCAATCACCCCACTGATCCAGTGACCGTCTATGAGAATGTCAACTGGGCTACCTGAGCACAGCTGCACATCCAACACTTCCCAACGACCCAACTCATTTCTTTGTAACTTTCCTTCAGTTTCAAATTTCATTTCCATTGCCCCCATTGATTGTATTTTTTTAAGTCCTCGACCCGTCGTTCTTCGATTCGTTTGTGAATTTCTCCAGCTTCCCACCAATTCTGAGAGATTTTTGCCCACCAATTCCCAACCCTTTGTTTCAACATCTTGAACCTCACGAAGCCTCTTCTGATGATTTCTTTGATTTTTTGGGAACCGAATGCACTTCGGCGGGCTTTATGTATGATTCAGCCTCTCTGATGGGTATTCCCTTTGATTTTTGAAAGTGGGTGTCCAATTCTGGTGAATACAAACAGTCTGGACAATAACTGTGACTTGAGAAGTTCTCGTAGGCATGGCTATGGCAACGAGGACACTTCGATTGATAACTAGACATCTCTTACACTCCTTGCATCGAAGACTGCTTTCATTAGCCGCCTTCCCCCTTTATAAATTGCAAGCAATGCCAAAAACTGGTTAAGTCTAGGCAAGAGTTTAATTTCAATGGAGAAATTCGAAAGCTTTTAGGTTTATTAACCAAAAAAGTAGTTAAGGAATTTAAAACCATTGCCCAATTAAATCTAGAAATCAAATCGGATATTAATGACTTATGAGAAATTTTAGGAATTTTCGGCGATTCAGAAAGTCTAAATCATGCCACTTTGGTGTTGTCCCTGAAATTGGGACAAGAAGCTAAAGAACACTTCTTCTCAAAAAGTAAAGTATAGAATCTTCGAAGTAGCTGCGCTACTCGAAGACTCTATAAGCAAAAGAATTAAAACCTAGTAACAAGTACCTTTAAATTCCACAAGTTCTCCATTTTCGAAAAAATTTAGAGAGCCGTTAAAGATATCTAAATCCGCATCAACTAAAAAATCAATATTAGTCAATTTCCCTTGGTAAATACCATCTTCTTCGGCACGGAAGAGACTCATAAATGAAAAATCCTCTCCACCTACTTCAGGGTAGTAATAAACAAGCTGTATATCCTGAGAAATTCTATCAAGACGAGAGCTATAAATTGATATATGAATCTTTTGAATATCATAGTTCTCACTCTCTAGTTCACACTTTTTTGCGAGCATCCAAAAGTCGTTAGCTGCTGCGGAAACTGGAACTAAACCAATCAAAAATAAATAAGCCAAAAATTTCATCGTATTCCTCCATCAGAAATGTATTTGTGTTTTTCAAGTAATTTTCTGATGGCCTCTTGTCAACTTCTTATCTGGGCAGAAGTCTGGCTTTTTTTGTAAATTACTGAAATTGACTTTTAAAAAGTCATATTTAGAAAGCTGTCGGAAAGACATCCTCTATGAACTATTTGTTACATTTATTTTTGGAGATGATTTAAACTGTCAATATGAGCCAATCGAATCACTACCAATTAGCTGTGCAAGCCATTATTCGCCAGCTTCGTGGATCAAATACTCAGGCCCAGTTCAGCCACGTCTTAGGTGCCAACTTCAACGTTGTCAATCGCTGGGAAAAGGGAACCCGCAGTCTCTACTGGCAAGATTTCGTTTGTATTTGCAAACATTTTAACTTCGATATCGGAAAAGCCTTAGAAAAATCTATTCATCTTAAATCTTCCTCCTACCCAGAGCAAACTGAGGTCTTAAAGCTATTTGATCGGTCCTCTGTCGAGGTTATAGAAACTCAGTATCCAAAGCAGAAGTTCTATCGGTTGATTACTGGATCATCAAAGTTGAAGTTCTCAGATTTTTTATTTTTCATCGATATAGTTTACGGAAGAGTGCTGCGATTTATACGATGTTTTTTACCTATAGACGAACAAAACCATTTAGCCTTACTTTTTAAATCTGAAAGTGAATACTCAAAAATTTCCTCTCAGAACCTTTCTCTTTTTTTAATATCGCAGTGCCTTGAGTTAGATGGGTACTACAAACAAAATAATGGAGGTATTCAATTCATTTCTGATCGACTAGAGATCAGCAGAATGGAGGTGGAGAAAAGTTTAAAAACTCTAGAAGAGTCTGGAATACTTTTTAGATCTGGTGGGCTGTATAAAAAGGTTAAAAAAAATGTCGACTTCGGATCAGTAAACTCTATGAGCAGCAGAAATTTGTGTCGATTGTTGCGCAAAGAAATCCAATCGTTTTCAGAAACTCACTCTCCTCTTAAAGAAAAGCACAAAGCTGCATTTCTTTCATTCTCATCTAACACCGAACTTGACCAAAAAGTATTTGAACTAAGTAGAAAGTTTTATGTGGACCTTAAGAATCTGGTCGACTCAGAACCTTCTCCAAAGCAACATGTGAGTCTTGTCCTTGTCGATCTATTTAAATTGATAGACTGAAGCTAAATCTGAATGCCCTTGCCTTTTATGACCTGCAAAGAGCAACTCACCAACTCCAAACATCAAAATCTGGGGCATTAAACCTCTCCCAATCGATGTTAAAACCATATTCACTGAGAATAATTTGACTATTATCAGAAAATGCAACAGCAAACTCTAGATGTTTTTCTCTAGAGACCGATTTAAAATATCGAGAATGAGTAATCTTGTAGGAGTGAAAGTCTGGGGCTGTTGCGACTGCCATGAATCCTCTTTTATATTTTCCATTATCTTCTTCGCTTTCAAAAAAATGAGGATGAGTGTGAAAGTTTGCCACAAACTCAATCTGTTCGGAGCCATATTTATTCACCAAATCTTTGATAAATTGGCCGGCCTGCCTAGAGACATCGTCTGATACAAATATAAAGTTCCCGCTCGTTCCAAAAAGTGAGAACATTTCTTCGACACCCTTTACTTTGACTAGAACTAAATTTACTTCCACAAAAGTTTTAGCGTTAAAATATTGTTGATAACTATCTGCCCAAATTTCTTCTAATTGCTCGTAGGACAAGCCCTTCAAAACCTTTGTTTTAAACCAATTTGATTCTTGTGTAAGCCTTGAGTCATAAGAAAGATATGCCAAAGCTTGAATGTGTTGAATAATTTGTTCGTTAGAAAAACGATTTTGTAATGTCCAAAAAGACTGTCGAGGAGCGTAATACTTAGGTCTTTCATCCCCCACCTGGTCTAAAACTCTTAGCACCTTGCCATTGTCAACGAGGTCTCTTCTCTTAATATTCTCAAAAGAATCAAAAACTGCCTCAAAAATAGTAACATTTTCTGTAACAGCTTTTTTATCTATATTTAGAATGTCCCTGCATCGCATTGGAGACTGAGCTACAGCGTATGAACTAGACTCAAAAAATATACAGAAGATAGATAGAAGAGCAACTCTATACATCACTGACTACCATCCACATCTATAGAACCCACTAGTAAATCCCCGCATGACAGACTTGGCTTTCTTCTAGGCAATTTAGGATCCTCTATTTCATTAACTAAGAGATTTATCATTGCCGTCCGCTGTCTACTTGAAAGGTATTTGTCTTGAAACACCACTTTATTTCTCTCTAGAAGATCAATACTTGGGCCGAATAGACTCGACCCCACTCTGTTTGGATCATACCCAATGAATACATTCTCAACGAGCAAGTTAAAACCTTTGGCAATAATGTCATTTCGAATATCTAAAAAATTATTGATTGCCGTAACGGCATAGTTGTGAATTTTCATTTGAATACTATGAATAACGTCAACCAAAGAACTGTCCTCAATTGCAGATATATCTAATTTTTTGGCATCTAGAATTTGAGCAAAATGAGTTAGGAGTTCTAAATACAATTCACTCATCAAGTGAGGGTCATTCGTATCTAAAACCAATTTGGATAATGTTCTGCTAAAAACCTCAAAGTCCACTTTGGTTTGAATTCTATTGGCCACAGCTTCGATTTTAGATTTTCTCTCGTTATTTTGTGGCTCTTCGACAGCCTGTTGTATCTCAGTGGCCAGTGAGATCTCCTCACTATTCAAACCTGTCTCCAATAGGTCTTTGATTCCAATACCTAGAGAGTTCAATTGTGACTCCAACGAGTCAAGATTTTCTTTGTTGAGCAAAACATTGACTAATTCGACGTTTGGAGCAAAGTTGTTTTGAGAATTATTATATTGGGGAAGTTGGGCATCTGGAAATACTGATCTCGGAGGAAATCCAAATTCAATAGATTCTATAATATTACCTTCGGGATCTTGATTTAGAATCAACTGGAATCCACCAGCTCTAAATGCAACAAACTTTAAAACGGATTTTTCTTTCAATTCATGTTTTTTTCCAACCCAAACTCGATACTTTTTAAGCCTTTCTAGTTCTAATATTATTACTGCTCCTTCGTAGAAGGCCATGCTTGAATCCATAGATTCAAAAGAGAACCCATAAATATTCATTGAGTTCAATCTTTGAATATCCTCTTGAGATAAACTCTCTTTGATGGCCGGCTTTGTACCAAAATCCCAACCTCCAAACTGAGCATGAACTTGGTGCGTTAGCCCAAATGAAATGATTAAAATAAATCCCCAACAAATTCTAGCAAAGAACATACAAACCTAACCTTCCGATCAATTCATTTTAAAATTACTTCTAAACATAAATTTCTACTATGTAAGTCCTCTCCAAGAAACATGCCATATACACTAAAAAATTCGGAGCTCAAAATTGCCCAAATTCCGAATATATATCTGATACTTAAAAAGAGATTTTCAAATTTAGTCATTAGATTGACAATTTTTTGAGGTTGGTAACAATTTACGCGCGTAAGTTAAAAAAACCGTAAAAAAAAAACGTGACTCGCTATCTTATATGTTTCTCCGGTCAATATTGAAGCTCACTCACATACCTCCCCAATTAATATTTGCGCTGTACTCACTAAGAATAATTTGTCCATTTGGTGCGATTGCAACTGCAATTTCAATAATTCGTTCTTTGGGAACAGTAGGATAATAGGTTTTGATTAAGTTCTTGTGATTTAAGTAATCCCCTCTGGATGCTGCAGCCATAAATCCAGCGCTGTAATTTTCCAGTTGTTCAGCATTTTGGGGGGGTAATATTTAATCGGTTGGGGTGCGAGTGTGAATTAATAATATACTCTACTCTATCTTCTCCATATGTTGAAACTAAATTGGCAATAAATTCTCCTCCTTCATCTGTAACATCTCTTTCAAGTCTTGTCTCCATTCCACTTGTATCATATAAAGAGAATAACTTGTCGACACCGCTGACTTTTACAAAAATGCCATTCACTTCAACAAATGTATTTGGGTTGTGATTTTGCTGGAAATTATCTGCCCAAACGGCTTCAAGCTCATCATAGGATAAGCCACGCATAATCGTTGTTTTAAAATCATTGGCTTCTTGCGAGAGTCTCATGTCAAGCGATAGGTATGATAATACCTTTAAGTGCTCTACAACTTGTGCATCTGGGAACCTGTTTTCAAGGGTCCAAAAAGACTGCCGAGGTGCCATTCTTTCTGGCTTTGAATCTTCGAGGCTATCCAAAATTATCAAGACAACGCCGCTGTTCACCAGATCATCTGACATTATTGTTTCAAATGGTCTATAGACAGCATCAAAAAGGCTAATTTCTCGCATTTCAGCATTGCGAACCACATTTAAAACATCGGAACATTTTAATTGAGTGGCTCCCAGTGCCTCGACCTCAATAAAAATAAGCATTGTTTGAAAGAAAAGTAACTTCAGGTTTTTCATACGTCCTCTACATCGCCTGGTATTGCTTAAAATGATACAAACATAATGCCAAAGATAGCCCAAATGTAAGGCATTGATATGTTTGATTTCTTCAACAAAATTCACACTCAAAAAAAAGTTGCGTACAGTAGATAAACAGTGGTGTGCCAAATTTGCGCTTCTTTGCCGCTTGCCTCTCTCGCTCTACGTCCGTTGCCTCTCTGCTCCGTCTATCCGGCCACCGCCGTCGAGTCACCGATCTCCCAAGCTTTTTAATGGCCTCCCGTTTTCAACGTGTCAATTGGCTTCTGTTTCAACCTCATAGCACGAGTTAACGAGGCCACTTTATTTATTCAAAACGATGTGGCTTCTTCGATGGGAGGTCTATTCGAACTGCACTAAAGATCTCAAAACTGAAAAATCTTCTGTGATTTCTGTCAAGGTCTCTCTATGATAGACGTCTATTGGATGTTGACTTAAAGCAACAGCTTCCTGCGCGGCCTTGAGACTTTTCGCGCGTAGGTAATATATCAAAAACTGCCCTTCGGAGGTGTCTTCTAAAAATACCGACTCAATACTCACGCCTTCATTTACCAGCAGTTTGGCAACTTCTGACTTTTCACTATTGAGTCGAGAGGCCCACTCTTCAACCTTGGGAAGTGAGCCTGGTTTTAATTTTATTCGGTAACAAGCAGTTTCCAACGGGTCCTCCAATCTTCAGATCCAACATAAGACCCGTTATAGCATCAGATTGAACAAAATGCTTTGAGATTCAGAAAGTCTGAATTTTTTGATTCTGTTTTCATAAACCGCTAGAACCCCAAGCATTTTAATGATTTTTGAGGTCGGGAAAAACAATGATTGATTATAAAAATTCAAATTCCCTGAACTTTTTTGACGAGTCAGCAGCTTGCGGTAAGAAGTGGAGTTGGCTGAAACCTCGATAATTTCTCCCTCACAAGATTTTTCATGTCATTTTTACACAAACAATGTTTGGTACGGCGATTGCCTATATGGTGGGCAGCAACGCTTCAGGGGGATAAGGGGGTAAGCGTTATGAGTTTCGCAGAGACTCAACTTTCAAATGACCAAAGTCAAAGCCAAGAGTGGTGGCACTCACTTCCATTTAACCTTGAGAGTGTTGAAGTATCTAAGGGTCACCGTCCTGCCGGCTATCGTTACTTTCCCGAAATTATCAATTTGAAGGCGCGTTTCAAAGGCACAGAAATACTAACGTGCGGCGAAGCCGAGAGCGTGGAGCTTGCGATGACTAAAGCCGTTGCAGAGTTGCTTGAGCGGGCGGCAATGAAAACATGGTCCGAGCAGAATCCATCTGCCGGAGCCCGTTCCAGCAATGGTTGGGCTGCACACTCAACATCAGAACAATCAAAAATGGCAGCAGTGTTTGAAGTTGCGGAAAGAGATGCAGTTCTCGCCCAATGGTACACATCCACTCCATTTATAAAAATTGATAGCAACACTCTCCCCGAAAAAATCAGCAGTTGGGTGAACGATGAACTTTCTCAGTCAGAGTATTCCGATTTGATTTTGCTGCTCTCCACTCAAGGACTTGGCCCATCACTGACTTGTCTTTTTGTTAAAGATGGAAATTTCGGTATCTCCAGTCATTCCGCAAAGCCTGACCTCTTTGAATCCGTCGAGAGCGCGATTGGCGAGTGCTGCCGTTCAGCTCATCTATCGCTAAGAAAAGCATTTTGGGACGACTGTCAAAAATTGATGATGGGAACCAAGTATTCGAAAGTAGAGCCAGGGGCTCATGCTGTCTACTATGCCTATATTGAGCCATTTCCAGGTTGGATGTTTGCCGGTAAGTCCGTGAGTTGGGACCAAGCTTTGGATCTTTGGAATAAGCGTGTAGAGCTTTTTATTGAAAATGTTTTACACGATTCTAAATTCACAGAGGTGATGAACGAACCACTTTCAGTTGGCTTCGCTAAACATCCAAATCAATTTGAACTGAGTTGGGGGCCGGCAGACCAAATTGCAATTGTGAATTCGGGGAAAGCAAGCAACCGCTTTGCTGACTCCATGACTTATTCGCAGATTAACTTTAAACCACACATCATTTCATAACGGAGGGGATTATTATGAAAGACAACAAAAAATCATTTGGAAAGCTCGTTGCAGCGGCCTTGGTTGGACTAAGTGCAAACGCAGTCGCAAGTACTGAGGTTTCCGCAAAGTTTACTGCATACGAAGACCTGCCAGCAGAAAAGCGTATTGAGCTTGAGCCACGGTTAGAGTTGCTCGATCAATATGTCAAAATTGACTGGGACCAGTCAGTTGTGGGCTTAAATGAAAAAGGAGAACTTGTTGTGAGAGACCGACAAGCGATCCAACTTCAAGATGTGACTCAACCAACTTGCTGGGGCCACTAAACCCAGTGAAGACTTTGGTTCTCAGCTTGTTTTTAATTTTGCCAGTCCTAGCCAATGGAGAAAAAGCCATGATGGAGACATCTACCAATACCATTCGAACATATATGCAATATGCACTTCCGCTTGATCCACAGAAAGTCAGAACTTTGGTCGATCTGGATCTGTCTTATGCGCTCGGAACTCCTTTGGTTGTTTGGCACCCCGAGAAAGAAATCATCTCAGGGCTGGCGAAGAGTTGGGATATCAAAGACCAAAACAAGCTCGTTTTTGCTATAGATGAAAAAGCCAAATGGTCCGATGGCACTAGGATAACTTCTCAGCAGATCTTGAAAAGCTTTGACAGAGCCAAAAATCAACATGGCTCGGCCCTCAAATCACTATTTGACTTGGTTGAGAAGATTGAGGCTCCTGACGATTCAACAGTGGTGTTCATCTCCAAGCAACCTATTTCCGAAACCGGATTGGTTAGAAAACTGAGTGAGCCCATGTATGGAATCGTCGATGTTTTGAAGGATGGCTCCATAAATTTAAAAAGAACTTCAGGGGCCTTTCACTTGTCTTCCTCCAGTGAAGAAGAAATTAAGCTTAGTAAAAGTAACTACTGGAAGTTTAATGAGAAAGGCATGGCAAATGCCGTAGTTGTTCGTAGGCCCAATGGCAAGGGGGAGTCACTTCTGGAAATGAAGTCAAACTCTTGGGCCAATTTGATGAGTTCATCGTCACTGCTGCCAAGTTCAATCAAAAAAGAGTTGGAGAGCAAGGACTTTTCAATCTGGAATCGCAATCTCGATAAAGTGATGTTCCTCAGTCTAAGCCACAAAAGAATTAACAGCGATGGTTTGGCTCTACTGAAAACTCTCAGACAAGCACTTGATCTAAACGCAATGATGGCCGGTCTTAGCGGGTTCACCCTGGCAAATCAGTTTTTTCCATCTGGATATGTTTTGTATGACCAAGAATTTAGTGTGGTGAATGCGCAGGCGGCAGAATCAAATTTGAGAGGCAAAAGGCTGAAAATATTGACAGGCAAAACCAAACTCATTGAACAACTTCAAGAAGGTTTGAGTCTGGCTATCGAAAAAGTCACAGGAGTAAAGCCTGTTTTTGAAATTGTCACAATGGATCAGTTTGAACAAAAACGATCTGAAGGCAGCTACGATCTACTAATGGGGGCTCTTCCAGTAAATGACCCGAATGTGGAAGGGGCTATGAATTTCTTTTTTGGCCTTACTCCCTCGATTATTCCAAATGCGGATCAAAAGGACGGCAATTTTTCAAAAAGATATACAGAGGCTCGAAGTCTTCCAACTCAAGCTGAACGAAATAAAGTTTATAGGTCGTTATTCTCAGAGGCGACATCGAAAGGCACGATATTGCCTCTTTTTCACTTTTCATCTCTTGTCGTAGCTAAAGGTGGAATTGACCTTTCGGGTGTACCGACAACCGATGAAACAGTTTCTTTTTCTAAAGTGAGGTTTGTTCAATAATGCAGCCTCGCTCTATGAAAGATCACCTAGAAAAGCAAATATTCCGGCAGGCAGGACTGGGCTTTGCACTGATTTTTGTGATTTCTCTGACAGTGACTTTCTTTTTAGCAAAATACAAAATGAGTACAGACCTTGAAAAGTCAGCGGATGCACTGGTCAGTGCTTTTAGGTCTCGAATTTTAGATGGAAATGTCAAGGCTGCTCAAAAGCAAATGGCAAGAGTCTTAAGCCTGCGTGATTCTGAGAGCGTAAATATCCTCAATCCCGATCTAACAAAATACTACCTATCGCCAGGTGAGGAAGCTGCTCAATTTCAACCTTGCAGTGATGTGGGTATTACCTGCTTTGAAGGGTTTCTGGGAAATGCAAAGGTATTTCTCCCCATTTACTTCGATATAGATGGGGGCAAGCTATTTGGGTATCTTTATCTTAACCGGAAAATTCAGTTTGATTTTCTGTATGTCTGTATCGTCTTTCTTATATTCTCCATTGGTTATATTGCACTGCTTATGGGAGTGGCTAATATATCCAGGCAATCATTGACTGAACTTTCTGAAGACCTGTTGTCTTGGTCAACTCGGTTGAAAGAAAACCCCAAACAGGTTGGACAATTGTCTAACGCTCCATTTTCTGAGTTAGCCCCGCTTAGGGAGGCTATCAAGGGGCTCAATGCGCAAATCGAAACTTTTGAATTGAGAGCTGGAGAAAAGGCAAAGCTGTTGACTTTACGGGGTATCGCTCACGATATTTTGGGGCCGATCTCACAGGTAAAACTATTTTTAGCGACGCTTGAAAAGAAAAGTCTAAGCGAAGATAGCTCAGGGTTAATTGCAGAAATTAAGAATTCAGTCGCTAAAGTTTCGGCCATCGCGTCTCAAGTAAAAAGTCTCAACAGTTCTGCTGAGGATGCAGAGCCTCTGAATTTGACCAATGCAGTTTTATCCGAAACGGCTAAACTGGCTCAGCTCCCGAGATTAACCAGCAAAAATATCAAGGTGAGGCCAAATATCTCCACCGCGGATACAGTATTTTCTCGCATCACTGACACCGAGGTCAGTCGCATATTGCAAAACCTAATGCAAAATTCTGCCGACGCCTCAGAAATCGGAGCCAGTATTGAGGTTAATTTGAGTCTGAAACAAGGCTTTGCCGTTTTGAGGGTGAAAGATTCTGGTGGGGGCATACCTGAAAGTATTCAAGAAAAAATCTTTGAACCTGATTACACATCAAAATCTTCCACTGGCACGGGACTTGGACTCTTTATCGTAAGACATATAGTAGAGCAGCGAGATGGTACGATTGAAGTAAAAAGCGAGGTTGGCTTGGGAACCACTGTGTCTATACGCTTACCAATTGTCGAGATTAAACCAGAATTTACGGAGCAAAGTTATGCAATATAAAATATTGATGGTTGATGACAATCTGAGGAATATCAAAGCGACAAAGGGCTTTTTGGAAGCCAACGGTCTTGAGGTGACAGCGGTTTCAGAGCCAGACAAGGCTATCTCAATGGTGAAAAAAGAGGAATATGCTCTAGCCCTTTTGGATTTTCAGATGCCTGAAATGTCGGGCGACACTTTGGCGAGCATGATTCGAGAAATCAATCCACTACAACAAGTTGCAATCTTCTCATGCGACACGAGCCGAGAGGCATTAAAACAAAGCTACAGAGCCGGAGCGGTGGACTTCATTGAAAAAAGTGAGGACCCAGATGAGATGCTGTCTCGAATCAGAATGTACTGCAATCGCTATGACGAAGTTCTTAGAACTGTTCGTCCAGCAAAGGATAAGAATGAAAACCGTAAACTTCTTGAAAAATTCAAGCTGGTTGGTCAATCAGAGGCAATGGGTAAGGTGGGCTTTAAAATAGAGCGATTCGCAAAGGCTGGAGATGTATCTGTCTTGATTCACGGGGAATCAGGCACTGGTAAAGAGTTGGTTGCCAAAGCACTGCATGAACACTCCCCAAGGAGAAATGGTCGGTTTGTAGCCATCAACTGTGCTGCAATCCCCAGGGATCTATTGGAATCTACACTTTTCGGTCATAAAAAGGGGGCTTTTACAGGAGCAGTCAGTGAGCAAGATGGAAAATTTGTACTGGCTGATAGAGGAACGATCTTTTTGGATGAGATTGGTGATTTACCAATTGATGTACAGGCTAAACTTCTTCGTGTTTTGCAAGAAAGAGTCGTTGAGCCTTTGGGGTCGCGAATCTCCAAGAAAGTTGACGTAAGAATCATCTGTGCAAGTCACAAGAAAATTGAAGATTTGGTTGAGCAAGGTCTATTCCGTGAGGACCTAATGTATCGAATTAAAGTGGTCGAGCTTGAACTACCACCGCTTAGAGACAGACTTGGTGACGTTGATTTGCTGACCGCTCACTTCACTCAGCATTTTAATAAAAAGTATGACCTCAACTGCCACTTCCAAAAGCGAGCCCTGGATGTCTTGAGACAATATCCTTGGCCTGGAAATGTGAGGGAATTGTCGAGCGTCATCGAGAGACACATGATTCAGGCGACAGGTCCAATTATCAAATCCGAAGACCTAGATGTTGCTTTGTTTTCGACGGACAAGCCGGGTCTCGAATCAGGAAGTATAAAGCTGTCAGAATGGGACGAAAAACAGGCCAAAGCAAAAATGAGTTATATCCATGACACAATTGAAGAGGCCGGCAGCAAGAAAGAGGCGGCCCGAATGCTTGGTGTCAGCCCTTCTCATTTGCAGTATTTGCTGAATCAGTCTAAAGCTGCAAAGCTCAAGAAAGAGGCTTGATTAGCTAGACGGTCCTGAAATGGTAATGTGTGGGACTCCCATGCTACAGATTCTTTGGGATTCTTTCCGAGAGATTCAACCAAAGTCTTGCCTGTATGAAAAAGAAGCTCATTGCTCAAGTAAAAATTATCCAGGCGATATTTGTCAGGGTGTAAAACAAATTACAGTTAAAAATCTAATTTTGACATCATTCTATTGATAATGGCCCCGTAAAGGCCCTTTTCGTTAATCTTTAAATACGCCTGTGTCCAGCTATTTTGACTTAAGAACACTGGTGTTTAAGGCATGGACTTTGCTCTACTCGTGGCTAAAGGAGCATTTTATGTATAAAAATTTATTGGTTTTTTCGGCCCTCATATCTAGTCTTTTTATTAGTGCGAATGTATTTGCTTGTAATCATAGATTTCAGCAGTGCCCAATTGATACTTGCTCATTCAGTGCTGACAGAACTAAGATCAATTGTGGTGGAGTTCAGTATATTTTAAAGAGAGACGACAGAATTAGCACCTCTCTGAACGAAATAAGATCTCAATTAGAGAACTTAATGTCTGCTGCCGAATTGATAGATTCAGAAGTTGAAGCTATAGACACTGAGTTGATTGAAAAAGATTTGAAATAGATGACAGTGTCGTGTGTACTTTGACAGCTGATGGGATAACCCCATGAAATGCATTGGTAAATCTATTTGCCATCGTTTTCGAGAGAACGATATGGATCGTTCTATTTTTAAAAGTGTTTTTGCAGCTTTTCCCGATAGCTTGCGACCAGCCGTTTTATTAACTCATTTTTTGAAATTCCATATATTTGAGCGAGCGCTCTCCATTTGTGAAGAGGCGGCTCAGAAATTCCCCTTTCCCAGTTGGATATAAACTGGGGAGAACCATAACCCAGTCTCCGAGCCACATCTCATTGCTTCAAACCCCTCTTCAATCGCATTTCTTTTAAAAACAAGTTCATTTCTTTCATGAGACCCCTAACTCTAATTGGAGTCATCCAAACCTTCGACGATTCTGCCGCCTTCATTTCCACACTTTAAAATGTCTTCGATCCTTGAAACCTCAGCTCCTAGACCTTTTATAAGTTCGCCTACACCCCAAAACTCATCATCTTTTAAAAAGAGGTCCGTTCTCCCTAGAGTGAATAACCCTCCTAAACCATTCAAAGAGCTGCTGACATCTGAGAGCCTATCTCTAACTTCTTTTAGTGTTTCTTCCTTCAAATCCTTCATATTACATACTTTAATGCACCTACTTTACTGCGCTGTCAATAGATTAACCATACTTTAATATCCCTATTGTATGGACATAGACAAAGAGATTCAGAATTACTTAATTGAAATGGGAAAGCGGATTGCTAAAATTCGTCAATCCAAGGGCCTAACTCAAGATGACCTATGGTACGAGGCAGGAGTTGCAAGACGGACGGTCAATAAGGTTGAGCTGGGGCAAGGCGATGTAAAAATGGGGACACTCATCAAAATCGCAAAAGCCCTAGATGTGCCTTTAGAAAAAATTGTGAAGGGTTAGCTAATTTTCAGGAGTTTGAGAAAAGTGTAAAGGATGTCTCCGGTATAATGTGTAAACTATGTGTCCGGTATAACCCTCCAATTTTCGTCAAATTAAAGGTCGACTTTACCAGTAAGTGCGAGGGGGAATCTTGCCCCCCAGTCAAAGAAGCCCCCACCACTGAGTAATAGGGGCTAAAATTTTCGGATTATTCAGATTTTCTGAATTTCTTTTTTTCTTCTCTTAAAGCTCTGGTCAATCCTGAAAGCGAAGGTAAGCCTTGGGCTGCTTTTTCAAGAGCCGCCTTTTGGATATTATCGTGAAGGCTTTTGAGGCCGACAGCTCCACCGGCTAGTGACACTGCAATAATTATGGCGCTGATTAGTTCTCTCATTGTTAATTCTCCTGTCTTGAAAGTTGATTGGCAAAAATAAAGATTTCCTGAATCTGTTGTTCTCCGAGATTACCCAGCAAGATTTGAAGCTTGTATCGAGTGGGAATGCTGGCCGAACGTTTATCTTTTGTGGTAAAGTTCTTAAAACTCGACGGGCTATAGCCATAGACTTTGAGTAGACGGTCCCGTAGCCCCTGGTTGACTGGCTTTTTGCCATTCTCCAGATAGGAGAGGTAGGTTTTAGATAAGTTGGTTGTTTTGGCAACCTCGGCCATTGTGAGTCCTGCTTTGTGGCGCAAGAATTTTAGAACACTGCCATCGAAACAAATTTTGGACGCATCTTTGGCCTTAGGCTTTTCAGCTCTGGCAACCCAGGCTCCAAATTGTCTTTTCTGTGCTTCGCCTCCATAGGCTTTGACGATTCTGTCGAATTCGGTTTGTGAGATTCTGGCATTGCCTCGGTTGTTTTCGATTTCGCTCAGCCAACCGGCACTTCTGCCGATGTGCTTGGCTGCGGCTTTTAGCTGGAGCTGATTCAGCTCTCTTAATTTTTTTAAAATGACTCCGTAGTGATTCATGAACCTGCCTCCTGTGGTGGGATTAAAGATGGAATTTTGAACCCGAGTGAATGTTCACTCTGGATCTTGGTTTTTCGAACTTTGGTGAAAGTTCACTTTTATGAGGCAGCGGTGGCAGGGAAATGGAAGGGAACTGAGCGGGCGTTAAAGGGCGTAGAAGGACATTGCCTTCAAACAGAATTTCGACTCTCAGTAAATTTAACTATTTGTAACTTTTGAATTTTTCTTTTTTTGCTAACTATTTGATGTGGAAATTGGTCGGACCGACTGGATTTGAACCAGCGACCCCCACCACCCCAAGGTGGTGCGCTACCAGGCTGCGCCACGGTCCGACTTGAAAAATAGATCAATACCCCTTTTCTATTGTGCTCCTCAGATATTTTGCGCACTTTCTGAGATAACACAAAAAACATGGGACGACCAGGAAGCTACTACAGATCTTTGACCTTGTGAAGCTGGTAATTCAAGAAAATCCTATATATTTAGCAATGTTACGGATTTTAGCTCAACAGGCTTTTGACCCTTCGAATCTCAGCGATGAGATCACTCATTTGTTGAATGACATCTTCCACAGTCTCTGTCACCTCGGTCACTTGGCCAATTTTGAGACCATTTTTCTTGAATTTCTTTAAGGCGGCTCGTGCACCTTCAATGGAATAGCGGTCTCTATAGAGAAGTTTTTTAATCATCATCAGGGTTTCTACATCTTTACGCTCATACATACGCTGACCCTGTTTACTTTTTTTTGGTGAAAGCACCTCAAACTCTGTCTCCCAGTACCTTAAGACATAAGGTTTTACCTTAACAAGGTCGGCCACATCTCCAATTTTAAAAGCCATTTTCTCTGGGATGGATTTTAAATCCTCCTGCAACTCTCTGTCCACAGGAACTGTGGTCGGCACTGTCGCAGATGGTGCATACAGGTTCGGGCTGGATTTTAGTTCAAACTCTTCTTCTATAGAACTCATCAGATTCAATCGTCTTTCAAGCCGGTGATATCCTCACCATTAAGCATGGCCTTTAAAACCTGACTGGGACGAAATGTCAGAACCCGTCGAGCGCTGATTTTGATCTGCTCTCCAGTTTGGGGGTTCCGACCAATGCGCTCTTTCTTTTCGCGAACAACAAAGTTACCAAACCCTGAGATCTTTACCTTATCTCCCCTGCAAAGTACATCTTTGAGCTGACCAAAGACCATCTCAACAAGCTCTGAAGCTTCCTTTTTAGAAAAGCCAATCTTTTGGTAAACTTTTTCCACGATGTCCGCTTTTGTCATTGTGGATCTATCGAGATTCTGCCCTGCCATCTTATGTATCCCCTTCTGGTTGCTTATCTTTTAAGCGTCTCGCCTCTCCTTGTTTAGGCTACCAAGCTGTTGAAAACTTTCAATAATTTTGTTCCCCCACTCCTGAAAACCAGCCCATTTCCTGACCTTTTCACCCACTTTTAACGCAAGGCAACCTTTAATTTCTTCTCTAAAGACGCAATGACTTTACTTTGAAGCCCCTTCAACTCTTCATCCGAGAGGGTTCCATCCATTTTCTGGCAAAGTATTCGAAAGGACACACTTCTCTCCCCTTCTTTCAGGTTTCCTCCTTCAAAAACATCAAACACCCTTACACTCTGGACCAAAGGCGCTCCGGATTTTTGGATCTCCTTTTGAACTTTGGAAGCTTCAAGGTCTGCGGGCAGAACCACAGCCAGGTCTCTTTCTACAGCTGGAAATTTAGAAATGCTTTTGGCTTTTAAAATACGAGGCTGCCCCCGCATCAATGCCCCCAGATCCAACTCACCCACGGCCACAGAATGACGGATTTTGTGAGTTTCTAAGACCTGTGGGTGTAGACTTCCCATAACACCCAACATACGCCCTTCGACAAAGATCCCCGAACATTGTTTGGGGTGCAAAAACTCCGGCACCTGATCTGACTTCAAGGTTCTCCAGTCCACATTGTTGATCTGAAGACGGGCACAGGTTCTCTCCAAAGCCGCTTTAAGATCATACACCACAGGTCGTTGAATATCAGCATTCCATAGTCCCTGACTTTGTCCCCAGGCCACCAGACCCAGCCTTGAAGACTGAGCATAGCCCTCAGATGTCTTTCCAAAGACCTGATCGACTTCAAACAAACGCCCCCACTCCTTACCATGACGATAGTTGTGAAGAACATTCTGAAATAACCCCGGAAGCAGACTCTCACGCATCACCCCCAGCTCCTCACTCAAAGGATTCCTCAAAGCGACAGTTTCACCCACAAGCGCCAAACCTACTGCGCTCAAAAGGGATTTCTTGCCAAGAAAATCATCCTGAACCTGACGGGATAAAAATCGATAATTGACGGCTTGAAAAAAACCCTCCCGAGCCAGAAGGTGGGCCACTCGATTCTCTGCCGTGAATTCAGTGGCGTCGACCCCTGGTTCACTGTGAAGAGCTGGCATCACTTCAGGGATTTTGTCATAGCCATTCAAACGCCCATACTCTTCGACCAGGTCTACATCGTCGAGCAGATCCCAACGAAAGGCGGGAGGTTGAACTGCAAATTTTCCACCTCCCAATTCTTTCACCTGACACCCCAAGCGCACCATCCACTGAGAGAAATCCTGTGCCTCCACTGGATAGCCCATTTTTTGCGAAATAAAATCCACACCCACCATAATAGGCGGATGCTTCAACGGTTTTGGGTATTCATCGTAGAAGTCTTTAGAGATACTTCCACCAGCCACCTGTTGAATCAATTGAACTGCCCGGTTCATGGCCTTCAAAACGCCATCAGGATCTGTACCCCGAGAAAACCTTTGGGCGGAGTCAGTTTCAATACCAAACCGCCGAGAGGTATGCCTCACACCTTCATTGGTGAAAAAGGCTGACTCAAGAAACACGTCCGTTGTGGATGGGGTCACACCAGAGTTTAGGCCACCCACCACACCGGCCAGTGCTACAGGTCTTTCACCATCCCGAATGGTGAGTTCTTCACCAGTCAGTTCAACCTCTGTTCCATCCAGAGTCTGGAAAATCTCACCTTTTTTTGAATTTTCGATAATAATTTTTTTGCCAGCAATCAAAGCGGCATCAAAGGCATGCAACGGCTGTCCCAGCTCCAGCATCACGTAGTTGGTGACATCTACAACATTATTAATGGAGTTAATATCCACAGCTTCCAGACGAGATTTTAACCACGTTGGCGACGGCCCCACTTTTACACCAAAAATGGCACGTCCAGCATATCGGGGGCACAGCTCTGAGTTGTTCAACGACAAAGTCACCAGCTCTGAAGACGCTGCACCTTGGGCTTCAAAATCGGATACAGGCAACTCGTAAGGGCGCCCCAAAAGACAGGCCACTTCCCGAGCCAGCCCCACATGGGACATACAGTCCGCCCGGTTGGGTGTGACAGAGATCTCAAGAATCACATCATCCAGCCCAGCGTACTCGGCAAAAGAAGTTCCCACAGGAGCATCAGCAGGCAGAATCATAATGCCCTCAGCCTCATCGGCGAGTCCCAGCTCACTTTCGGAAGCGAGCATACCCTTGGACTCCACACCACGAATTTTAGAGTCCTTGATTTTAAAATCTCCAGGCAACACCGCACCTGGCAGAGTTACGACCACCTTGTCACCCTGCTTGTGGTTTTTGGCTCCACAGATAATCTGTCTCAAGAAACCTTCACCAGCATCGATCTGACAAACTGTCAGCTTATCCGCATCCGGGTGTTGACCCAACTCCGACACCTGACCCACAACAATATTTTGAAACTGCTCGCTCAGGTTAGCCACAGCGTCCACTTCAAGACCACTATTTGTCAGGAGGTCAGCCAACTCCTGGGGTTTGGAGAAGTAATCCTTGATATCCACATACTCATTCAACCACTTTAATGAAATTTTCATGATTCAAACTGCCCCAAAAATCTAACGTCGTTTTCACTGAACAAACGAATATCTTCGATGCCATATTTAATAATGGCCATTCGCTCAATACCAAAACCAAAGGCAAACCCCTGCCACTCATTTGGATCAAGGCCCGCATGACGAAGCACTTTGGGGTTCACCAAGCCACAACCACCGATTTCAATCCAGCCGGAGTGTTTGCACATTCGGCAGCCCTTACCTTTGCAAATGGGGCAGGAACAGTCGGCTTCTGCAGACGGCTCAGTGAAAGGAAAAAAACTGGGGCGAAACCGCACTTTGATGCTACTGCCAAAAATGGCCTTGGCAAAATAAGAGATGGTTCCTTTCAGATCTGCCATGGAGACATTGTGATCAATGAGTAGTCCCTCAATCTGATGGAAGTTGGGAGAGTGGGAAATATCACTATCACAGCGAAACACAGATCCTGGCGCCAGAATTCTCAGCGGCGGTTTTTCATTTTGCATGGTCCGGATCTGAATGGGACTGGTATGGGTGCGCAACACATGATCGTCATCGATATAAAAGGTGTCCTGCTCATCTCGAGCCGGATGGTTTTTCGGGATATTCAGGGCCTCAAAATTGTACCAATCAGACTCAATCATGGGGCCTGTTCGAACAGAGTAACCAATGCGAGATAGAATCTCCACAATCTCGTTGGTCATGAGCGAAATAGGGTGACGTCCACCTCGAAGCCCTTCAGG
>JAUILT010000004.1 GCA_030432925.1 Bdellovibrionia bacterium | reverse complement strand
GTAGAACCCAACGACCCTCCTCCGGCAGACCCTCCACCCCACGCATGTGCCGGCTGTCTACCTCCACCACCGCCAAGTGACATTGATGTTATTGATATCCCGGATCTTCCGGGAGGGATTGATGATATTTCAGGCATTCCAGATATTCCTGAAGTGCCCGAGTGCGATACCTGTAGAGATATTATTGAATCTGGAACGGCACGAATTCTGATCGAAATTCAAAGCGGCAACTAGACCTTAGGCGCGGTTAAAAATTTTAGCCCGACCATGAAAGGGATCTCTTAATCAGAGGTCCCTTTTGTTTTTATCTTTCACTATAATAAAAGCTCCTAATTCACAATTTTGAGGAGCATCCAGTGATTCGCCATCTTGTACTCATCACTCTGACTTTCACTCTGTCATATTTTACTTTCGCTCAGGAACAGGCTGACCAACTTCGCCAGATTCCAGTAGCCAAAAAAAGATCCGGAACTGCCACGCGCATTGTTTATGGCAGCGTTACCTGGAATACAGATCCGGCAAAAATTGACTCTGCATTTTTATTTTTACGGGATCGCAAGTCTGGTCGTATCGCCAAAGTAATTTTAGACGAATCCCAGCCAGACTCTTCCACATTTTCAGGAGCATTCTCTCTCAACTGGGGAGATGTAGAAAAAACCCGCCCCTACGTTTACATTCCTCCACAAAACCTCCGGGGAGAAAATGGAATGAAAAAATTCCGAGAGATGCTCGTCTCTGGAAAAATCAAAAACAAACCCGTTGTATTTCGAAAAACTGAGGGTGGCGGCATGGCCCTAGATGTTTATGACACCCAAGAACAGGCAAAAAAAGCCTACGAAATCATGAAAACGCAAGCTCACAAACAAGCCGAACTGGACAAGCGCAGTCAAAGAACCAAAGACCTTCTAGAAAAAGCTAAAACTGATGAGTCCGTTCTAGAGTCAGAAAAGCTGGCAGAAGAAGAAAAGAAAAAGAAACTCGCTGAAATCGAAGCCACCAAAAAAGAGGCTGAACGTATACGACTGGAGCAGATTGAGCGCCAGAAAGAGCAAGAACGATTGAAAATGATGGCCACTATGGCCGCTGCGGAGAAAGCAAAACGAGCCACTCAGGCTGTGAACCTAGCCCAACAGGCTATGGGATTTTTTGTTAAAAGTGATTTTGCAAAAGCCAGTGATTTATTTCAACAGGCCGTGGAATTGAACCCGGAGAACAAAGACTACTATATGAACTATGGGATCGCGCTGTACCGGCAAAAAAAATACAACGAAGCCCTGGTGATGTTTGACCTGGTTCCACAGAACACCCCCCGGGTTGTCGAGAAGCGATTCTATCAGGGACTTTCTTATTTCAACCTTAAAGACTTTCCCAATGCCACCCCTCAATTTGAATTTGTAAAAGAAAAGAACGACAAAAACATGAGCCCTTCTGCTGCGTTCTATCTAGGACTGATTCAGATGAGCAACAAACAATGGGAGCCCGCTAAAGAAAGCTTCCAGCATGTGCTCGACACCTCCACAGATCCAGCTATGGATAACCAAGCAGAAGCCTACATTGAGTCTATCTCTGCCCAACAGGCCTGGGACAAAAAGAAAGAAAAACCCTTCACCCTAACTGCCATGATGGGGGCCATGTACGACTCCAATGTGCTTTTGACACCAGACGGAGATACTGGGTCAGGAACAGCCATTGAAGGGGATATGCGAGGAACCTTAATGGGGCTTCTTCAGTACCGGGCCATTTTTGAACGCACCCACGAGTGGGTTCCAACGTTTATGACCTATTACCAAAGGTCTTCCAAAGACTCCGTGTCCACAGCAGATCCTTTTTTGAATAATCTCTCAGCCCCCTACAAATACAAAGGCACTGCCTGGGGCAAGGGCTACACTTTGACCGCTAAACCCGCTTATGAAACTTTAAACCTCGATGCCAACAATGATGGAACTCGAGAGGTTGTGCAAAATAGCTATCTGGCCAATATCGATAACACCTTTGTGATGTCGAAAAAGTGGATTGCCTCTTATATTTTTGAAGCACGAATGGATGACTCACTACTTCCCTCTTCTACTGGTGATGCCAATGCCGATGCTATGAAGTACACACTCAAAACTAAACACATCAATTTTCTCAATGAGAAGCGAAAAAAAATACTGATGTCTTACCTTGGATTCGTACTCAATACCGCCGACGGAAAAGATAAAAAGTATCAACGAATTGAGGCAGGAGCTACATTTATTAAACCATTGCACTGGTGGGAAAGCACGTGGACATTGGGTCTATCTGTCTATCAACAAACCTATCCGGATGCCTCAACAAAACGAACGGATCTGAATACCGGAGTCAACACCAGTCTCTCTCGCCCCATAAATGAATGGTTAAATTTCAGCCTGGCCCTTGCCTATAATAATAATGGTTCTGATGTCAGTTCCAATCAATACAGTAAGTACACAGTCACTACCAATTTGATTTCAAAAACCTCCTTTTAATGAGTGCTGTAACAACCCCTCGTGGTCCTCTTTCTGAAATTACCCATAAAGGAAAAGAACCTCTTGATTGTGCCTTTATAGACTTTTTGTCTCATGGGCAATCTGACTTGTTCCCACCCGAAATTTAATAAGTCTCTTCGGGATCTCATTACTGCGATTGACATTGATGTAAAGCCCCATTTTTCCCACCAAGAAGTGATTGAATTTGGTTTGGGTTGTCAGATAAACGGTGTGCATGGGGGAATGAAACTTGGCAATATTCTTTTTCACCCGGTGCTTGTTATTCACCAAATCTTCAACGCCAGATTTCAAGTTGCGACAACTACGAATATCTCCATCAATCTGAAAACTGTATTCAGAAAAATGGGTCTCCAGTAAGTAGGCAGAATGCATAATTTCTGTCAGGCACCGGACAGACGTGGGTTTGTCAGTGATATGAACTTTTCCGTAAGGACCTGTCTGCACCAGAAAATGAGTTTTTACGCGAACTTTCTTATCCCACTTCATCAGATCCATATACCCAAGCAACACACCTTTTGCCTTGCCAGAAGTTCTCTTCAAAAAACGCAGAGCTTTTCTATTGGCGTATCCAGGCTGATTTTTGAGTTTACTTCTAAGGTTTTTTTCAGCTGAGGAGAAGTCCACCTTGTAACATCCTCTTTTAGAGGAGGTGCAAAACTTCATGTCGTCGGTGGCCAGCTGACAGGCATAGACAGGATTGTCCGAATCGATAATTTTGTTTATGGCATGGGAGCACCTAGCCTGAGCGAACTCCGCTCCAGCCAAAAACATAAAAACGCCCAGAATAGTTCCAATCCAATTGATATTCACTGACACCCTTTAGCCCAAATACGTACTTGATTAAGTACCCCTGCCTATGCACCCCCTGTGCCAGTAAACGTCTACAACAAAAGGACTTTCATCTAAAACCTAAGGGTTTTTAACGAAATATCAAGAACTTAAATAAGCGGGAAGCCCATGAAATACTTACAGCTTTCGAACGAAATTTTGTCCCAAATAGTGGCCATTTGGGGCAGTTAAAAGCCTCTACTGCCAGCCAGACAACAGTAATTTAGCGACATTTAAGGTTTTTTATGTTTTATTGAGCTGGATGTGGAGGCTTCCAATTGGCTAAGAAAAAATCAACGAAAAAAGTAGTGAAAAAATCGGGGAAGAAAAAGGCTGCTTCACCTAGAAAATCCCCAGATATCCCAGCCTCCAAAAAACATCTAGATGAATTTAGGGCCGAATTAAAATCCGAGCTTACCTCTGTAGACTTAAAGGTTGATTCGATTAAATCTGAAGTTGAGTCAGTTAAATTTGAAGTTGAGTCAGTTAAATTTGAAGTTGAGTCAGTTAAATTTGAAGTTGAGTCAGTCAAATCTGAAGTTGAATCAGTACGCTCTGATTTAAAATCTCTTAGATCAGATATGAATTCAAAGCTTGAAAAGATGGATTCTAAAATAGAAAAACTTGTTGCAGCAGTACATAGAACAAATGCCCTTGTTGAAGCACAAGAAGACAGAAACAGATTTGTTCTGGATGGCTACAACCAAGTTTACGAAAAACAGCAGACATTAGAAGAAAAAGTTGACCGCGAAGTCTCTGAAATTAAGCGAATGATCAAAGAGCAATAAAAATTTGCCCATATGGCGTATATTTTGTCAGCCAAGCCTCAGGCATTTTGTGCAACCTGATGTTTCTGACATTCCTTTTTATTCAGGTGGTAATGTATAGCGTTTAATCGTCGACCGCAGCATAGCTGATCTTTGGGCTGCCCCCTTTTCTTGGTTTCATTGGTTGATGATGATTTGGTAAGGTTTTGGTCGGGGATTAAACGCCCAGTGGACGAGATCCAGCCGTTACGCGCTGCCTATGGGTTTTCAATCGAAGGTCGAGCGTCGCATAAGATACGATTTTTCTTAAAAACACTGGGTGGCCACAGTCCATTCTGCCTATGTTGATAAGTATTTTTTTCATCGAAGCCTCAGATTTTTTTATTTTGTTTGATATTAATAAAGCTCTCCATCACGCCCACATAAGGGTCGTTACTTTCGCTTGGAATTTTTTGTCGACTCAAGCCGTGTCGTAAAAGGCTCTGTACGAGAACACCGCCTTTAAAATGCCACTTTGACACTTGGGGCACTGGTCCAACTTCTTTCCCAAAGTGTCTTCTAAAATGTCTTGCCAGGATTTTTCGAGATCCTCTAGGGTAGTCTCTACGACTTCCATCAACTTCTTTATGGTGTCTATATTGATCTGTTTAAACCGACTGGCAAGAAGCCCGAAGTGCCGGATTCTCACAAAACCCTTTGGCAGGACATGGAGCAAAAACCTTCGCATAAACTCCTTCACCTCCAAAGCCATCACTTTTTTCTTTGCAGGGTTGTCTGGATCTCGGTATTTGAAGTAGACTTTGCCATCTTCCAGCTTGATGATCCTGTAGTTGGATATAGCTATGCGGTGAGTGTACTCTCCTAAGTACTTTAATACTTGCTCAGGTCCTGCAAAGGGTTCTTCACAATAAACGTGGAAGTTTTTCCCGGCACATTTGATCAAAAGATCTTTAAAACTTCCTGGACAGTTGAGGTAATCAATTTGTCCCATAAATTTGAGTTGATCTTTGTTGAACGCGTCTTCAAAGGCCTCCAGTATTTTGCCTTTAAAAACTTTTGCAAGGGCCGTCACTGGTAGGAGATAACTTTCTTTGCAGGTTTTCCATTTGTTTTTATTTTCAGAGAGGCCACCGCCTGGAACCAGGCAGTGGATATGGGGGTGATTAATCAGTGTTTGACTCCATGTGTGGAGAACCGCAATCAGTCCAATATCTATATTGATATTTTTTTTAGCCATACTCTTAAGGGTTTCAGAAGCCGCTTTAAATAAAATATTATAAGAGACCTCTTGGTTTCTTAAAACCACGGCCCTCAACTCTGAAGGCAGTGTAAATACAACGTGAAAATAAGGACATGGTAGCAACTCTTTGGTTCGCTTTTCCACCCATTCGGATCTGGCGGTATAGCCACACTTCGGGCAAAACCGATTGCGGCAAGAGTTAAAAGCCTGGCTTTCATGGCTACAATCACCGCACTTAAGAAGGTGCCCCCCAAGGGCACCCGTCCTGCAGTTTTTAATAGCTTGCACCACCTTCCAATGACTCTTTGGCATCGGACCCAATAAATGATCGAACTGGCGAAAAATATCGGCCACTTCAACTTCGGGGCGTTTTTTATTTTCCATTTTTCTTGGCCCCCTTTAAATACTCGTCCATTGGACAAGGGGCACAGATGCCGTTAAGATCAGCGACGTGGGTGTAGACTGTTGTCGACCTTATATCTCGGTGACCTAAAAGAGTCTGGATATGACGGAGGTTAACGCCTCTTTCTAAGAGGTGAGTGGCAAATGAATGGCGAAGCAAATGGGGGTAAACTTTTTTTTAACACCGGCAAGCTCAGCGGCTTTGCTGACCATATAACCGATGGCCGTATGCGACAGCTGCTTGTTGAACTTGCCGTTGTAGCTATTTTTTAATGGCATGAACAAGTAGTCTGACTTTTTTGGATGACGAAGCCGGTAGCTTTTCCAGTAGTCGCGAAGACACTCTAACGCCATAGGGGTTAACAAGGCTTTACGCTCAATGCCCATTTTCCCTCGAATATGAAGTGTCATCTTTTTACTGTCCACATCAGTAACTTTAAGGCCACGAACCTCGCTTTGCCTTAAACCCGCTGAATAGCTCAGCATTAATATAGCCTTCCACAAAAGGTTATCCACCGACTGAATCATTTTTCCCACTTCAGCCTCAGTTAAAACATTTGGAAGGCTCTTTCTCGCCTTAACCCGTGGAACTTGGTCGACGTATTCCGGGCGATTCATGACGTTTTTATAAAAAAATCGAATCGCTGAGAGGTGCCGGTTGACTGAGTTCGGCGACATCCTTTTTGTCTGGATCAGGTAGCGCTGATAAGTCTTTATATCAGCTACTCCGAGCTTGTCAGGGAACTTCTTAAAATAGTTCGCAAAAGCCTTCATTGACTTTAAATAGCCAGACTTCGTCAGATCACTTAAGTTTCTGAGCTCCATCTCTTCGATCATGCGTTTTTTGAGTTCGGTAGCCATAGTTTATTCCTCCTTGTTAGGCGTTGAACTTACCTAAAAGGATAAACCTTTGACTCTCGGTGATGGATAGGCACTTCTTGCCCAGACGTTGACCTACCTCATCAGTACTTCTCGCCCCGAAACACCGCTGTGGGCTCTATGACAGCCAACGGCTGGCATTTCGTCCAATGGCCAATATTGCAAAATTCCACCAATCGCTGATCAGCGAGAATTTGTCATTGAGAAGCATTCGTGAGTTTGAGTTTTCATTCGCCGACTCAGCATGCCCTTCTAAGAGCTGATAGCGCTGTTCCGGAGAGAACTCTTTGACGTTCTCAACAATTTTCTGAGCCATTTTAAAAGTAAGTTTTCGTTTGGACTTCAAAAGAGCCGATAAACAAGAAGCATCTAGCTCCAAAGACTTGGCAAATGCTCTCAAGGAGTATCCCGGTCTCCTTCGCTTTCTATTTTCGAACACGTCATGTAGGTTTTCAATAATCATTGGCTGATCCAATCCTTTGATTCTACTTGTTTCGATCAGCATCAACAAGGCACTCTAAAAAATCAATTACAAAACCCCACACGATGTGGGATTTTGTGGGATTGACACCGTCCGGTGCCACAGCTCATGGCAGATTTGAAGTTCAAGCCAAGTAAGACTTCAGGGCATACTGAATATGCCCCCGTAGTTGAGACACGTCAGACTCATGCATGCAACTTTGCTCATGATCTCTAACCGAGAGACAAAACAGATCATTGTGTGGAAGGTCACTGGGAATCACCCCCTGAATTAACAACATCTTCCCTTCAAACAGTAGTTTTAACAGTTCCGGCTTTTGAGTCGTTTCCAAGGCCTTCAAGGTGTTTCCCAGAAGGTCAAAAATTGGCTGGCTTTCAGGGTCATTTTCCTGAGTGACTTTAATAATGAGCTGCAAAAATGAAAAGGCTAAAGAGAGCCGATCATAATCCTCTCTCAGAGCTTCAAACCCGTTTAATAATTGAGCCTCTTCAAGAAAATGGAGCTGCCCCTCCTGCATATCTGATTTTTGCTTGAAAGACGCTTCGACAAAATGTGTTGGTTGCAACACTCCTCCACCAAATCGTTTTTTGCTCTTTAAAGCTCCCTTGGCAATGAGATTCAGTCGCCCTCTTACTGGAGATAAAGCGTGAATAATTAAATCAGATTCAGAGTGTTTAAGAGCCCTTAAAATAATAAAACGATCAGAAACTTTTTGCATTCACCAGTTATGCATCAAACCAAACAAAACAGCAACAGCTGTTACATCGGCGAAAGCAGTAAATAAAGGGACGGAGGCCACTGTAGGATCCACACCCAAGCGACTCAATAATACAGGAATACCGCTACCAATAGTCATAGCTACAATAATCTGAATGGCAATAGCTACAGAAAATAGCAGACCAAAATCTCCAACAGACGGAAACACCCAGGCCAGCAGCCAGGTGGTAACAGCAAATAATAGAGCAAAACCCATGCTCAACTTCAGCTCTTTTTGCCACTGTTTGATGGCTTTGGAAATATCAAAGCCACTAGATCGAATATTCCCCACCGCCATAGTTGCGGCTTGAGAGCCTGTGGTCGCTCCCATAGCCAATAGCAAAGGCACAAAAGCCGCCGCCAGCCAAAGACTTGTAACATCAGAAGAATCAGAGGATTTGAAAACATAAACAATCACAAAACAGATACCTCCCCCTAAGTAGGCAAATAATAACCAGGGAATCCTCGCCAGAAAGTGTTCCCACGTGGACATATTCAAGCCCCAACCAGCCTGTCCCATGGCTAGAAGGTCTTCTTCGGCCTCTTCACGAATCACATCAATCACATCATCCACGGTGATTACGCCCACTAACTCATTGCCATTGGACACCACCGGCAACGATAAAAAGTCATACTTTTCTACTGTCTTAGCTACTTCTTCTTGATGGGTGGTCACATCAACAGAAATCACATCAGTGAACATGATTTCTGAAAGGAGGTCGTCTTTTTTAGAGAGCAATAGCTGCTTTAAACTGCTGACACCTACCAGTTGGTTAGTGTCATTGACCACATAAACATAAAAGAGCACCGTCCCTTGGTCTCCCTCCTCTTGAATACGACTGATCACCTGGGCCACGCTCAACGACTGTGGCAAAGCAAAGTAATCGGAGCTCATAATTCCACCAGCGGAGTCTTCTGGGTATCCCATCAAACCCGCCACTTCTTTGGACTCCTCTGTTTCCATGGAGCTCAAAATTTCATCGGCCTCTTCCTCAGGAATATTCCCCAAAAGATCTGCAGCGTCATCAGAATCCATATCAGAAACAATTTTTAAAACATCATCTTTACTTAAAAGAGCAATAAGCTCCGTTTGTTCTTCTTCTTCTAAATGAGAAAGAACCTCTGCTTTTTCCTCCTCTTTAATCATCAGAAAAATCTCATAGCGATCTTCGGGAGGAAGTCGATCCAGCATTTCTGCCACATCTGCAGCATGTGTCTTATCTAATATGTTTTTAATATTGGACCGGGCTCCTCGAGCATGAAGCTTTTGAATGGTCATTGACAACATCTTTGAGCGGTCTTCACTCATACTTCTACTTCCTGAAGATTAGGTTTTTTCTTTTTCAGATAGAAGAATCCTCCCACCAAACCCCATAAAAATAACGTCACCTGAAAGGCTGTAATAGAAATCTGTCCCAGGTTGGTTTCAGTACCTGAAAACATTCGAAACAATGCCAAAAAGGCGTACTGGCCGACTCCGATTCCTGCAGGAGCAATGGGCACTGCCGAAATAATAAAGCCCAAAGGAACAGCAAACAAAAATGTTGCAAAAGATAAACCTGTCTCACCAATGACATAACCAACAAAAATCATAAATCCAATGGCTACCAGTTGAGCTGCAAAACTCAAAACCATAGCGTAGAACAAGGTACTACCATGAGCTCGATAACAATGAATGGCTTCATAAAAACGTTTCCCTACCTGACCAGCGGGAAGCTTTTCCAAAATCAGATCCATTTTTAAAAATACCCGAATGCGCTTAGAGAGACTGGCTGCCAAAAACAACGTCATTACAGAGAAAACTCCCACAGATGTCAGAGTCACAAACACCAGCTCTGGTTGAGAAACTACAAACTCCACGTTCACCACAATAGCCACTAGGGCCAAAATCACCATCGCATAGAGCCCTAGAACCCGGTCCACCACTACAGAAGTGATGGCTTCCATTTTTCGAGAGGGATGATCTTGAGCAATGTAATAGGCTTTAACCACATCTCCACCAATAGCCCCTGGAATTGCAAAATTGAAAAAATCAGCAATCAACGTGAGAGGCATTGTTCTCCCCAAGCCCACCTCAAAACCCCGGGCTTGAAGTAACAATGTCCATCGCCAGTTAGCGACTGCCAGGTTTAAAAAGCCCAGAAGCAGTGCCACAACTATATACTGAGGCTTAGCCATCAAGGACAATACAGAAAAATCAATCAGCCCCTTATGGATCATCCAGCCAATTAAACTAAAGGCCACGACAAATTTCAGCAGCTTTATAACTTGATCATTTTTTAACAGCTTCATGATGCATTTTCACCGGTGAAGAGTTGACGAATGAGCTGATTTCCTACTATCCATGATAGCTTAGCGTCCTTAAGCGTTTCAATCTCGGGCCCAAAAACAGGCCCACCAACCGGCGAGGGAGAAGATCATGAATATCGGAGTTATAGGTACAGGTTACGTTGGTCTAGTGGCAAGTGTCTGCTTTGCTGACGCCGGGCATCAGCTGTTCTGCGTAGACTCGGACCCTGAAAAAATCTCCCTGCTCCAAAATGGCAAGGTCCCCTTTTATGAACCAGGCCTTGAGGATCTATTTAGGCTCAATCTCAAGCGCATGGCTTTTTTTTCTTCTGTGAAAGAGGCTGTCACCAAAGCTGATGTGGTATTTGTAGCTGTGGGAACACCGGAGTTACCTGATGGCAGTGCAGACATGTCCTTCACATTTAATGTCTTAAAAGAGATCTGCAAAACCGCCACTGAGCCCAAATACATTGTTCTCAAAAGCACTGTTCCCATTGGTACTGCTCAGCAGGTTCAATCCTTTTGTAGTGATCACTCCAAAGTCCGTATCGAAGTCATTAGCAACCCTGAGTTTCTCCGGCAGGGAGCCGCACTAGAAGACTTTCTCAAACCCGACCGCGTGGTCATTGGTCACCAAAGCGAAGAGGCAAAAAAACTGATGACCGAGTTATACCAGCCTTTTTTAAAAAACGGCAATCCCATTATTTTCATGGACAATACCTCTGCTGAGATGACCAAGTATGCGGCCAATTCTTTTTTGGCTATGAAGATTGGTTTTATCAACGAGCTCGCCCTTTTATCTGATAAACTCGGTGCCGACATCGACCGGGTTCGTGAGGGCTTTACTTCGGACAACCGAATCAATCCAGCATTTTTCTATCCAGGAATCGGCTACGGCGGAAGCTGCTTTCCCAAAGATGTGAGAGCGCTCATTCAGATTGGTAAAAAGCAAGACCTCAATCTTTTACTTCTGAATGCTGCTGATGACGTCAACGAACGCCAAAAAACGATCCTTACCAGTCGCCTCAAAGAGAACCTAGGGTCTTTGAAAGGAAAAACCATTGCCCTCTGGGGGCTGGCTTTTAAGCCCAGAACAGATGATGTACGAAGGGCACCTTCATTAAAAATGATTGAAGACCTTGTGAGCAACGGTGCCACTGTCAAAGCTTATGACCCTGTAGCCACTGATAACGCCACCATTTCCTGTCCTG
This sequence comes from Bdellovibrionia bacterium, assembly GCA_030432925.1. Taxonomy (GTDB): domain Bacteria; phylum Bdellovibrionota; class Bdellovibrionia; order Bdellovibrionales; family UBA1609; genus JABSOQ01. The sequence continues at coordinate 47,197 of JAUILT010000004.1, read as the reverse complement.
TTGAGTTCACAGCCTGCGCCTCTGCCATGGAAGCTGCCACAGGTGCAGATGCCCTATTGATCGTCACCGAATGGACTGAATTTAAAACGCCCAATCTTAACGAACTGAAGAAAGTGATGAACCACCCCTTGATCTTTGACGGACGCAATATCTTCGATCCCGCCAAAATCTCAAAAGCAGGCATCGAATACTACGGCATCGGACGCCAAGCCCGTATTTAGGTGCTATTTATACCGATCTGGTCGGAACAGCTCCGCAAAAGCTCCCTCGAGAATTTCCACGTATTCGTCTCTGTACTTTTCTACAGCCTCAAACCGGGCCCTTAGTGCCTCATTGTCATCCTGCTTAAAAGTCTCGATCATGGACTGAAGGCTCTCGGGTCGCTCCTGGTATTGAGTCATAGCGTGAGCCATATCACTCTCCAAGGCATTCTCCTCCACAATAGAGTGTGCTAATCTCTGAATATCATTTAACCCCAGATGTCCCACTCCCAGATCAATCAATTCTTGAGTGGCAAATAGCGCCGGATAAAAACTGTAAACAACTCCAAAATTGATTCCTGAAAAGAAATTAGGCCCCAAAAGTTTCTCACCATAACGACCAACCATAAAGGAACCAACAATACGATATAGAGCCCGAGTTTCACTGAGCTGAGTCAAACCTTTTTTACCTGCGAGATACAGTAAAGCCCCTACCTCTGCATAGCTCTCAGCTCTGTGAACTGTTGGTTCATTTTCGTAATCATAGGTTTTTTGTTTCACAATGTAATAGGGATCCATACAGTGAAATGTTTCATGCATATCCGCCAACAAGTGAAACTCTCTATCCGTCAGGATTTTATCAATCTCTTTGCCTTCATACTCAGGCGTATGCCCCTTCATGTGCTCCCAGTATAAAAACCGCTCGGCCTCTTCACGAGCTGTGGTGTTCGGATCTGCCCCAAGCACAGCACATACACTCTCTCCGGTTTCTTTCACCTCAGTGGGCACAGCCACATGGGTACCTGTCGCATAATAATCGCCGATAATGTCAGAGGCTGATTTATCGAGCCGCACCCCAGTTCGTTCCCAAACAAATTCTGCGATGTATTGATTACGAATGTCCTGATCTTCTAGAAGGTTGATGTCCTGACCTTGCATTCGTTCACGTAAAATTTCCCGATCAATATAGACAATTGTGTGAAGTGGCGTGGCATTTTGAAACTCATTTTGTAAACCAAGAAGGTGTTTGGAGTGGGCTGATAAAGCCTGCCCCTCTCCACAAAACAACAATAATACTCCAAACACCCAAGAGAAAAAACTTTTCTCCCCCATATACATATAACTATCTCCCCTTTAATTACCCCTTACTCACAGGCAAGCTAGCAGTCGTTCAGAGAAGAGTGTATGAAAGCTTAATATATTGTCAGAAATTCCCATTATAAATAATCACTCACTGTGTATTCTTGTAATTTAGGGAAAATAACAAACACTGAACAATACATGATCTAAAAATTACTTATACCCTAATAATACCTGTCTATACCGACCCGGTTTAGTTTATGACGGTTTGTGAAACTTGAGAAATTTGAAAAACTTGGATTCTAAAACATCTGTAGTATAGGTGCATTCTTCTTTACCACATTGAACACCTTCGGGATGATGAACAGTGCCCTCTTTCTCGCCTTGTCCTAATTGGTACTGCTTACCTAGTTCGTAGATCCGTGTGTCCTCCTTACTGCAAGTATCACAGTAATAAGGGACCTGAATGGAGCACATCACCGCCTGCTGAGGAAGAAAGCCAGCCACCTGGTTAATTTGAGTGACTACAGATGGTGGGACTTTATAGAGTTCCATTTTACAGCCTTCAGGGATATTACGAGACCAAAGAATCCAGTTTTTAATGCCCACAGAGTTAATATAATTCACTTTGGACATATCAATGATTAGCTTTTCCACCCTATGCAACGAGACTTCAAACAGTGGTGAGTTTTCACCGATGTAGCCGTTCAGCTCCACTGTGACAATATTGTCCTGCCTGGTTTCTTTGATTGACGTGGCCATTGATTGATTCAGCTCCCGAAGAAAAACCTATATACATAAATATCATTGAGTTTCGGAGAAAAAACAATAGAACTGAAGACTTAAAGAATGCAGCCCAGCCCTTTTACCGGCTCCTAAATATCAGAAGCTATTAGCATCCGCAATTCAAGGGACCCGTTTATAAATATCACCCAACCAAAATGACTCGCCAAGTCGCAAGGAGCGCGACGTACCTAGGTAATGGTCAACTCACTATTTAGATTCCTGAAGAGTGGCGCTCCTGCTCATCCACCCGACTTTCAACCCCGCCTTGAAGGCTGGGACGATAGGCCAGTTGGCGGATATCATACTGAAACTCACTTCCAGAAATGGCGGCTGTCTGCCATTCAGGCCCCATCCGAATGGCATCCACAGGACAGGCCTCCTCGCAAAATCCACAGAAAACACAGCGGAGAACATCGATCTCATAAGAAATGGGATACTTCTCAACGGTAGGATCTTCATGTTCGGCCGCAGTGATCGTAATACACTGGGCTGGGCAGTTGGTCGCACAAAGCATACAGGCCGTACAACGAAGGGATCCATCCTTTTTCACTGTCAGAACATGATTGCCCTTAAAGCGCGGGCCATACTCATACTGCTCTTCGGGATAGTTGAGCGTGGGCATCTTCTTTTTGTTAAAGATGTTACTCACCATTTTTTTGAACGTGAAAACCAGTCCGGAAAGAATCCCCGGAAGGTACCACCTGGAAAGTTCTCCTGGTCGTGTTACCAAACTCATAGGTTGCCTCGTTTTTGTGTGAAGTAATTGTATTTCAGAGATGTCATTTTCTGGGCCTCATCCGTCACATTGACGTCAGAACCCTTTAACAGACCAGCCACTTCCGTCAGCGTCAGAGCATCTTCAATAATGGTCGTGACTGCTTTCACCGGCTGTTCCTTGCCCTGGAAGTTCACATAAGTTCCTGACTTTTCAATGAATGTCTTTAAAGGCACCTGCCAGACATTGGTGTTCAGTCCGTCCAAAGCCTCATTTTTGGCGGCACTCAGCCACACAAGGTTTTGGACTTTTGAAAACAGTGCGATCTTTTCATCCAGATCTGGAAACAGCGATGGATTTTCAGGAGCAGCAACCACAAGAGTTTTGATAGCTCCACTTTCCAGTTTCTGCTTCAGATCCGCCCAGGTGTTGTTAATGGCCTGATCATTCAAAACCTTTTCCAGCCCCTTGGTGTTGGGGTTGCGGTCTCCACGAAGCAGCAGTCCGTCAAAGGAGTCAAAGCTGTCTTCGTTATTGATCCAGTGATACACCTGCTTGCACCCAAGGTCTCCGGCAAAAGTCCCCACCAGGCTCTGGGTCTCTTCTACCGTGAACTGTCCGGTCATGACCAGGGCCACACCATTTTTGTCTTTCTCCAGCTCATCCCGAACCACAGTTCCAGCCAGCTTGGCGGCATCCACGCTGGGCAATTCCTGATTCTGACCGTCTTTTCTTTGCAGGCCTGTCAGCAGGCGCACGTCCTTGTTCACAAACTTGTAGACGTCACGGCCCTCATCACACATCCAGTACCCATTGATATCCGGATTGTGTCGGGGCTTCACTCTCCAGGCGCCCTCTTCGTTGTAATAAACCTTCACAGAACAACCTGTGGAACAGCCGGTACAAATGGTGTCGGCCTCTTTCAGATACCAGACCCGTTGACGAAAACGAAAATCCTTGGAGGTCAATGCTCCCACCGGGCAAATGTCCACAGTGTTCAGGGAGTACTTGTTGTCCAGAGGCTTATCCTTGAAAGTCCCGATCTCACTACGATCCCCACGGTTGAAGATCCCCAGCTCATTGGTTTCAGTGACTTCTTCAGTGAAACGGACACAACGGGAGCAGAGAATACAACGCTCAGAATCCAGAACCACAGTAGGTCCCAGGTCCACAACCTTTCTCTTTTTGACTTTTCGCTCGGCCATTTCAGGATCGTACTTGCCGTACTCCATATATTGTTCCTGCAGACCACACTCCCCGGCCTGGTCACAGATCGGGCAATCCAGCGGGTGGTTGATCAGATGAAAATCCAGACCCCATTTCACCGTGTCGCGGACTTTTTCTGAGTTGTTATTCACAACCATTCCATCCTGAACTGTGGTGTTACAGGCAATCTGCAAACGTGGATGGCCTTCCACCTCCACCATGCACAAGCGACAGACGCCGGCAATGGACAGACCCGGGTGCCAGCAGTAATGGGCAATATTCTCATCTAGCTTTTTATAGGCCTCAATAACCGTGGACCCCTCTTCGACTTCCACTTCCTGACCGTTGATTGTAATTTTAGGCATTCAGGCCTCCTTTAACTTTGGAGCGTCCCTCTCGAACGAAAAATTCAAATTCATCACGAAACTTACTGACAAAACTGGTGGCTGGCAAAGCTGCGGCATCGGAAAGGGCGCAAATCGTTCGACCCATCATGTGCTCGGCCACTTTGGTGATCAGATCGATGTCTTGAAGACGCCCATCACCCTTGGCAATACTGTGAACAATCTTGTTGAGCCAACCCGTACCCTCACGACAGGGGGTGCACTGTCCGCAGGACTCATGGTGGTAAAAATGCATGATTGTGGCCAGAATATCCACCATACAGTTGGAGTCATCAATAATGATCACAGCGCCTGAGCCCAACATACTGCCCAACTCCGCAAGACTCTCATAATCCATTTTGGCCTTAGCACAGTCTTCGACATTCAAAACAGGGGCTGAGGATCCTCCTGGAATCACGGCTTTCAGCTTGCGGCCCGGCTTGAGGCCACCACACAACTCAATCAGGTCCATCAGTGGCATTCCCAAGGGAACCTCCACGGTTTTTGGGTCCTGCACGTTTCCACTGACGGAGAACAGTTTGGTTCCCGCGGATTTTTCAGTGCCATGTTTTCTGTAGGCATCGGCGCCGTCCCGAATGATATATTTGACGGCAGCCAGGGTCTCCACGTTGTTCACAATGGTCGGCTTGCCCAAGTACCCTTGAACAGCCGGAAACGGAGGCTTCAGTTTGGGCTGCCCCTTTTTCCCTTCTAGAGAGGAGATCATGCCCGTCTCTTCACCGCAAATGTAGGCGCCGGCTCCCCGGTAAACATCCATATCGTGATCAAATCCCGACCCCAGAATGTTTTTCCCCAGATAACCCGCCTTGTAAGCCTCTTCAATAGCCTTTTCACAGGCCTCGATACAAGAGTCATACTCACCGCGAATATAAATATAAGACTTGGGAGAGTTAATGGCAAAAGCCGAAATAATCATACCCTCTATCAACTGGTGAGGAGCACGTTCCATCATTTTTCGGTCTTTGAAAGTTCCTGGCTCACCCTCATCGGCATTGCATAGCAGATATCTTGTTTCATCGTTTTTGGGCAGGAAGCCCCACTTCACACCTGTGGGAAATCCAGCACCCCCACGGCCACGCAGACCCGAGGCCTTGACTTCATCAATGATTTTTTGTTTGTCCATTTTTAGGGCGTCACCCAGAACCTTGTAGCCACCCAGTTTTTTGTAACCTTCGATGCCTTTGAATTCGGGGTTGTCATAGTGCTCAGAAAGGAGCTTGGTTTCCGTGATCATAGTTCACTCTCCAGACTTTTCAGCTGTTCCAGGGCAGACTCAGGGGTGAGGTTTTCAAGATACCGGTCATTCACCTGCATCATGGGAGCTGTGTCACAAGATCCGAGACACTCCACCCTGCTGACGGTGACTTTGCCATCGGAACTCACTTCCCCCGACTTCACGTTGTAGGCCTTACAAATATGATCCGCCAACTCACGACCGCCGTTCATGGAACAGGAGATGTTGGTGCAAACCTGAACGTGCAGTTGGCCCACCGGCTTTTGATTGAACATGGTGTAAAACTTGAAGACCTCATAGATATCTGCCTCTGGCAGATCCATCAGTTGAGACAGGTAAGCCACACACTCATCACTCACCCATCCACCATTTTCCTTTTGCACCCGATACAGACTAGGAATGATGGCAGAATAACGGTCTTCATAACGTTCCAACTCTTTTTTAACGAACTGTTTTCCTTCTTCAGACAACTCAAACATAGCTTACCTGTCCAACTCTCCGGCAATAAGGTTCATACTTCCAAGAATAGCAATCACGTCGGCCACAAGGCCTCCAGTGACCTGCTCAGAAAACGACTGGTAAATCGCAAAACACGGCGGCCGTACCTTCAGACGATAAGGGTTTCCGCTATTATCAGAGACCAAATGGAATCCTAGCTCGCCATTGGCGGCTTCCGTGGCATCATAGACCTCGCCCTTGGGAGGACGCAAACCATTAATTACCAGCATGAAGTGGTTCATCAGGCCTTCAATGTTTCCATAAACGTCTTTCTTTTCAGGAAGCACGATACCCTTGTCACGAATCGTGTAATCACCACCGGGCACGTTTTTGCAAACCTGCTCAATGATTTTTACAGACTCACGCATTTCAGCCACACGCACTAGGTATCGGTCGTAGACATCACCACTGGTGCCAATGGGCACGTCAAAATCCAACTGATCATAACCATAATAAGGATCGGCTTTTCTCAAATCCAGATTCACACCTGCAGCCCGAAGACAAGGGCCCGTGTAGCCCCACTCAATGGCCTCTTCGGCAGAGATGGATCCCACACCACGGGTTCTCTGAATCCAGATTTTATTGCCTGTCAAAAGGCCATCGATCTCATTGATTCCAACAGTCATCTCTTTGCAAAACTGAAGGACATCATCAAACCAGCCTTCTGGGGCATCTTGAGCCATTCCACCGATACGGGTCAGAGATACTGTCAGACGGGCTCCGCAGAGTTTTTCAAACAGCGAGTAGACTTTTTCGCGGTAAGTGAACAGATGAAAGAAACCCGTCAGAGCACCCAGATCCACAGCCGATGCCCCAAGACAGACAATGTGGTCGATGATTCTGGACATCTCTGCCAGAATGATCCGCAGAGCCTGGGCTCTGGGGGGAATCTCCACACCCAGCATTTTTTCCACAGCCTTACAGTAACCAATGTTGTTCATGGGAGCAGAACAGTAGTTCAACCGGTCTGTGTAGGGAATTACCTGGTTGTACGGGTGGGTCTCGGCCATTTTTTCAAAACAACGATGCAAATACCCCAGTTCCACGTTGGCGCGGTGAACTTTTTCACCATCCAGCTCCACCATAACTCTCAAGGTTCCGTGAGTGGCCGGGTGAGACGGGCCGATGTTGAGAGGTACAAGATCCTTGCCGCTCTCTTCAACGTACTTGGAACCGTCTCTAGGATTGTCAAAATGAACGGGCAGCGCCGTTGAGCAATGCTGCTGACGATCCGCCGGATAGTCTTTTCTCAAAGGGTGCCCTTCGAACTCCTGATGCACCAGAATCCGGCGCATGTTGGGATGCCCTTCAAACTCAATTCCAAACATATCATAAACTTCACGCTCAAACCAGTCGGCGGCCTTCCACACAAACTGAGCCGTGGGAACTTTCTCCCCTTCTTTTAAAGAGGTCTTGATCCGCACCCGGCGAATGGATTTTGAGGAAAACAGTTCATAACAGACTTCAAAGCGATCTTCCCTTTCAGGATAGTCCACACCGGAGATACACATGAGAAAATCAAACTGGCCGTTGTCCTTGAAGTGCTTCAGCACAGGAACCACGTTGTCTTTGGGCAGCCAAATAACGTTGTTGTCAAAAGAGTAATCGAACTTGAAACTGTCGACGGGAAACTGTCCGGAGAGTTTGTCTTTCAGGTCGGTGATGATATTCATTTTCTGCCTCCCAATCCCTTGCGATACACACCGGGCTCCCAATTATCGCGCCAGGGTCTGGGGTTGTTGTCTTCAATCATTTTTTGAATCACCATCACACCATCCAACACAGCCTCCGGAGTGGGGGGACACCCAGGAACATACACGTCCACGGGAATCACCTTGTCCACACCCTGAAGCACATGATAGGCGCGGTAAAATCCACCAGAGCTGGCACAGGCACCCATGCTCAAAACATATTTGGGCTCCAGCATCTGTTCATAAATCCGGGTGATCACAGGAGCCATTTTTTCAGTGATAGTTCCGGCCACAATCAAAAGATCGGCCTGTCTGGGACTGAACCGCACAACCTCCGCCCCAAAACGGGCCAGGTCATACTTGGGCCCCATCACAGACATCATTTCGATTCCGCAACAAGCAGTTCCATAAGGCATGGGCCACAGGGAGTTCTTTCTCCCCCAGGCGACGATCTTGTCAATTTGAGTGGTGAAAGCGAAAGATCTTGTTTGCTCCACCATTTCACGGTCACTGGGGATTGCCGAACGCGATGCCGCCGGCTGGGCTATCTCAGACATGAGCGATTCCCTTTCGAATCTCAATTGATTTTCAAGCCAAATGCCAAATATTTAACACTGAAAAAACGCACTGTCGAGCCGTTAACTCGTTGCCAGAGCTGAATATTTTAAAAACCTCTTCACACTTGGAATCATGTTTGTCGCGGGGCAAAAATGGAAGGTGGCAAGCTATCAACACTGGCTCTCTATCCATGACGAACTGAATCAAATTTTTGAACCGCAAAAACTGAAAACCGCCAATGCCTTTCATTCCGTGATACGGGGGCTGGCCCATCGAGCCAAGGATCTGGAGTTTTAACCTGAAATGAGCAAAAGATTGAGATGATAAACCCATGAAACCAGTTTTAAAGGTGACTGACGCAGCAAAAATCGGACGACTCGTAGCTAAAGCTACGTGGAGTTCGGTTTTGGCGAGCACGTCGCCTGTAAAGCTGGTTTCATGGGAGCGTCAGCGGTTTAGCGCTCAATCTTTTGCTCATTTCAGGTTAGAATCCCGTTTGAAATATGAATTTCATTCCACAAATCCATTGGATTTGTGGTAGAAGAGTCTTTCCGCCTGCACCGCCATATGTGTTCAACAACCAGCCAAGGAGATCCCCTGGGTATGTCTGAATCCCCTGCCGTTTTTGATGTCTCAACCACGCCGGAAGTGTTGAAGAAGCAGCCGTTTCTGTATTACTTCCGACAACACAAACGCACCTTTGTCGTGGGACTGGTGTGTCTACTGTTGACCAATATTCTGGATGCCCTGCCTCCATTGTTGATTGGTATGGCCATCGATCAGATCAGTGGCAGTGAAGGTTTTGACAAAATGGGCAAAACTCTTGGAATTCTGGTTTTAGTCACAGTGCTTCTTTCCCTTTTCCGCTACATGTGGCGCATCTTCTGGGGACAGTTTCATCACTCGGTGGCTGCTGATTTGCGCATTCGTATTTTCAACCGCTACACCGATCTCGGACCGGACTTTTACTCCACCAACTCGGTGGGACAACTGATGAGCCTGATCAACAATGATGTCAATTCCTTCCGAATGGCTATTGGCCCGGGGATTTTGATATTAATGGACGCCCTGTTCATCATTTGTATTGTACCGCCACTGATGATCAGCATCTCCCCCTCATGGACTTGGAAAACCCTGATTCTGATTCCTCTGATTCCATTTGTTATCCGAAAACTCATGAGTGCTATTCGTAACTCTTATAAAAACCAGCAGGACAAGTTCGGTGAAATGTCGGGCATCTCTCAGGAGATTGTGGCCGGTATCCGAGTGATCAAAAGCTATGCCCAGGAACTCAATCAGACCCGCCTTTTCAATAGTTATAACAAACGCTATGAGGACGCCTGTAACCAGGTGGCCAAGGTGGACTCACTCTGGAGTCCCATTATGGAATTAGGTGTGACCACAGGGTCGGTCATTCTTTTGTTTGTCGGAGCTCCCGAAGTAATGAGTGGTGCGGTGACCGTTGGATCTTTCTTTGCTTTTTATCAGTATATCCAGCGCATGATCTGGCCCATGACGGCCATTGGCCTTGGGGTCAACTTTATTCAAAAAGGCCGAGCCTCTTTTGACAGAATCGTGAACCTTCTGGACAAAGAGCACAACGTACCAGATACGGGCACCTTGTCCGTGGATCGGTTTGACAGCCTTGAGGTGAAGGACCTGACCTTCACCTACCCCAACGAGGACAAACCCACGCTCAGCAATATTTCGTTCACACTCAATAGAGGCGAGACCTTAGGACTTGTGGGCCCCATTGGCAGCGGCAAATCCACAATCATTGAACTGCTCTGCCGACAGTATCCCGTAGAACCAGGTAAAATCTGGCTCAATGGAACTTCTATTGAGAACTATAAAAAGTCTGACCTCATGAATCTGTTTTCTGTTGTGCCCCAGGACGCCTTTTTATTTTCCAAAAAAGTCTCTGAGAATATTGCCTTCGGTATGGATGAATGGAACATGGAAGACATCTACCAGATCACCAAAGCCGTCAACATGAACAAGGAGATCCAAGAAATTCCCGGCGGCTATGAAGCCTATCTGGGTGAAAAGGGCGTTAATCTGAGTGGAGGGCAAAAACAAAGGCTCACTCTGGCCAGAGCCTTGATCCGAAAATCTGAAGTGGTGATCCTGGATGACTCACTGAGTGCTGTGGACGCTCACACCGAAAAACAAATTCTGAATCAACTCAAAGGTCAACTGTCTCAAAATGGAGAACAAAAGAAAACCACGGCTGTGATCATTTCACACCGCCTGGCCTCTTTAAGATGGGCAGATAAAATTCTTGTTCTCAAAGATGGAGTTGTCGAGGCCTTCGACCATCACAACCAGCTACTGAATAACTCTCCCACTTACAAAAACCTCTTTCACTTACAGACAGAGGTGTGAACGTGACTCAAGAATACATCAAAAAAGAATCCACTGTTCGTACAATGACCTTAAAAGCCATACTCGTTAGAATGTGGCCTTTTCTCTCCAGTCACCTAATTCAGGTGGTTTTTGTTGTAGGTATTGTTTTGCTCTTTGTGGTTGTGGGCCGAGCCCTGCCCTTGCTTTTTGGATACGCTATTGATGAAGGAATTAAAAAGCAGCAAGCCGAGGTTATTTTTTATGTTGCCATGGCCTATTTGACCTTTGAGGTGACAAGGGCCATTCTTGCCTTTGGGCAAAGTTACCTCATGCAACGACTGGGCAATCGAACACTTTATGACCTGCGAGAGACCCTCATCCACCATGTGCAGCATCTTTCCAATAACTTTTTTGATAAGACCCCTGTGGGCCGCACCGTCACACGCATCACCAACGATATGGCCGCCCTTGGAGAGCTCTTCGCCCAGGGGTTCACGGCTATTTTTGTTAACTCTCTGGAGATTGTTTCCATTTTTATTGCTCTGTGCTTTATCTCAGTGCGCCTTACTTTTCTGACTGTCGTAGTGGCTCCAGTCATCATATGGATGAGCCTAAAAATCAGCCGCTCATTGCGAGAAGTTTCCCAAGCTGCCAAAAAGGTCCTCTCCAGTATCAACTCTTTCACCGCCGAAAATCTCAATGGCATGAAAATCTTGCAACTCTTCAATCGTACGGACTCCAGTCGGAAGCACTTTCAGGAACTGTCGTTTAAGTATCGTCATTTACAACTTTTAACGGTCAAAAAGTTCGCCCTTCTCTGGCCCTTACTCGAAGGTTTTAGCGTAGCCACCGTGGCCACAGCCTTATTTTTTGGAGGTTATTTTCGAGAAACTCTAGACCTCACTGTTGGAGAACTCAGTGCCTTCGTACTTTTACTGCAAAGTTTTTTCCGTCCATTTCGAGTGATTCTTGAGCGCTATTCTCAGATGCAAAACTCTCTGGCCAGTGCCGACAGGGTCTTCGCCATGCTGGATGAAGCAAAGGAGGAAAATACAAAAGGAAGGCTGAGATCTCCTGTGCAAGGGCTTGTGACTTATGAAAATCTCAGCTTTCGCTATAGTAAAGACAACCCCTATATCTTAAAGGGCATTCACCTTGAAATTCAGCCAGGTGAAAGCGTCGCTTTGGTTGGACGTACTGGTAGTGGAAAGTCCTCTATGATTAAGCTGCTTCAAAAAATGTACCCCCTAGAAGAAGGAAAAATCTTTATCGATGGTCAGCCTATCAACGAAATAGAAAATGGGCATTTACGGTCCCATATAGGAGTCGTTCAACAAGAGAACTTTATCTTCAAAGGCTCTGTGGCCTCTAATATCCGCCTGGACAACCCTGATATCAGCGATGAACAGGTGCAACAAGCCGCCAAACTCACCGGCTGCTTGGATATCTTAGAAAGACGTCGAGGTGGACTGAATGCTAAAGTAGAAGAAAATGGCTCTAACCTAAGTGTGGGTGAGAGACAACTGATTGCCTTTGCTCGCGTTTTGGCATTTAACCCAGATATTTTTGTATTGGACGAAGCCACAGCCAACATTGACTCTGAAAGTGAGCTGAAGATTCAACAGGCCACAGAGGTCATCACCAAAAACCGCACCAGTATAATTATTGCTCACAGACTTTCCACAATCAAAAATTGTGACAGAATTGTGATCATGTCCCATGGAGAAATCATTGAAATAGGCTCTCACAACGAATTGTTGAAAAAGGGCGGCTACTATGCGGACCTTTATCACTCACAATTTGAGCACTTAAAAAACAACTTTGAAGACCAGAAGACTCGGGTGGCAGAGGCCGAGGCACCTCAAGGCTCAGTGTAGAGTTGATCGTGAAAGACCTTAATTTTATACCCTTTCAGGTATAAAATAGGTTAAAATTCTAGAAAATATACCTTATCAGGTATAAAAATTGTGATTTATTGATTTTCATACCCTATCAGGTATAATATAACAAATAAACAAGATTTTTATACCCGATAGGGTATATGAGTTAGGCGTAAATGAAAGAAGTAGGAAATTACGTAAAGCAAAAGAGAAAACAAGTTGGCTTAACCCAGGTTCAGTTAGCTGAAAATGCAGGGGTTGGATTAAGGTTTGTCAGGGAGCTGGAGAGGGGTAAAGAAACCTTAAGGTGTGACACCGTAAATCAAGTGTTAGCTCTCTTTGGGGCAAAGCTTGGTCCGGTACCACAAACTACTAAAAATGGAGAGTTATGAGAAGAGTTGGGAAAGTTTACTTCAATGATGTTGTTGCCGGTACCATTGAGCAGTCAGAAGGAGAATATAGGTTCCAATACGACAAGTCATATTTACAAGACAAAAAGAGCAAACCACTGAGTGTGACCTTGCCACTTCAAAAAGAGCCGTTTACAGAAAAAACAATGATTCCCTTTTTTGATGGATTAATCCCGGAAGGCTGGCTTTTAAATATTGCAGAGGCAAACTGGAAGTTAGATAGAAAAGACAGAATGTCCCTTTTGCTTACGCTATGTAACGATTGTATTGGAGCCGTTAAAGTAAAAGATATTTCTTCGAAGGTATAAAGATGAACAAGTGTTTATCATGTTACAAAGAGATCGAAAACTCTGATCAGTCTTTTCATGAAAAATGTAGTAAAAAAATGTTTAAATCAAAGGAGGCCCCAGCCTTAGATTATACGCTTGATGAAATTAACGACCTTGCCAAAGAAGTTATTAAAAAAAGAGTTGCTATACCTGGAGTCCAACCGAAACTATCACTAACCTTAGAAAATACAGATACACCTGGAAAAAGACTAACAATTGTTGGGTTGTGGGAGGGGCTGTATGTATTAAAGCCCCAGAATAAAGAGTTTCCAGAGCTTCCACAAAACGAAGACTTAACAATGCATTTATCCGAAATAGTAGGGATTAAAACAGCGACACATAGCTTGATTAGGTTTAAATCTGGTGAATTAGCTTATCTGTCGACTCGATTTGACAGACTTGTGAAGAGAAATAAAGTTTTAAAAATTCATCAAGAAGATATGTGCCAAATTACAGGTCTTCTTACTGAGAATAAATACAACAGTTCAATGGAAAAGGTTGCGAAGGCAGTTAATACCTATACAACAAATAAAGGACTGGAGTTATTGGAGCTATTCAAAGTAACACTGTTTTCATTTCTTACTGGCAATAGTGATATGCATTTGAAAAATTTCTCGCTTGTATACAACAATGATGGAATAACAACCTTATCTCCTGCATATGACTTGTTAGCTACGAAACTTGTGATGCCAGAAGATCTGGAGGAAGTAGCTCTAACAATTTGTGGAAAAAAAAATAGCTTGAATATTCAAGATTTTAGAAAGTTTGCAGAATATTGTAAAATTAATGAAAAAGCTTGTGAAAATGTTCTTAAGAGATTTGAGAAATGTTTGCCGATGTTTAGAAAAACAATATCAATGAGTTTCTTATCAGATGATAGAGCTCAAAAATATTTGAATCTAGTAAAGGAAAGAGCTGAAACTCTTTCCTTATCGGTGCCATCGAACTTTTCAGAGTTAGAGAGACTGTAAACATAATCAGGACCATATAACCGTTAAAGCTCCAGCCAAAAGAAGTGGAAAAGAGTGAAGAGTTCGCAGAGCACTGTGTAGAGACTGTAAGGAATTTTGTGTATGAGCGAGCAGCGTCACTTCTTGCACCAACAGATCTAGCCAAATTTGCCCTCCATGGCAACGACTTTCTTACCTCGGCCTTTTATGTCGAATGGCCATTCTCAAAAAAGTGTTCTTTCCTTAGTTTGACCGTTTGTTGAGCGCTTGAAAAAAAGAGATGCCTAATAACTCAAGTGAATAGAAGAAGCCTTTTTATTCTACGCAAACTCTTGCGATCTCGGATAAGGCTTCATTTAGAGGCTGCAAGTGCCGCTCGATACTCTGTTCGTTATCAGATATAAAAGTTAAAACTGCATCTTTTACAGTCTCGTTATTCTTCACTTCTTCGGAGTTAAGCTTTTCAATTAGAAGCTTTCTGTGTTCTCTCAGCATTTCCAAATGGTCAAAGTAATTAAATCGATCTCTACTAACTCCACATATGCGATCAACTGAAGGCATTCCAAGAATTAAGTTTTGCAGGCAAGGAATATTGACTTGATTTACAGGAAAGGTTTCTGGAGCCTCGTTTAAAATTCGATCAGAGCATAGCTCCCATGCGAAGGATGTAGGCGCAAAAATTGTCACTATCGATAAAAAAACTACAAAAACCCTACACATAAATCCACCTTATTTTAGTTGAGAGACCACAAGACGAAGTAGCAAGAAGTGTACTAACTTGCCTGCGGGAGGAACGTTTTGTTTGGTCAGATAAAATAACATCGAAACTTGCAGGTCCAGTTTAAGGTTCTAAGTCTCAACATTTGTCGTCTAGGAGGAGCTAGGGCCGACGCCTCGGCCCCCGGGAAGCTCTCTATATGAGGTCCAGCTGAACTCGGTCCTCAAAATGGATTGAAAGCTGTGCAATGACCTGCCCCCAATTCCACTTTGGGGTCGTCCATTTCACTGCCACGTCTTTCACCGCCAGGTAGAGCAGCTTGAAGAGAGAGTTGTCTGTCGGGAAGACAGCTCGGTTTTTTGTCACTTTTCGCATTTGGCGATGAAGGTTCTCAACAATGTTCGTCGTGTAGATGATTTTTCTGATCGGCGGCGTATACTTGAAGTAGTTGGAAAGCGTTGACCAGTTGTTTTTCCATGAGTTGACGACAACGGGGTATTTCTCGCCCCACTTATCAGTTAGAGCATCCAGGCCTTTTAGGGCCGTCTCCTCTGTGGCCGCTTGATAAACCAGCTTCAAATCTTTCATAAAATCTTTCTGGTGTTTTGAGCCGACATATTTAAGCGAGTTGCGAATCTGGTGAACTATGCAGGTCTGAATTTCTGTTTTTGGAAAAATGCTGGCAATGGCGTCGGGGAATCCTTTTAAACCATCCACGCAGGCGATGAGAATGTCCTGAACGCCTCGGTTTTGAAGATCGGTCAGAACAGAAAGCCAAAAAGTTGAGGACTCATTCTCGCCAATGTAAATGCCTAGAACGTCCTTCAAGCCATCTTTATCAATACCCAGGCAGGTGTAAGCAGCCTTGCAAATGATTTTGCCGTCAACACGGACCTTGTAATGAATGGCATCAAAAAAGACTACCGGATAAAGCGCATTGAGAGGCCGTGCTTGCCATTCTTTTGCGTGGTCTAGAATCTTCTCGGTGATGCTAGAGATCGCCGTCGGAGAAATTTCTAACCCAAAGTAAATTTCTTTTACATGGCTTTCAATATCACGAGTCGTCATTCCTTTGGCATACACCGAAATGATCTGTTCTTCGAGTTTTGAGCTGACTCCCTCATACTTCGGAACAGCTTTTGGCTCAAAAGATCCGTCTCGATCCCTTGGAATATCAAGATCAACCTTCCCAGTCGTTGTCTTCACAGATTTTTTATAGCTGCCATTTCTAGAGTTTGACGTTTTCTTGTTTTTCGAGTCACGATGGGGATAGCCGAGATGATCCTCAAGTTCAGCCTTGAGCATCGTCTCCATTGAGTTTTTGAGCATGAGCTGAAGAGCACCACCCTCGGCAAAAAGGTCGTCCATGCTCTTTGCAGACTTAAATACTTCGTTTACCTTTTCGGGATCGAAAAGAAACTTGTTTTCCTGGTTCATCAGAAATTCTCCTTGTTAGAGTTTTACAAACAAGAAGTGATTTCGTCACTAAAACACAGAATTATTTACAGACCCTCTTTCATCGTTTTTTTCCACCCCTTTTAGTTTTTTATTTTTTCAATGTGAGCCAACTGCTTTTCGGCGGTCTTACTCGCTTTTTTCCACTTTTTTGCCTCAGCCTCATAAGATTTTTTCTTTTGACCCCAGGTCACTTTTTCAGCCTCTGCTTGCTTTTGTTTTTCTTGAATCTGAGAGACAAGGTTCTGCATGTTTTTTCTTTGGAACTCCCAGTCTTTCTTTTCCTTATCAATTTCAGTCATTTTACGATCATAGGCCTGAAGGTTAAGCTTACGCTTCTCCAAATTCTTTTTTAGATCGTTTAAACGAGCCTCTAACTTTTGCACCTGTTTCTGCTCTTCATCGAATTTCTTTTGCTCCTTAGACTTGAGTCCTTTGAGTTGAACTTTCACTTGATCCAGAACTTTTTGATTTTCATCAATGTTTACATCAGTTTTAAGAACTTGCTTTTTTTGATTTTTCAAAACCTCAATGGCTTGAGTTGTCGTACTAAAATTCTTATCAGCAATTTTTGCATTTTCGTTATACTGCTCATAGTTGGATTTTGCATTATCCACATTGGTTTTCAATTGCTCTATACTTTCATCTATATTCGTCTCAGCAAAAGCTGTCGAAATAATAAATGTCATGGCCAGACTGGTTGTAGTTATTAATCTCATCCTCATCTCCTTAAATATTACTATCTTTTTTCAAACTGTTATAATGACCCATTTGCGGACAGTTATTCTTTAGTGAAGACCTGTAGGCTCCAATTTCATCTTCCCAATACTCCCCGCTAAAGCTCCAATTCAGAGACTTCTCAGGTTTAATACTTGCTGGAATTCTTTGTGTCTTAGCAGTATTTCCTCCAGCCACCTGATAACGGATATTCTGCCCACTTCCAGCAAATACTTCATAGCGCAAAAACTCATTGTTACTGAGCATCCTTGCCATATCCACTTCAAGCTTTTTTAAATGGGCAACCAATGACTCTCCGGCCTTTTTTTCGAGATGCTTTTTATAGCGAGCTAAAATTTTATTGTCCGCCCGATACATAGTTTTATAGCTTCTACGGCTCTCACCCATGAGATAAATTAAATAATCATAGCTAGTTATCAATCGAGACTCATTTCTCACCTGGGCTTTCAACGTATTGACCTGAGGAGCTAAAGAGTTGTCAGTTTTAGATTTATTCAGTAGAGCATGAGCCTTCTTGAGACGCTCTCTCGCTTTATTTCGACGCCATTTATAGTTAGCCTTTTTCTTTCTAATTGCTGAGTAAACATTCTCATATCTTTGTTTCTCATCAAACTTTTCGTTAATGGATCCCTGAGCATTAAGAAAACCCTTTTGCCGAGCCATTTCACGAATCACCTGATAGGGCAACCCATCGACATTCGACGAACTCTTGCCCATCAAGTATTTTTTTACTGTATGGTAAAAAGAAGTCGAAGCCGGCTTGCTCTGAATATAGCTGGCCACAGCACTTTGCCAGGGACGGTAGTCATTTTCAAGAAGACTTAATGTCTTGTAGGCATCTCCATACTGACAAATATTTAAATAACCTATAGTTCTCACCACGTAGGACTCTGGTTTGTAGACAGCTGTAAAATAAGGTGAATGCAGAGAGTACATATTTCCAATAGCTCCAGGAGCATCACCCATCATCAATTGAGCCCACCCCTGCTCGACAAGGGCCCGCACCCAAAGTGAAGTGTTTTTATGAACACCTTTAAAGTAAGCTAGAGACTGTTCAAATTTTTCTTGTGTAAAACGAATACGACCCAGGTTAATAGATGCCAAAGACATCATCTCTTTATTTTTCTCTTTATTTTCCTTGGCTTTAACAATCAGCTGCTCTAGCTGTTTTGCTGCCGTATTTTTTCTTCCCAACGCGTAGTCGGAGATAGCTGAAACATACAAAGCATCAAGACCAAATTTAGATTTTTCAGAAACTTTAGATGCATAATTTTTTGCCTCCTTAAATTGACGGCCATCATAAGCACCTTTAGCAACTCGATAATAAACAGCATCCTGAACGTTTTGAGTGATAATAGATTTATTTTTTAACTTCAAAATCATGGTTGCGAACTTAGGTTCAAGATCTCGTGGAAGTTCTTCTGCCAACAGGCTCAAAGCTCTTTCTGCGTAAATAGTATTCTCTTCACGAATCAACTGCCCAAGATACTTAAATGCTGTTGTATATAACTTAAGTTTTGCCGCACATGCACCTATATGAAATTCACTCTCTTTACTTTTATCAATTTCTTTTTTTAAATCGTAAAACAGACCCATCACAGCTTCACAGTTCTTCCACCCCTGATTAAGAATCACTGCTGCCAGCATTTTTATGTCCGCCTTGGAAAACCCATGGTACTCCATTTCATTGACTGGTTTGTCGGGATCCATAGCTAACATAATTGCGTCGATCATTTTTTGTGTCACTAGCTCAGACTTCATTTTAGCCTCTTTACGAGGGTCTTTACTGGCAGCAATTTTTTTCACTGGGTATTTCTTCAATGTTTTATCCAGCTGTTTTTTGCTCATCAACTTTGGCGTTTTGAGTGCCTTGGCATTTTTTTCGGGAACTTTTGCCAGCTTGAAGTTGGGAAGCATAAACTCATTGAGTTCCAGAGTGCCTTCCAGCCCCACATTCAGTAAAGGAATCTTCTTTTTTGCAACCCGGATGGTTGTGGTTTTTCCACCTTTCCCCTGAACCTGCTTTGCATCCGTAGCGGGTACTTGAGGAATTCCCAACTTGTTTGTAGGTAGACTCGCATCGGCAGCACGTCCCGGAGTCGCCACCCGTGTGGCACCTTCAGAAATCTGCCTTTGAGCAGCATCAATGTCCTTTTGACTGACACCCTTGTCTTTTGTTTTGTAGTCAGGCAACTGAGCCGTCAGCTCCTTTACCGGATCTGGCTTTGGAGGTTGAGCCTTTTTATTCGCAATTGACGAACCTTTGGTCGTTTTGGGGGAGTTACCAAAAAAGCTGGTTTTGGCCTTGTCATACCAGCTGGAAACGGTGTTTTTCACCTTGTCCCACTGACTGGTTTTGGCTTCGACCTGAGGGCCCTCTGTCAACGCACTTTCGGACACTGCCCCCACCGGGTTCACCGGACGGGCATCGGCTGAATTGATCGTCACCAGACTGACCATACAGTAGATGATCGCGGCTAAATAAACGGCCTTCATAACTCTCCCCTTTTTTTGAAAGGCACCAGAAGCGGCCTTCAAAAGACTGCTTCGAAATTTTTGAGAGCTTACATACCGAGTATTTTGAAAAAAACTGTTTCAAATCAAAAAAAGAACTGCACTCCCAGGTTAAAGAATGTTGTATTCTTAAAAATAGAGCCCGTACTAACTCCGGTATTCCATACTTTCCTATCTTCATTATACCAGCGATTTTTAATATCCATCCGGACTGTCCAGCGCTCACTTAAAAAAAAGTGCTGAGAGATGTCAAACCCATAGGAAAACGTGGACTCTGATTCATTGCCCGATCGCAACTGGATATCATACCCTACCATTCCCACTGTGGGGGTGAACATCATATCAAAGTAGATGATCCTCTTACCCAAAACGCTGACTTTTGCATAAAAGGGAACATAGTTGTAACCTAAATCAATTAATGAATCTATCTTTCCATGATCCGGTATGAGTCCTCCATACTGGTTGTCAAAACCAGAAATGGTGTCTGAATTTTCAGGAGTAATTTTTAAATAAGACAACTCCACTCCACTTCTCTCAGAAAAGTAGTAGTTGAGAGTTGCATTGAGCCCCACACCCTCACTATAACTATCTCTCAATAACAGGGCTGGCATCAACGACAAAGAGACTCTTTTTGTCTTCGTGTATGTCCTATTCTGTACAACACTAAAATCCGTGTCTTTTGGAGCCCAATACTTATTCTCTAGATCTGAAATATCTACCTTTCCATCTCTTTGAGGTGCAACAGGAACTTTATTATTAGGTTTTTGCTGAGACCATGCAGAAATAGAGCCTATCAATAAACTCAAAAGCATGGCTTTTAAAAACTTCTGTTTCATAGATGTATCCTCCTGGAGCCTTCACTCCAACCTTATTGCCTTCCAAAATGGGTTTCCCAACCTTTTTTCTACTTCGTACTCTTGAAGAGAAAAGGGTAGGAAACGTTGACCTGTGTTCCGCCCTCTGGCCTAGGAAACCGCCAACCTGCAATACGCCTCAAGATACATCCTTCAACCATGGCGTTCTTTAATGATGTTGCATTGATTGCCTGGGCCACCACACTGCCCGCAGCACCAATAGTAAACTTTACTTTTACTTTTCCGTACAAATCAGGACTAGCACTCAGCTGCCTTTCGTAACAATAACGAATCTGCCCTAACTGGGATTTAATATATCTGGCAATCACCTCACGCTCCAAGCCACCTTGAACTTCAGTTTCCTCTTCGAGCACACCGACCTCAGCATTGCCCACATTTCCTTGAGCCAATCCTCCAATACCTTTATAGGCAGAGCTGCCTCCCCCTTTTCCAGCCGTACTAACACCACCAATTTTTTCTCCCGCAGAGCCACCAATTTTTCCAGTCTTTCCAAGTGTAGCACTTCCAGCCAAGCCGAGAGCCCGACCTGTACCCTTAGAGTCTGGCGATCTTCCTGAGGCCTGCACAAAAGTGGCTGTTTTAGCGGCACGTTTTGAAATTTTCCCAATCAATTGACCAAGTCCCGCTGCTTTAATTTTGCTAACCACTTTAGCTGCCCTCTTGCTGGGTTTCTTTTTAGCGCTAGATTTTGCTACATTTACAGGAGTTTTTGTTTGAGCCTTTTTTGTATGCCCTTTGATATTTTTGGTAATCTTGACTGCTTTTTTCTTGTTCTTCTTAATTTTTTTGGCATCAAAAATCATTCGCGTGTAAGGGTTTTTTTCTGGCTTTAACTCTACTAAATCCTCATTGGGCTTCATGGGGGCAAATAAAATGATGGCAAAAAATAACATAAGTAGCAGCACAGCTCCACCAAGGGGAGCTCTTAATGATGGGTCAACAAGTCCAGCTATTTTTTCTTTGCCAGAAAGTTGCATATGATCTGAACTAGTCAGCCTACTTTGAATAGTGACTTCACCAATACTTTTAGTCACCCACTTATCTTTGCTCGTTGGCGCCTTGATAATAGTGAATGTATCACCATGTGAATATCTATACTCCTCTTCCTGAGGCAACAACATGGACTCCACAACCATGCCACGCTTTCTCAAAATCACCTGATGAAACATCTGATTTCCTTGAGAGGTTATGGCTTTATCTGTCTTGAAAATATCGCTATTGATCTCATGAGGAGTCATTTTGATGACATGACCACCAATATTCGCACTCACTGTGCCTCGAATCTGCTGCTGTACAATAGGTCTCTTTTTAATCCAAGTACCTTTGTCACTCCCCAAATCAGAAAGTATCCAGCCATCATCTGTATGCTCTAAAGTGGCATGAATTCCAGCAACAGCATCTCCCAATAAACGAATCTGTGCATTTCTTGATGAGCCCATCACTGTCATATCGTCAGTAGGCTTCAACCGATGCTTTCCAACGAATCGGTTTTTATAGCTATGCTCGACTTCCAACTCAACTCTTTTCATAACCCTTACCTCAAGTAATCCACAGATTCCTTTATGCTCTCATCAAACTGTTTCTTGACTTTATACAAAGGCAAAAATTTAATCCCCTTTTTCTGTACCAAATAGGCACCATCGGGACTTCTAACAGTCCCATCGATATCTGTTCCATCAAAACTGACATTTTGAGTTTTTTTGTATCTAACCTTCTTGCCATCTTCTGCTTGCACATCTGTATATACGAATAACATAGCAATAAATATTAAGACCTTCATTTGGACACCCCCTCTTCCCGGGCAGGGCTTCTTTGACTCACCTGCTCTCCTGGAGTTTCCCTGGCAACTTGACTTTTTAACTGTTCAATCTTTTCGTTCAACTGCTTTGTCACAGACGGTGTCATTCCAAGGCGTCTCCCCATTCTACGAATATTCTTATATGCAGAGAGGGCTTGCTGATTATTTTTGATGACTCTCTCATAAACAAAAGCTTCACGCATTCGGTAATCCAAGTTTTTAGGAGCTAAATCAATAGCCTTTTCTAGAGATGCAAGAGCCGCTTCAGCGTTACCGTTCTCCAGCTCACATTCAGCCAGTCCAACCCAGGCATCTGTCATACGGTTGTCAAGTTTAACAGCTACAGAAAAGTGTTTTTTTGCTTGAGCAAACTCTTGATCTCGGTAATAAAGCTGCCCCAACATCATTCGAGCCCCCAAAAGGTCAGGCCTAAGTTTTAAAGCTCTCTCAAATATTTTAACAGCCACTTCGAACTCTTTGGCAGCCCAAGTTAAACGTCCCTTTTGATATAAAAGTAAACCTTCATTAGGTGTTTTCTTTAATGCCAGTTCGATCATCCAGAGAGCTCGATCCACTTCTCCTCTATTCTCAGCCGCTAAACTGAGAAAATAGGCCCCCCAAGGTCCCATATGATGGTTTTTCGCTAAGTAATTACCATAGAACTCCACCTGCTTAAAATGGCCCAATTGAACACAATCATTGGCCCAAGCCACAATCTTTACCCAGCTTTTTTCTTTTATTTCTGACTGCACCTTACAAGAAAGCGTTTTGTTTTTTGTTGTTGGATCCAATATCTTTGAATGAATACCCTTTAAGTAAACAGCAGATTCACTCGCCGTCTTACCCTTTTTGACACCATTGTTGGCACAACCAACAGATATCAATACGAATCCCAGTAATATTAATTTCAATAGTGTGCGATTCATGATCCCACCCCTTTCACCACAGGAACAGACAAACGGGCCGGTTCAATATTTAGCTTGAGACGAGTGTTGGGCTTCATATTGAGGTCATCCAGCTTTTGTCGAAGTTCTGCAATGGTTCCATCTCTTATCTCCAAATCTTTAGCGGCCTCCAAGGCCTTTGCCATAGTCTCTACACTCTTCTCCTCTAGAGGAATCGAAAGTTGAGATATTTCTCCACGAAATGTTGGCTCATCGTTGGCTGTTAATCCCGTGGGCAAAGGCATTGTTTTCAGGTCATTCACATAAGTCTGATAAAGGTTCGCCAATCTTTGCAGCGATTCAACAGCCACATAAGGATCTCCATACCTCATCGCTGACTGATAAGCCCTTTGTGTTTTCTCTAGCTTTTCAGTTTTCATTCCTAAAACCAGAGCCACCCGCTCTACACGCGTCTTTACGCTTTGCCTTCGGAACTCATCCTCTAAAATCCGAGCTTGAATAAATCGAGCTTTAGATTTAGCATATTTAGAGGCTGCCTCTCCCATATTCAAAACCTTTTTTGCTTGAGTAAATGCCTCACTGGCCTGACCAGATTTATACAACACCTCTACTCGCTCTAACTGAACTAAACTCGCTCGAGGCTGCACATTTTGGATCAAAGCCTCAGCCTGATATTTTTTAATAGTCTCTTGGTCACTTTCAATATCTGCAATTTTTAGTAATTGCTCCAAAGCCTTTGAAGATACCTCAGGATTTTCTGACTTCAGTAACTCCTTATACCACTTTTTAGATTTTTCCCTTTGATGACTCAAAAAAGAAAAGTCTGCAGCCAAAGTCATCCACTTTTCTTTATTAGCCACATCTACTTTCATTAGCTTTTGTAAAACAACTACAGCCTGATTCAACTGCCCCAATGACTCATAGGTTTGGGCTGCCTTCAAGAGAGCATCTTGAGCTTGTTTGGCTTTAGGGTATCTATTATAAAATATTAGGCTTGAAGCTGCTGCCTCATCGAATCTAAGGGTTTTATAAAGTAATTGCGTGACATTCCACCAAGCTTTTTCAGAGAGTATGGAGTTTGGATTTTCTTTTGTGAATTTTTGATATTCAGTAATTGCTTTGGCGTACTCCTTTTTTTCTTCCAGATGTTGGATCTGTAAAAACCACGCCTGTTGATAGACCCTGCTCAATTTATCGAGGCGCTCTTGACTTCCCCCAGTGCTTAAAAGTTCTTTTGAAAAAGCTGTTAAGGCCGCATAGTCTTTTTTAATATTCAAAATATCCAAATACAAATCTTGAGCCTTCAAACCCTTTTCAGTTTTCCCGTATTTTCTTCCCAATCCCAGAAAAATGGGAGCTGCTTCATCGTATCTTTCTTTCTCGTAGGCTATGAGACCAATTTTAAACTCAATATCTAACCGAAACTCTCCATTAGGATTGGCATTTACGTAAGCCTTTGCTAGTTTTTTGAAAAGCTCTTCATCAGAAGATGACCACTGATCACCCGCTGACTTTTCTAAAGACAAAAGCGCCGCATAACCAGAATCATGTTTTAACTTTTTATCTTTGGTATTTTCAGCTGTTTGAGCATACTGAGCACTCGCCTCACGAAACTTTTTTCTTTGAAATAAGAGCTCCGCGTAGGTGAAGCGAGCTTTATTTGCTACCTTAGAGGGTTTAGACTTTCTTAGGTAAATAGCATAAGCCGCTTCAGCAGATTCGGCAAAAATAGGATATCCCTTATTCTTTTTCCAAGTTCTTAACCACTTCCCTGCTAATTTCAGAGACGTTGCATTGATCATTTTTTGACAATCGTTGGCAATGGTTTCAATTTTGGGCTTCTCAACTCCCTTATCTGGCGTCTGTAAAGCTACTTTGTATTCAGTTTCAGCAATTTTGAACTGCCTGCGCGTCCAACGACTATCGGGTTCACAGGTTTCATAGAATTTTTCCATTTGCTTAACAGCTAATTCTCGCTTTTTCATATTTTCGTAGTTCCAAATCAGCTGATCATGAACTTCAGGAATCAGTTGAGCATAAGGCTGTTTGTCCATAAGATCTGTCAGAACTGTCAGCTTATCTTGATAACGGCTATGGCGGTCGTAAATGTACGACAATTTCAATATTACTGGCGTCACCGGCAGGCTTCCAGCCTGTTGTGAAAAATAACTATATGCTTTTGTCGACGGGTAAACATCTTCAAAAAAGATTGTCATATCTGCCAAGGCTTCTTTTCTTAAGTCTAACCTAGAGTCAATACCCTTTTCTTCAACCATTTTTCCAAAAGCTACAACTTCCTCTAACTTTTTTAACCCCAAGTCTTCTTTTCTTAAATTGTAGTAAGTCCATGCAGCTTTATACATTCCATATGGAAAAACTCGAGAAGTCGGATAATTTTCGATAGATAAAAAGTGCGTCAGTGCCACTTGAAACTTCTGTTTATCGAACTGAATCTCTCCAATAGCTAAGTGAGCATCTGGAACAAGAGGTGACCTAGGAAATAGCTTAATCAGGTCATTATATAACCTAGAAGCCGTCTTTGTTTGCCCTAACGTTTGCCTAGCAAAAGCGTTATTAAAAATCACCAAGTCCATTTTTTCAAACTTTCTAAAATTTCTCTGTAGCTTCTCGTAAATTCCAACAGCTTTAACAACTTCTCTTTTTGAAGACGCTTTTTTAACTTTTCGAGGAGCCAGATTCACTACAGTTTCAGATTTTCTGTGAAGTTCAAAAAATCTTTCCGTTTTTGAGCGCCTCATATGAAGTTCTGCCATTCGAAACCACAAATCAGCCTCAATATAAGTCCCTTTATGCTTGCGAATCAGCTTCTTTAACTGAGAAAGAGCCCGCTTTTCACTAGCAGCCACCAATAGCTCTGTTTTTGCCGCTCGTTTTTCATTTTCTGTTTCGTTACCCTCGATATATTTAAGAGCATCAAGAGTGTTGCCTACGGCAGTGCCTTGCCCTATCGCCTGTGTTGCCCAGAAAGCGATCAATATACCTAAAACTGTCAATTGTCGGTGCAGTAACTTCACTTACATTTTCTCCTAATCAAAACTCACTGTGGCCAACTTCATATCTGCGAAGCCCGCCATGGATGATGTATACATCACTTTTTTAAGAACGCCGTAGGCCAAGCGAGAATCAGCTTGCATCACCACCTTACCTTCAAACTCATGCTCTTCATTTTCTTTCGCAATATCACGAGATTTTTCTGCCTCTCGATTGAGAACCTCATAAAGACCTCTAATAAAATCCGGATCATTAGAGTCTGTGTCAGCTTTAGCCAGCTCACCATTTTCCATAGGAACAATTTGCTTATCGTCTACGTAAATTCCATCTAAAGACACTACTAACTTCAAAGCTTCCACTGGCTGCGTATAGGATGATGAATGAGGAAGTTTTAAACCTTTTTGAGGGGTAATATGAACAGCACTTGTAGAATAGCTTTTCAACAAAAATACAATCATAATAGTGAACATGTCCACCATAGCTGTCAGTTGAAGTGTGAAAGTAGCTTTTTTATTATTTTGCTTAAATTTATCCACAGCTCTTCTCATGACATTACCCTTCCAACACATTTGCAAATATCACATCTGGAAACATGATATTGGTCTCGACCTTTTCTTTAGTGTCCTCATCAGTCACATAAAGTTTTATATTTTCATCTTTAACAGTTCTCACCTCATCCATTATTTTGACAATTTCATCGTATGAAACTTCTTTTGTAGGATTCAGGTTCAATTGAAAAACTTTTGGATATTGTTGCTTAACCTTGACCAACTCTGCATTTAAATCACTATAGTTCCAAGCATTCGCCGTGGCTTTGATGCTCTTTTTAACCGATGTCTTTCCATCCACTGTCACCAATAGTTGAAGTTCTTTATTTTTATGCATAGCCACAGTAATCTCCACGCTCCGCTGCTTTTTTTTGCGATCATTCTCAATGGCTTTTTGCACTACCTGAGGAAGAGGCGTATCAATGACTGTCACTTTTACAAAAACCGTGGACAAAAGCATAATGGGGATAAGGCAAACCATTAACGCCAACATCGGCGAGAGGTCTAGCTCAAAGTTAGCTTCAAAATCCTCAGTTCTTTTAATCTTGTGATACGTCTTAGCCATTTTTCACTCCCTCTTACACAGCCTTGTTACTAGGCGCTGGAGGTTGCTTTTTTAATCCGGCAATATCTGCATCTGACATATTCTGTGGAAAGGCTCCCGTGCTGGTAAAGGGTGTGTAATGACGGGTTGTCAATAGATCCACAACCTTTGCGGAATGCTCTGTAATTTCTTCTAGAATATGATTTTGCCTTGAGTGCAAAAATGCATACATCATGGAAACCGGAATAGCCACACTCAAACCCAACGCTGTTGTATTCATGGCCATAGAGATCCCTTGAGCTAGAATAGTCTGCTTCTGCGCTGGATCAGCAAAACTGACCGCCTGAAATGACATAATCAAGCCATGAATTGTTCCAAGTAAACCTGTCAGAGTTGCCACATTGGCAATCATCGCAAGATATCCTAATCTCTTTCCAAGGTTAGGAATAATTTCAGCAAGAGCAATGTCCAGACCCTGATTGATACCTTCATCATCACGGTCAGAACGCTCAAGGACTCCCTTAACTACGTGGGCAAGTGGCGCCTGTTCATTGGCAGCACAGTATGTTACAGCCTCTTCTACTTTGTCGTTCATCACCAGGCTTTTTACCTGCCTCATAAAATCCTCTGTTTTGATATTGTAATCAAAATACAAAGTCTTAATTCTCTCTATAATCAAGGCCAGACCAGCTGCACCCATAATAATAATCACATAGCCCGCAATACCGCTATCTGTGATCATTGTGACTAAATTTTCCATTGCCTCACCCCCTTGAGTAGTGGTCAAAGTGGCACAAGCCCCGTGCTTTAACACTGGGCGGGTGCTGATCCATTGATTTCTTTAAATAAATTGAGGGTATTTGGACTGAGTACATGCGACGAGCCCTCAATAGCTCCGATCAGGCATAGCCGTTACGGAAGTATTGGTTCTCAGATTACATACACAACAAACGAACCACTTAAACTATTTCAATATCAGCACTTAGGCGGCTGATGATCCAGACTTGGAATAGTCCTGCAATACTTTCTGTGTTTGCTCATTAATATTAGTAAATTTCAAACCATATCGAATCGGAGCATGCTTATCTTTTATCCCATCCACATACTTCTTACTAACCACTTCACAGACCGCATTAAAGGGAGGAACTCCATCACAAGGTTTAAAGTGTAAGTGCAAAGTTTGTCCCGGCTGAAGCATAGAGTTTTCCATAATAACACCCGCTCCCCCTGCACTGATCTCTACTCCTTGACCTTTCCAAATCTGACTATTGTCGTGAACCAACACGGTAGCTCCATATCCTACACGCCGATGCCTTCTACGAAAAAACACATCTTCAATCTCTGGCATCAAAGTTGTCTTGAGCTGATTGATATTTTCGACTCCAAAAGCCTCTAATTCAGCAATTCGCTTCCAGGTGGATAGCCCTGGGTGCCAGGCAAAATCAAACTCAAAAACAACTTTTTGCTGAAGCATTTTAAGAACATCCGTAAAGGCAAATGGGCCAAATTTATTCTCACCTTTAAGAACATACCACTCTGTCACCAGGTGATCTGCGTTGGCTGCTCCAGAGTTGTCCTTCTTAACTCTTTCTGCCGTTGCCTGGAATTCCTGTTCTTCTTCTTGCTCCTCTTTTGCTTTTGGTGGTGCCTCTGGTTTCGGTGGAGCTTGAGGTTTGATATCTTTCAGCTTTTCAGCCAAGGGACCAAACTCCATAAGCATCACCCAATCTGATTTCTCTTCATCATAAATGAAATCCATAAGGTTCAACTCTGAAGACTTGACTTTGTTGAGGATCTCTTCGAACTCGTAGGGTCCGATAGTTTTCCCTTGATGAGAAATATGATACTTACTCATAGTTAACCTTTCTTGCACCTTAAACCGTTCCACCCCATGAAGACACAGGGTCTAACAAAAACTTTTTCCACAGATATTTTTATTGAAATCGGCCAAAGCCGTGCTGGACTTAAGGAAAGCGAGATTTTAAGTCTGACTTCAATGAAGGTGTTGAATCTTTTTGAAACATTCAGATCGAGAATTTGAGGTTTTTGACTGACTTCTATTCAATTGATAGCTACATTTACGAAACATTGTCGATAATTTGAACTGTTTCGGAAAACCAGCTGAAATGAAAGAAAATGATACAAACCAAGGCTCACCTGTCCTTAATGAGACATTAGAAAAGGCTCACCGCCTTTTGAAACAAGGGGTCACCCCACGGTTTGTATTTGACCTCGACTCCACTTTGTTTTGCGTGAGCCCTCGAACTGAGTTCATTCTGAGAAAATTCGCCCAAGAGGCTCATATTCAGGATCAATTTCCCGAAGCTGCAGCAAAGCTCCAGTCTATCAAGGCCACCCCTTCTGACTGGGGAATTAAAACCGTGCTGAACCGACACGGTATTAAAGAGACTCTTCAGTTTTTTGAGGCTGCACGGGAGTACTGGATTCAACACTTCTTCAGTAGTCACCACCTGGATCAGGACACCCCTTATCCAGGTGCGGTGAAGTTTGTGAATCATGTCCATAATCAAGGCGTTGAGGTGTACTACCTCACTGGCCGGGATCGCCAGCGAATGGAGGCTGGCACCCTCAAGTCCCTGGCCTATCATGGTTTCCCATTAAAGAGTCCGGACTGCCTGCGTATGAAGCCAGATACCTCCGTCGAAGACACACTGTATAAGTTACAGGTTTTTTCCGAATGGTCAGATTTGGACCTTTCAAAAGTGTGGTTTTTTGAAAATGAACCCGTTATTATCAACAAAGTTGCTGAGAAATTTCCCGAAATTCAGATTGTTTATATGCACTCCGTGAACTCTGGCAGAGAGCAGGCTCCGGAACACCTTCCCAGAATCCGCTTCGAGTGGAACTTTACAAACTGGTCCCCTTAATTGCGGATGCTAGTAGCTTCATATAGAAGCGGTTAACATATCCGCAATGAAAGGAATCATTTAAAAAAGTTTCACAAACAAAGTTTTAGCTGAGGTTTCTTTGCGATTCGCTGCTTTGCATTATATACCACTATAGAAACAATAACCACCTTTAAGGAGCTCCCCATGAAACTACTCTTTTGTATATTGGCCGCTGGACTTGCATTTTCTGCAGTCGCTCAACAAGAGCCACTTCAGTCCTGCGAAGAAATGCATGCTCAATACAAGGCCAGCTTTGATGCCGAAGACCAAAAAGTAGCTAAAGAGTCTGGCTCAAAAGTCACTCTTGCTGGCGATCTGTATGAGTGCTTTGCTAAAAAGGCTGATATGTCTTTAGCTGTTGAAAAAGTCTCCAAACAAGAAAAGCTCACCGAGCAGGAACAAGAAGAGTTTCTCAACGGACTTGTTTCAACTTGTGGAGGGCAAATCGAAGCTTTTATGCAGGTCTTTACACCCAAAACAGTTAATATTGTTCTTGCAGCTGGCCTCAAATATCAGATTTGCATAAGCAAGAACTAATTTAAAAAACGTACGGCACGCCCTACCTCTGTGACAAGCCAGCGAGTTCTAGTGGCCTCACCACTAAAACTCGCCCAACCACAAAAAGGTACGGCGTACCCAATAGTAAAATGTCACTTTACGTTATCGCTACACCTATTGGTCATCCAGAAGATATTGGTCTTCGTGCAAAACGTCTTTTGGATGAATCCGACATCATTATCGGTGAAGAAGCCAAGCCCACTCGGCGCCTCCTCAAGAGTGTGGGACTCTCGCCACAAAAAAAGATTCACCTGCTTAATGAACACAGCACCAAAGAGGATCTCCAGGCTTTATTAAACCTGTGCCGCTCAAAAACTGTCGCCCTGATCTCTGATTGTGGAACGCCTGGCTTTTGTGATCCAGGGGCTCGTCTCGTGGCCTTATGTCGACAAAATAAGGTTTCCATCAATAGTATTCCAGGTCCCTCCAGCCTGACAGCTCTACTCAGTGTCTGTGGCCACCGGCTGGATCAATTTTATTTTCAGGGCTTTTTACCGGCCAAAACTGAAGAACGACAAAAAAGACTCAAATATTTGGAAAACCTCAAAGACTCTCTAGTGATTATGGACACTCCCTATCGGCTAAAAAAGACCCTGGAAGAGTGCCAAAAGTATTTTCCTCAGCGCACCTTAGTCCTGGGGTTAAAAATGAGCCATAATGACGAAACAGTTTTACAGGGGCTAGCGTCTAAGCTACTAAAATCACTTCCATTTGATAAGGCAGAGTTTGTCCTTCTTATCCTTTGAAGAATTCCTTCGACTCTCACACAATTTTGTTCCTTTTTGAGGGGATTGAGACCGCTTCTACTTACTATTTGTCAGCTTTTCTCTAAAGATATCCAGGTAAAAGTAGCGCTCAAATCCCTGATGAAAACGAGACCAAGATTCTCCACCTTCTAGTTCAGACTCCATAAACTTAAAAATAGTATTCAACTTGCTATCAAGATCATCAATCATAGCTACAATCATAGCCTCTGGAAAAAATGGGAGTTTTGGTGAGCCATACTCAAGTTTCCCATGGTGACTTAAAACAATGTGCTTGAGGATATCCCGCTTTAACTCTGTCATACCATCGATGTCTTGAGAGTATTTATCAATGTAACTGCAGGCAATATTCATGTGACCGACAAGTTTACCCTTATCAGAATATTGTATGCCGGACTCAAAAACCAACTCCTCAACTTTACCTATGTCGTGAAAAATAGCCCCAAAAATAAGGTAATCTCTGTTCAGCCAAGAGTAATGGGAAGCCACAGCATCCATCAAGCCACAAATAGAAATGATATGCTCAAGTAATCCTCCCATATAGGCATGATGTATAGACTTTGCTGCTGGAGCTTTTTTAAGAAGATTCTGAAATTCTGGATTCTGACTTATATTTTTTAAAAAGGTCTCAATATGAGGGTCTTCAATGGAGTCTAAGTACTCCAGGTAGTCTTTCCAAAGATCATCAACGCTTTTCTCAGTACCGTTGATAAAGTCATCAAGGTTATAATCACTCTCAGGAGCTGGCTTAATATCATGCAAAACCACCTGTCTGCGATTTTGGTAAACCTGAACATGCCCTTTGACCCAAACAAAGTCTCCCGATTGAAAAGAGCCTTCATACTCGTCCGCTCGATCCCACATACGAGCATTCATGGACCCTGTGGCATCCTTAATATTCAATGATAAATAATTTTTACCATTACGATCTGTCATGATCACTTTGTCTGTAGCTATAAATACAGATTTGATTTGGTCTTTTTCCTGAAGATCTTTAATAAACTGCTTGTTGCTCATAAAAAAAGACTACCTCAAGTTGGCTCTGACTGCGAGGCCATGAATAACTGCGTTATTTATACTGATCCAATTTGCAACTCTTAACTTTCAGGAAATCGGCAGTGTGATTCCTGATAGCGTGAGTCAATAAAGCTTGCACTTCCCACAAATAAGGCATCAGGCTCAGCAAATGTGAAAAAAAAGCTCCCCAAAAGCTGGCCCAGATATCTAAAATCAGCAGCAGCCAGCTCAACCCCTTTGACCCGTATAGATTTATGAAAATAGCTGGTGATATCCATAAATTTTCCACACCCGGCTCCAAAGGTCTTGCCATGGACGTCAAAACGTTTAGCATTGCTTACAAAATAAACTTTTATTTTTTTCTTTTGCTCATCTGTGAGACCTCCAAACCCAAAATCAACATAAAATAGGCCCTTACCTTCATTCACCACCTCTGCTAGGTCTATAGATGCCCCCCCTTGAGGCAGTGAGAATCGAAAATCTTTGACCAGAGTGCCTGGCGTCTTTTCTTTAATAAAGACATTTATCTGTAAAAGACGCCTTGGAACCTGAAGTTGCAGTTGTAAATCGGATAGGGGCGAGTCCTGATGCTCTTCTCTAAAAACAGCAATATAGTCTTTTTCTAGCATAGATACGAGTGATCTGGGAATCGGAGCATCTTTATCAGACTTATAAATAGAGCCATCACTGTACCCGTTTAATTCTCTCAATGGCTTCTGCTCAGAGCATGCCACAAAAACGATAACAATGGCTAAGACCAAAAACCGCTTGAAATACAACTCAATCACGTCGAACATTCAGCCCTTCTTCTCCAGCCAAAACCTCTGATCTCAAAAGCGGCTTATAATACCGAGAGTATCTGCTGCCCTCAGTAAAAGCTGTCTCAAATAATGAAAATTTTTTGGACTTGAGGTAATTGTAAGCCAGTCCTCCTGAGGCAGAAACCGATGTTGGATCGAGAACCTTGACGGCCTGCCAGTGTTCAATAGCACACTCATAGTTCTTAGATTTTTCACAAATACGTGCCTTCACAACGTGAGGTAAAGTTTTCATTCGGGTTCTGTTCAGATCGATAGCCTTGGTTACAAGCATTTCTGCCTTGGACTCCTCCCCCAATACCCAAGTGATGTAGGAAAATACAGAGTTTACTAGGGGGTCGGTGGGCGCCTGTGACATGGCCTTGGAGATTTCTACCTTAGCATCAATATCGTTCTCACCATTATGCACCAAACAAAGGGAGTACATGGCACTTACCGGACCAGAGGCTCCCATTCCACTGACAAGAGCTTCACACCAAGGAAGTAGCTGCTTCCAACTGATGGGGCTGCGATCCACCATAGGGTCTTTGGCATGCTCCTGAGTCAACATAGGGTCTGTGTTGACCATATCGTCTATAGATTTTTGTGCCTGATTTTTTTCATTTAATGCAAAGTCGACAAAACTTTTTAGCAAATAAGCCTCCTGCTTATAGTCACTGTATTCAGAAATATAGCTTTCCAAGCCAGACTTTGCATTTTCAAGATAATTTTTGGAATTTTTCTCTTTCCAAAGATAAATTTCTGAAGCCGCACGCATCAGATACACTTCACCACGAGAGGTTCGATTGGGTACATCCACACTCAACGCTGATTCAAAATGATTTTTTGCAGAGAGGTAATCGCCCTCAAGAAAACTAATAACTCCCAAGTTAGCAAAAGCCTGCCAGAAAAAAGGGTTTTTACTGAGGGCCTCATTAAGAAACCTTTTTGCAGAACGAAAATTCTTTTCTTTGATATCAAGAAGACCTTCTAATGTGAGGGCTCTCTCTTGACTGATTTTGTCTGACCCTCTCAATTGATCCAGTATATTCTCTAGTTCATCTTTTTTTTCTGGTTCAAGAAAAACCATTAATGGTGCAATCAAAGAATTAACTTTTTCACTACCAGGATCTAAGTTTCTTGCTTTATGTAATAGAGGTAAGGCCAGCTGGTAATCACCAGCGTAGTAGTGACTTAAGGCCATTTTCGTATATTCCTTAGCCGAGTAGATTTTCTCTTTTTTCACTGGCTCAATTTTTTTAAATAACACATATCCAGCTACAGCAAGTATCACTCCTATTGCACCAACCCATATTGACCGAGTGATTCGATCAGACTCCTTTTCAACCTCCACATTCTGAAAATCTGCTCGAAACTGAGTACGCACACTAGAAGGGCGAACTTTAGCAGAGCCTGTAGGAGTTTCCTTAATGTCATTAATAATAATTTCCTTAGGTACTCCAATAGGAAAATCCTGAGTTCGATCATCGTCATAGGTGTTTTCTAGTTTTTCTGTCACCGAAACTGTTTGTGACGTTGTCATGGTATGATCTTCGTTACTGCCAAACTCAAGAACTCTCAGCTCTTCGACAATATCAGCAAACTCATCCAAATCACGAATGTACTGCCAACGCCGGAAAGGAGGCATGACTTCATTAAGAACAACTATCTCCTTTTTCTTAAGAAGATCAAATATCTCCGATTTTGTATGTGGTCCCATTATCCGGCCGCTGGCCTTAACCAGCCAGCTTCTTTTCTCCGACAGATCCATATCCATATAATGGAGGAACTTATAAACAGTGTCACGACAGGAGGGGGATCTCAACCAACGTCCTGGAGGCCTTTGAGTGCTGCGACAACTCGTGTGACTTCAAATTAGTGCAGAAAATGACGCTGACCAGTCAACACCATCTGAACTCCCAGCTCCAGAGCTTTAGCAATCACTTCCTCATCTTTAATTGACCCTCCAGGCTGAATCACCTTACGAATTCCTGCACTATAGGCCAGCTCAATGGAATCTGAAAATGGAAAAAAGGCGTCACTAGCCAAGACAACATCATCGATACCATTATGAAAATTCTGCCACCGTTGAATGGCCTGTTGAACAGCGTCTACACGATTCACCTGGCCCATCCCCATACCAATGCTCTGCCGATGATTACAAATAGCAATGGCATTGCTCTTCAAATGGGCGCACGATTTCCACGCAAACACAAAGGCCTGTCGACCTTGTTCTGTTATGTTCTCTCCAAAGACCTTCCAATCACTCTGCCAGCCATTGCAAACATCAAAATCTTGAATTAAAAAACCTCCATCTACCACTTTGACTGTGTGATCGCCGTACTTTTGCATCATTTGAGGCCATTTTAATAATCGTAAGTTCTTTTTCTTTTGTAGAAGCTCCAACGCTGCTTTCGAAAAATCTGGTGCCACAACACACTCTAAAAAAAGTTCCGTTAAAGAGCGAGCAACTTCTTCAGAAACAGTTTCATTTAAAGCAACAATTCCTCCAAACACGCTGACAGGATCTGCCTTTAAAGAGAGCTGAACGGCTTCCTCAATGGAGTCTCCAGTAGCAATTCCACAGGGATTATTGTGCTTTACAGAAACACAGGCTGGGCCAAAGTGAAAATCTCTCAAAGTGGAAAGGGCTGCATCTAGATCTAAAAGGTTATTATAGGAGAGTTCCTTACCCTGAAGCTTCTCAGCCTCATGCAAACCTCCTTGGTTACCAGAAAAACTGTACCAGTCTGCTTTTTGCTGGGGGTTTTCACCATAACGAAGACGAGACACCTTTTGACCGGATAGAGTCCATTCACTCCCTCCCACTTCACCTTTTAGCAAATATTCTGAAATCATTGAGTCATAAGTACTCGTATGAGCAAAAACCTTTCCGGCCAACTTTTTTTTCTGCTCACCGGAAAGCTCATTGACCTCAAGAACCCAAGAGTAATCTGATGGGTCACAGACCACTGCCATCCGCTCAAAGCTCTTGGCTGCAGCTCTCAAAAATGAGGGTCCACCAATATCAATGAACTCCACCTGCTCTTTCAATGTCAAATTCTTTTTCAAGGCCTCTGCAAAGGGATATAAGTTACCTACAACCAAATCAAAAGGCTCTAATCCATTTTTTTCAAGCACCTCGCTGTCAGCATGATGATCTTTTCTAGCCAGCAGAGCCATATGAATATGAGGGTGCAGAGTTTTAACCCTCCCATCCATCACTTCAGGAAACCCGGTCTGCTCACTCACATCCACTACATCCACCCCTGCTTCTCGTAATACTTTTGCTGTTCCTCCGGTCGAGACAATGCGCGTACCTTGCTCAGCCAAAGGCTTAATAAAATCAACAAGACCGGTTTTGTCGGAGACGCTGACAAGGGCATTTTGAAATTTCATAGGAGGCATCCTTAAGAGTTGTGGTTGTGCCCTCACTTCTATCAAATACCTACTCTCTGCACAAGGGAGTATCGTTACGAAGCCCAGATTCTGGTGTGATGTACTAGAAACTCGCAAATGATGCCAGAGTCTTCAGGTCGTCATTTGTAATAAAGATTCCGGCTCCCACAAAGGCGCTAGAGCTGGTGTCTCCTGAGGACATCAGGTTATCCCCTCCACCAATTAGGTAGACTCCATCTAAAATATTCAGTCGAGCAAAACTTCTTATATAAAGATCATCAAAATCAAAAAACTCTGCCGACAGGGTCAAGCGCCGGTCAAATAAGTGGTAATCAAAGGCCACACCTCCAGAGTTTTCGATCAAGCCTCCTTTAATAGTAAAGTTATAAAAGTTTTTAGCAAATAGAGCCGTCAGTTTAATTTTGTTATAAAATGTGACTGTTTTTTCTTCTGTGGGGCTCAGGTTGGTTTCAGTTTTGGTTTTTCGAACCACGCCACGTGGATCGTCCACAACTTGGATATCGTAATAACGATCCAGCCCTGGCTTGATCTTCACTCCCAGGTAAGATTTAGTCAGGTCTACGTCAGCCAGATACTCTGAGTGATAATCAATACTCATTTCCATTTTATCCGCACCCCCCAAAAAGTCATTCACCTTGGCCACGGCTGTATTGATTTTTTCTACTGTTTCATCGTCATTGATTAAGCGCCCCACGGTCCCTTCACCCTCATTGATCTTGGTGGTGATTTCCTCAATATTCTGAATGGACTTGTCAATACGTGCCAGGCTCTCTTGGTTGATATAAGTATCCAAGTTCGTCGTTAGGCTATCCACACGAGCAATGATATTATTGATCTTTTCTTTGTTCTCAGCAGAGACTTCAGCCAAATCTTTTGTCAATTTCTCAATATTCAAGATGATACGCCCTACTGGAGTGTTCGGATCACCATCGCCGGAAGTGGCTTTGTTGAGGTTGTCTCCTAACTGGTTCAGAGATTGAGCAATTTTCCCCACTTCTTTCATGATGTTATCAAGTCCCGCTTGAGTATCAGACATTGGAAGCTGAGAGTTCTCTTTAACCTCAGGGTCTGTGGGGCTCCCTGGAACCAGCTCTACGTGTTTGTCCCCCAGAATCCCATCGGAGCGCAACTCAACTTTTCCAGATGTAGTCAGAGGGACGTCTCCATCAAGAACTAAATGTACCTTAGCCTTGCCATCCACAAGTTCAATTTCATCAATGACTCCCACCTTAATGCCGGCCATCTTTACGGCACTGTTCTTAACCAACCCTCCAGCATCATCCACAACAAAGTGGACCTCTTTGTCTCCCGCTAGGACCCCCGGACCTTCAGCCACTTTTATAGACATCACACCAATTAGCCCTGAAACAATCACGACAAGTATGCCCACTTTGAATTCTGGTGACCCAATAAGGTTCATTGTGTTCTAAGTCCTTTAGCTAAAAATCTTTGTACCAATTCTACATCGGAGTTTTTGAAGTCTTCCTGAGTCCCCTGAAGAAGAACTTTTCCCTTATCCAACATCACAATGTGATGAGCTATACGAAAAGCTGCAATCAGGTCGTGAGATACCACCACACTCGTTGTCCCTTCATGAGCCTCATGAGTTTCCACAATCAAATTATCCACCATTTCTGTTAAAATTGGGTCTAGTCCCGTTGTCGGCTCATCATAAAGAAGGATTTCAGGATCTAAGGCCAGAGCTCTTGCCAGCCCTACACGCTTTCTCATTCCACCGCTCATTTCTGCAGGTAGCTTATGAAAATGCTTCTCATCGAGCCCTGAAGCAATTAACTTTCTCTCAGCAATTTCTATAATCTGTTCTGCGGGAAGGTTTCTCCTGTGTTCATGTAAAGGAAAACAAACATTTTCCAATGCACTCATATCATCAAAAAGTGCTGCATACTGAAACAATACTCCAAGGTTAGTTCGAAAATGAATCAATTCATCCATGGACATTTCTGTCAAATTTTTACCTAAAACTTTAATAGTCCCTGACGAAGGTTTAATAAGCCCTAGAATATGCTTGAGTAACACAGATTTTCCAGTCCCCGAAAAACCAATAATCACAGTCAAAGAGCCTTTTGGAATAGTCAGATCAACTCCTTTAAGGACATAGTCTTTACCTCCGTCAAAACTTTTTTTCAGATTCAATAAATCAATGGCTATTTCCAAACTTACCCCGTCACCGCGTAAAAAAATCTGATCAGGTTTGTCATAAAATAATTAATTACAATAATCATCACCATACTATTAACAACTCCCTGATTGGTGGCCTCTCCAACTCCTTTAGCCCCGCCCGTAGTATTGAAACCCTTATTGGTGCAAATGGCCGCAAAAGTCAGACCGAATACAGCAGACTTTAATAGTCCTTCATTAATATCTCCTGGATCGATCCACAGCTGAATCTTGTCCCAAAAAATGGCCTCATCAAGCCCGAGAATATTAATACACAAAACATGAGCTCCCACCATAGCAATAAAATCAAAAACCCCACACAACAACGGCATGGTAATAAATGCTGCCAAAATTCTCGGCGCCACTAGGTACTGCTTGGGATCGACACCCATAACTTCTAGAGCATCAATTTGCTCAGACACTCGCATCGTTCCCAGTCGCGCAGCCATAGCTCCGCCAGCTCGAGCTGCTACAATCAACCCCGTCAAAACAGGTCCCAACTCTCGAGTGATTCCCAAAGCCACAGTAGGGCCAACTAAGTTTGTTGCATTGACCAGTTGAAACCCTAGATAAATCTGAAAGCTCATGGCCATTCCTGTGAAGCTTCCAGTGAGTATGATAATAAGAATAGATTTATTTCCGACAAACTCCATATGCCTAATAATCTCATCAATGCGAGAAGGCTTCTTGAAAGCTAAAGGAAAACATTCAAAAAAGAAAAGAAAAGTCTTTCCAGTGTTATGGAAAAAACCAATAATCTTAAGGCCCACTGATATGAAAATTTCATCCAGCGTATTATTCACCCTATCTCTATGTTGCAACCAATATTGAAGCATTATAGGTGACCCTTAAACTCTCTGGGAACTCTTCTCCCTATGCACGTGATTATCTCATAAGGAATTGTATCAATCACCTCTGCAAGTTCTTCTGCAGTGATTTTCTGGTCACCTTGACGACCTAAAAGGATGACTTCCTTACCTAAATCCTGTTTAGGATCAATATTTAAGTCGGTAAGGTTTACCATGGTATAGTCCATACAAATAACTCCCAGCACCGGCACTTTTTGCCCACCGACAATCATCTGGCCCTTTCTGGAAAATGCACGGGAGTAGCCATCAGCATAACCAATGGGAATAACCCCAACGAGAGTATCTTTATCAGCTGTCCATGTAGATCCATAAGATACACTTTGCCCCTTCAACACCTTCTGTATAGTCACAATTTCTGATTCAAGAATCATCGCTGGCTTCAGCTCCGTAAATATTTCTGTTTCAAGAGGCTGAACACCGTAAATAGCAATGCCTGGTCGAACTCCCCACTGAGATACAGCTTCTAATTCGGACTTGTGCTTCAACATTGAAAACCAGCCAGAAGAGTTCCATAAATGAACAATTGGCGAAAATTTTAAAAATTTTTTCTCAAGGTCTACAAGCGCCTCAATCTGCCTTTCTGAAACCCCTCCTACAACTCCCACGTCATCACCATCAGACAGGTGTGAACATATGCCTGCAAGATTAATATTTTTTTCTGATTCAAAAAAATTCACTAATCTATCAGATTCTTGAATTGGAAAGCCCAGTCGGTTCATACCCGTATTAAACTTGATATGCACATCCACTGAACCAGAGTCACCAATCACCTTTTTCAAAGCACGTAGCTCTGGCCACTGGCCTATAACAGGAACCAGCCTATGTGTGACCAACTCTCCCACGGCCTCATCAAGAATGGGGCCAAATACAAAAATATCACAACTAATACCAGACTTTCGCAGACGTATGCCCTCTTCCAAGAGAGCAACTCCCACACCACTTACACCCACTTGCTCACAAATACGAGCCACTTCAATATCTCCATGACCGTAGCCATTGGATTTAACCATGGGACAAAAAAACTGATCTTTAGATTGAAGCTGGCTTTTCAAAAACAGGAGGTTGCTTTTAATAGCATTCAAATCAATCAATGCACGTGTTTTTCTAAAATTAGAGGTCGATATCTCTGTAATCAATGGGGGTACCTAATAGTTCGGTTTAGGAGTTACAAAGTCAGCAATAAACCCCTCAGGGGCTTTGACCATAACAACTTTGTTTAACTCATTTTTTTTCAAATCATAAAGTGCTCTGTCTGCAGACTGAAAAAGTTCATCTGCATCTTTGCAAACTCCCGGGTACTCACTAACACTCAAACTCAGAGTCATTTGCGAGTAACCAGGAAGCACCTGCGAAAAATCAGCAGACTCAATCATTCTACGAATCCTCTCGGCCTTAATAGCACCACCTTTGGATGCTGTGTGTGGAAGTAAAAGTCCAAACTCATCCTGCCCTAATCGACCAATGACGTCGTTAATCCGAGAGTGCTTTTGGATAATTCTTACCAAAGACTTCAAAAACAACGAAAGATCTTCTCTGTCACATCCTTGAGTAACTTCTTCCATTCTATCGATACTCAGTAAGATAAAACTGACGGGAAGAGATGTACGACGAGCCCTCGCAATTTCCTCGGTCATTCGCTGTAAAAAATGATGTTTGTTATAAGCTTGGGAAGCTAGATCATAAATCTGATTTGTATGTAAACGTTTTTCTAACTCCACAGCCAGACAATTTCTGTTGAGCAGAAAAAAACTATTTTCCACATAAGAAAAATCTTCTGAGTCCGCCTGTATATCCCATAAAATGAGGACTCCAAAAACCTCCCCTAACACCTCAAGCTTAAGGGCATGAAAGCGGTCCACGTTAAAAACATTTTTTAACATCTCTTGAAAGGCGGGATGCGTTTCTACTCGCTTGATGTGAGACTTTCTAAAAGCAGAATCAACTTTTGAAAAATTAATTCCCAAGTCCGCAATATCATCTCTCTCCAACCCTGCAGAAAACTGATGAATAATAGTTTTTCTAGCACCAATATACTTAAAGTAAATGGCTTTTCCTGACTGTGACTTAAAAAATCTATGTAACTCTTTCATGAAAATTTCAATGCTAGAGCCATGACTCAATTGTTGAAATAAAGACCGTTGATAATCTGCATAACTGAAGAAAGGGTCGGAGACTTCAACCTCAGGGGCAGGCCTTTGCACATCTCTTGAACTCGCATGAACCTCTTTAAGCGCTTCGTGTAGTTGTTCATTTTGGTATTTAAAAAAAGTATTTTGAGCCGCGTGATCTAACTCTTTAATCACTTGAAGTGGATGGTTCAGTGGAAATGAAGTCATTGCAAATACGCTGCGTCCTACTTGCTCCCAGGCCAGAGAGAGCTGCTCATGATTTACCAGTAAAATGACCTCAGATTCTGGCAGCAACTGGTGAATTTTCAAAAGCTCTGATTTAACAACTTCAGACTCAAAGCCCTCTCTCATCAGTAGCACAAAGTGGGGAGGGTCTTGTCTTGCCCCTTGAAGAAATATCGTAAAATCTTCAAATACCGCTGTCCGATAGCCTGCCTGAGCCACTCCTCGAGCAAGCCCTTCACCAGTGCCCTTGTCAGTAATAATGTGACAGGTAAAAGAGGACCGGTACTTTTGAATATTCATTCACCGCTTCCCACTTTTGGTTTGCGAATGGTCACAGTGAATCCGGGCTCATCATTGTCGTTGGAATCATCGTCACCACTGATCAGGTCCAAGTCACTACCTGCGACAGATTCTTCAAGAATCGCTATTTGTGACTCATCATCAAGCTCTTCTTCCATACTCGATAGATCTCGAATATCTGTCGTAGCATCTTGCATACGGATTTGATGCAGCTCTGCCTCCTCCTCATCAGAAGGTGGTGAAGGTAGGTTATCTGCATCAGACCCAGTCAATGGCCGAACTCCGGCAAGGTCTACCTGATCAATTTCAGGCAACTTGTCTTCAAGACTAGGCATTTTTGCCACTAAAGGTTGAACTCCCTCTTCAACTGGAGTGTTCACTGCTGGAGATTCTTCTGACTTATCACTAGCTGCCTGAAGTAAGGGAAACTCCATAATAACGCGAGTTCCTTGCGGCCCCGTAGAGTCCACTCTTAATTTTCCTAAACAAGACTCTACAATTCCTTTGGCTACAGAAAGTCCCAAGCCTTTATGTTGCATTTCCGATTTAGTGCTATAAAAAGGTGTGAAGACTCGGGAGAGCCCCTGCTCAGAAATTCCTCCACCTGTATCCTGAATAGTCAAGGTCAAATATTTTCCCTCATCTTTAATAAGTAGAAAAAGCTCCTTATCTGCAACATCTTGCATAGCCTCCACTGCATTTTTCAAAATTTCTGTAATAGCCGTTCTCAGACGATTTGCGTCTACTTTGATTGGACTCGCAGGACGTAAATCCTTTCGAACCTGCACTCCAAATGCTTCCAACTCTGGTCGTACCTCTTTAAGGGCAGAAAGAACAATTTCATGCAAATCCTCCCGTTGCAGTTGAAGAGACTCTGCTCCTGAAACTTTCATGAGGTTTTCTACTGTAGAACGTACTCTTCGAGCCTCACGTTCGATAGCAGTATAGTGGTCTGTAATACCCTGGTCCTCCAACTTTGCTCGTGCTAGCTGTGATTGCCCAAGTATAACATTCACTGGCTCTTTCAACGCCATGGCCAAACCAGAAGCTACCTCCTTATAGATCTTTACCTTTTCCTCTTCGCTCACTTCCTGCGCTACAGACGGCCGCGTGGATAACGTATCCCCAGAGGCTTCAGTTGAAGGGTGCACAGGAGGGGGATCTGCCTGAAGTTTTTGAATGGATTGAATCAATACCGGGGGCATGTCGGCAAAATAAGCTGGCTGCCTCACCGGCAGCCCCTGCCCCAATGCAATGGCAAGGTCCTGGAGATATTCATAAGCAGCTATTGTAGGGCGAACCAACAAAAAACCAAAAGAAATAGCAATCAAAAATGATGCCACTGCCAATCCGATAAGGCTCACAAGTTGAGCTGAAAATAAACTCGGATAGCTCCCCAGTTTCTGAGCCACAGCAACATAAAGGTTGCTCTCGTCAAGACGCTCATAGGCGCCAACTATATCTGCTCCACCTCTATCTTGATAGCTTCCGATATCAATGACTTTTCTCTCATTCAAAAGAGTTTCCACCATGGGGTGAGTGTTCATGGGAGCCCCTACATACTGTTGGCTTGTGTAAGCCAAAGCATATCCCTTATCATCAAGAACCATAACTTCTCTAGTGGTGGA
This sequence comes from Bdellovibrionia bacterium, assembly GCA_030432925.1. Classification (GTDB taxonomy): domain Bacteria; phylum Bdellovibrionota; class Bdellovibrionia; order Bdellovibrionales; family UBA1609; genus JABSOQ01. The sequence goes on along the minus strand of JAUILT010000004.1, from coordinate 3,009 downwards.
CTTAAAACTCTCCACAACTGTTGAAAAGGCCTGATTATTCAAAGTTCCAAGGGCTACCATATTGACCATTTTTCCAGTTTCAGGGTTGGGCACCCTCACTCGAATCATTAATGTGTAAAGTGCATGTCCAGTCTTTGATAAATGTCTATGCCAGATTATATTTTCGTCACTCACTGCGGCCAACGGTAAATCTTGAGCCACTTGTTGACCATTGGACTGCGTCCAGGCCCCCTCTTGATCTGTCTTATTTTTTATCCATCTTAAATTCCAACCAGAAATATCCGCAGGCTCCAAAAGAGCCACTGTCAAAAAAGGGCCTTTAATAAAAATAGAATTGACCACTCCGGGAGAGCTTTCCCTACGAATAGACTCCTCAACAGAGGTCGCCTGAGTTAAAAGCTCAGCATAATTTTTTGACAAGAGACTGGCATTTGTCTTAGCAAGCCCCACCTCACTCTGAACGCTGCCACGAAGAAAGCGGGACCGCTCCTCGCTCCCCAATGAGGTGATTTTAATGGCCGTCATGAAGGTCAGAGCTAAAATTCCCAGACCAATAGCCATGGCTAATTTTACACGCATTGTCTTCACCTTCCATGACATTCTTGAACTCTTCTTAAGTCCTCGATCTTATTTTAGTTTTAGTCCCCCAAGGAACGCAAGACGAGAGTCCTGACAGAGAAAATTAACGCTAGGCGTTTTAAAGCCTCTCTCAACCATTTTGGGTATATAACCTGGGGTCCAGGGAGGCTCCAGGTTATGCAAAATCAAGACGTGATTGTTGTCGGTTCAGGCTTGGCCGGGCTGGTTTTTGCACTCAAGCTCGCTTCTCACCGCAAAGTCACTCTTATCTCCAAAGTATCTCTGAATCAGACCAACACGTCCATGGCTCAAGGAGGAATTGCAGCCGCTATCAACAAAGGAGACTCTCCTCAAAAACACTTTGAAGACACACTGAGGGCTGGAGCAGGGCTCTGCCAACCGGATGTTGTTCAACAAATCACAGAGGAGGCTCCTGAGAGAATTCGCGACTTGGCAAATTGGGGTGTTGAGTTTGATCGCTCCGATTCCAGTGAAGAGTTTTCCCTGGGTAGAGAGGGCGGACATTCGGAACGAAGAATTCTGCATATATCTGACCACACAGGACAGTCCATTCATAGACACCTACTGCAAAAAGCCATAGATCACAAAAATATTGATCTTCAAGAAAACCTTTTTGCTACCGATTTAATTTTAATGAGTGACCTTGCTCCTCAACAAGAGGAAGACACCCCTTGTATTGGTGTTCACATTCTGAACAAACAGACGGGTACTATAAAACCTTTGCTGGCAGAGCACACTGTTTTAGCCACAGGAGGTGCAGGCAAATCCTATCTTTACACCTCCAACTGGGAAGGAGCCACAGGAGATGGAATCGCTATGGCTTACAGAGCCGGAGCCCGCGTGGCCAACCTTGAGTTCATGCAATTTCATCCCACCTGCCTTTTTAACCCCACCTCCAGAAACTTTCTTATTTCAGAAGCCTTGCGTGGAGAGGGAGGACGCCTTATCAACGGCCATGGAGAAGAGTTCACTGACAGCCTTGCTCCCAGAGACATTGTTGCCCGAGCTATCGATAGTGAGTTGAAAAGATCTGGAGATGATTATGTCCGCCTGGACATGACCCACCATAACCGTGATTTTTTGCAAAAACGATTTCCACAAATTTTTTCTCGCTGCCAAGGCCTAGGTCTTGATATCAGCAAAACCCCAATGCCTGTTGTGCCTGCTGCTCACTATCTGTGTGGTGGAGTACTTACCGATATTTCGGGCAGAACAAATATAAAAAATCTGTACTGCTTGGGAGAATCAGCATGTACGGGCTTGCATGGAGCTAATCGACTAGCATCCAACTCTCTGCTGGAGTGCATGGTGACAGCTCACCATTGTGCAAAAATTATATCGCAAGATCCAGTAAAAACTGTTTCACTCATGAAGCCCATTTTTACGACATCAAAAAAATTATTAAAAAATGATGATGAAATGGTTGTTATTCATCACATGTGGGAAGAAATCCGAAGATTAATGTGGAACTACGTGGGCATTGTTCGCTCCAACCGTAGACTGCAACGAGCTTTGCATCGGTTACAACTGATCAACCAAGAGATTCATGATTACTACTCTCAACTCCCCCCTCACTCAGATATTGAGGAACTGAGAAATATTGCACTTGTCGCCGAACTAACAGTTCGCTGTGCTCTCAGGCGCAAAGAGTCCCGAGGTATTCACTTTAATTTAGATTATCCGGAAACACGACAAGAGTGGAAAAAAGACACTATTTTATGACCCAGGAATACGAAACATGATTCCAAAATCAATGTACATGGACGTTCCTGGGTTAACAGTGAACTTCATATTGGAGCGAAACCAAACCGACCCTCCTAACTGAGCCTGAATACCACCGCCAACATGTCCACCACCAAAAAGTTTTTTGGAGCGACCGGCTCCCTGATAGTAAATAGTATCCAGTCCAGCAAAGACATGACCAACAAGTGTTTCTACTGGAATTTCCATACGAGCCGCAATATGCGCGTTGGTCCAAGTTGCCCCATACCCACTCCCCGTGGCAATTCCAGATTCTAAAAAGCCGGAAGGGGCGATTCGGTAACCTCCTCGCACTCCACCAAGCCCCGTGATTTCGGTCAATCCTGGAATTTGGTTGGGGAGCAGGTTACCACCATGAACTCCCCACTCCCAAAGAACATTCTGGCCTGTAGGGTCTGCTTCGGATGTACCTGACTGAGCCAGAACTTGTGGCTGAAAACAGGTGAAAATCGCAGTCAGAAACAAAATTGTCTTCAAAAAAAACAGCATCACTTCAGATTATACCCAAAGCCACCCATTTTACTAGTGTCGTAACCAATAAAATTTTTCACCGGCAGCGCAGGAATTTTTGAGCAAATTCAATGCGAGACGACGAAGGACTGGCCAGAAGCCAATTCGAGGAGGAGCAAATTGGAGTTGCTTAAAAAT
>JAUILT010000003.1 GCA_030432925.1 Bdellovibrionia bacterium | reverse complement strand
AATGAGGCGCTCACGGTTTCAATAAACTTCACAAAGTGAAAAAGAGCAATTTCATTGACTGTTCCCAAAATAAAATTGGCACCATGACGAACCACAGACTCATCATCTACATCGCGCAGGTTATTGATTTTAACTGTAAAAGGAAAGTAAGTGCTTTGATTCATATACACTCGCACAGCCACTTCCTCACCTGCCTTGAACTGGCCCTTGTCTTGCTCTAAATCAAAGGCAATCCCCGTCTCTGAAATATCGTAAAGAGAAACCTTCATTAGACCCTCACCAGGTACAACAACAAATGCTCCAATAAACTCCGTCAGGATCGTTCTACGAACACGTCTTCTCTCTTGCTGAATAATTGCATTTCGCCGCTCTGTCATATCTACAACGGGCGCCTGGGTATTTATTGATGAACTCTTGGTCTTCATTTTGCGCTGAGCACGCTTTTCAGCCAAATCAATGACATTGCCCTTTGAATCCATATCTCCCCCTATTATATACTCTCTTATCGGTTGAAAATGTCTCAACTTTAGGCATCACAATTGCTATAAATAAAAAGGACTTATGAGAAAAACTCGATTTGAAAAATCATTTCAAGCACTTATGCTCAGCCTGCTACTTCACATAGCAATAACACTGAGTATTTATTGGGCACCTGAGCCCCAAAATGCCGAGGTTCCTATTGAAGTAACATGGCTCGATAGTAGGAGTCTCAAAACAAGACAGATTGTCGATGAGACTGAAGAAGACCCAGCGAATCTACTTAAAAAGCTTCAGGCTCGAAATCATTTACTTTCTAAATATAATAAACAAGTGAAGAAAGAACAGATCGCTCGCAATAAAACAGGCGAAACCAAAAATCAACGGGGCGGCGGCGGGCGTAGCTTTGCACCACCTAAAAACCTGAACCTGCAGGCAAAAAATCAACAGACCAAAACCTCTAGAATCCAGCAACAAAAAGCCCCAGTGAACCCTCTTTTAAATGGCCCAGGTCCTCGCGGCAGCTTGAATAACAGCCTGGCCTTAGGAGAATCCACCAGCGGATTTGATATCCCAGGAATTCAAAGCGGTCACTTTACGGCCTTGAACACAGACCAGTTCACTTACTACTCATTTTTTGAAAGAGTGAATAACTCTATTCGATTTCGCTGGATCTCTGGAGTTAGAAAGTTCGCCCGCGAGGCTTCTCCTAAGGTAATTAATCAACTGTCAAAAATTCCTGCGCCCACTGTTCTCAGAGTGCTGCTTGATAAAGAGGGCATGGTTGTCAAAGTGGATGTACTCTCAAGCAGCGGTGCCGAAAACTTAGATCAAGCTGCTGTAGAAGCTTTTTATCAGGCCTCCCCACTCAACCACCCACCGAATGGCCTGATTCGAGAAGACAGAATGGTTCATTTGAATTATTCATTCAAAGTGCACTTTCGACCCGTCTATATGGCCAAAGAGGAATCTGACAAATAGAAAACTGTTTGCCGCAGTAACACCAATCCGGTTTGAATTTTCTTGTACGTAGTCGCGTCCTCGCCCTTTTCGGCAACATTTGCCCACCGACTTTGGTCATTGAAACTGGTCACTGGACTCTTTTGCAAGATCGACATTTGATAGAATAAGACAGATGAGCAAATGGCCTTTAACAGTCTTAATAGTAACCTTATTCTGTACAGCAGCCCATGCTGGATACCTTGAGCTCGGCTCCAGTGCCAACTATAGACGCTCCACCATTAACTCCGAAAATTACCAAGAATCCACCTCTTACACTGGCAGTATCTCCTACTACTTTATGGAAAGCTCGGCTCTAGAGCTAAGTTACACCAGTGGCTACTCAAAAATTGTGGTGACACCAGGAGATATCACTACTCAGTATGTCACTGAAACCAACTTCTCACTAATAGGACTGGATCTGGTGTTTTCAGTGGGTGAGCGAGAAGACGTTTTTCAGCCCTACTTAAAGTTGGGAGGAGCTTATATTCAAAAAAAGATTTACCGCCAACTCAACGGTTTCAGCAAAGACAAGATTGGTGAACAATCAGGAACTGTTCCCAGCGCAGGACTGGGTTTTAAACTGAAGATCTCAAAAACTTTTTCTATCAAAATCGGAGTGGATGCTTGGACAAGCCCACTCGATGAGGACCCCGTCACTGTGGATTACGCTGGTCGAGCGGGAATTTCCTGGTTTTTATAATATGAAATTTCTGAGAGCAGTAGCTGTGTTAACCCTTATTGCTCTGCCACTGGTCGGATGTCAGATTCCCTACCTACTAAAAAACTCCTGGCATCAGACAAAAATTCTTAAATCAAGAACTGATATCAGTGATATTTTAAAAGATCCCAAAACCCCAGACTCCATAAAACAAAAACTTCGCCTAGTTCAACAAGCTCGAGAATTTTCCAATAAAGTCCTGGGACTAAAGGAATCCGAAAATTACACTACCTATGTCGACCTCAAAAGAAGATATGTCACCTGGGTTGTCAGAGCCTCACCAAAGCACAAATTGGAACCTTATCAGTGGTGGTTTCCCATCACCGGAAATGTACCTTACAAAGGGTATTTCACTCGAGATGATGCTGAACGTGAGGCCAAAAGTCTGAAAAATAAAAATCTAGACACTTATATACGAGGGGTTACAGCCTACTCAACCCTAGGGTGGTTTGAGGATCCAGTACTCAACACCATGATGTCCTACGAAGACTATGATCTTGTGAACCTGATTATTCATGAGACTGTTCACGCCACCTTGTTTATCAAAGATCAGGTGGACTTTAATGAACAACTCGCTACTTTTATTGGTAACAAAGGGGCTGAGTTATTTTTCAAAAATCGTTCAGAAGGTCAAGGGGTTCTCAAGACTGCTCAACTTGAAAATCAAGATCTATCTGTGTTTTCTGGGTTTATTACTCGGGAGCTGGCAGAGTTGAAAAAGTGGTATGACAATGAGGATGAGAAAATAATTTTAAAAAAACGACCTGCTCGCCTTCAGAAAATCATTGATACTTTCACTAACGAGGTCGAACCTCAATTGAAGACCCCGCGCTTCTTATATTTTAAAAAGCTTCGACTGAACAATGCTCTACTACTGTCTTATGAAACCTACCAATCCAACCTCGATCAATTTGAAAAGCTCTACAACAAACTAGGGAGAAACTTTCAAAAACTAATGGCATGGTGTAAAAAACTCGAATCCTCAAAAGACCCACAATATGATCTAGAAAAGTTTATAGAATCTAAAACTGCTGCGGCTCAGCTCTGACTATCGGGCACACTCAACAGAAGTGAGTACACTCATTTTTCTGGCCCCGACGGGCTCTATATCGATCACAGGAACTCCTCCAGCAACACTTTTTAAGAAAGCTACCCGGTCACCCATCTGAAACTGCCTGAACTCCACAGATGAAGAGACCACACGATCAAACCCCAATGCCGCACAGATCATAGTTGCGTCCAACAGCCCTTTTTTACTGCGAGCAACAATGGGAGCCCCTTCAAACTGTACCGGCGAAATGGTTGTCACAGATTGTTGATTGAGAAAAGACTCAAAAGAACCCACTTCAGCAAAGGCTACAGAGCCGATAAGCTGTAGTAATATTGCGATGAATTTCATACTCCACCCACTTTTTAGAATATAGCATTGCGACAGTGGAGGTATATTGGCAGGTGGGTATTACTTTGGCAAATGGATTTCCAACCGAATAAAAAATCCTAAGTTCTAAGGAATTTTTTCCATTGATCTCTTTGCACTTTATCGCAGGCATCCATAATTTTGGATAGGCTGCCTTTGCGATTCCAGTTCCTTAAGTAGTCTTCATGCGAGGGATCAATACACTTGATCATCTCTTTGGCCCATAGCATAGTTTCCACACTTTCACGCTGTTCCGGAGACAGGCGCAGAAGTTCTTGCATGTCCTTCTCCAAACTTGACTCAACCTCCCCCTCAATAAAGTCAACCCACATCCAGCCCCAATCTATTTTGTTATCTTGTTCCTCAAACATTATGACTCAACCTCCACAAAAGTTCCTTTATTTTCGTTAATATTGTAATTGCCTTTTTCTCTCATCAGTTTGAATTCAGGATGAATTTCCAATTTTGCTTTCAATTTCAACAAAGCATGTCTGTAGTTAGCTTTGGCTGTATCGTAAGGACAGTTCATGATCTCTGAAATTTCTCGAAAACTTAGATCATCAAAAACTCTCAGAGAAATGGCTTGCCTTTGTTTGTCCGGTAACTCATCAATTTCAGATTTTATCATTTCAAAAACGGACGCTCTATGGAGTTGGGCTTCAATATGTCCATCAGTGCTCAGCACCAGATTTTCAAGACTTACACTTTCTCTTTTATTAGATCGCAGTTTATTACGAGCCGTGTTTAAAGTAATTTGATACAACCAACTTTTAAAAGAGGAGCGCCCCTCAAAAGAATCCAGCTTTTGAAAAGCTTTGATAAAGCTTTCCTGAACGACATCTTCGGCCATTGTCATATCACGTGTGACTCGTAGAGCTGCTTTCATAATCGTCGTCTGGTGCCTTTCCACTAATACCGCAAAGGCGGCTGTGTGCCCCTGCTTTACTTCTTCAATAAGTTGTTGATCAGCTTTCATAAGCGTCTCATCTCCTTTGTGACTGGCCCAAAGACCATAAAGGTTAAAAAATATCTGTCATTGCAGAAGAATCTTGATGAGTAAAAATATTACCAATTGATATTAAGGACTTAAGAGCTTACATGATTTTCTAATATACGGTGACCATGAGCTTTCCTCACCGCCTGTCCTTTCCCCACCCATGTCTATAGCAAGCTCTTTGCCAAACTTATTGGTGTCATTTTGCCGCCCCCTTTTCATCGTCCCTGTTTGAAAAACCTCGACTTTAGTGGGAATGTGATCAATTCGTTGACGATGAGTGGTGGTGGAACTCTGTCTGACCACATTATTTACAGGGCCACAAATACACCACATGCAATGAAGTCATAGAAAAGAAAATCTATTCAGCGACAGAAACCCTGTTTCGGCCTGTATTTTTGGAGTGATAAAGAGCCTTGTCAGCCCTTTCGTAAACGGCTTCCCAATTGGGGTCTTGATCATTTTTTATGGCCACCCCTGCTGAAATAGTAATGGGTATATCTGTTCCTTCAAATTGAAACTGATGTGCTTCAATTGTTTGACGGATCCGTTCGGCCACTTCCTCTGCTGTTTTCAAGTTACTTCCCAATAGGAGTAAGGTGAACTCCTCGCCTCCTGTTCTAGAGAAAAAGTCATTTCCTCGAATCAGGCGAGTGCCAATCACACGAGCAATTTCTTTGAGAACATAATCACCAGCAGGGTGCCCATAAGTATCGTTGACTTTTTTAAAGTGATCAATGTCAAAGGCGATAAGGCTCAGAGGAATCCCCAATAAGCCCGAGCGCTTGTAGGCTTCTGGCCCCTTGATATTCAAGGCTCCTCTATTGGCAATCCCTGTTAGAGCATCTGTCTGGCTTCGCCCATAAGTTTGGGCAGAGGCCACAGTTTCCAGATTTCCCTGTTCCAAAAACTTAAAAATAACATTTCCGCACTTGATCTGATCATTATTAGAAAGCTTTATGGGCGACAAAGGAGCGATCAACTTACCATTAATTACTGTCTTATTGGTGGATTCTAAATCCATCATGGTGACATCTCCACCTTGAAGCATAACTTTTGCGTGGCTTTTGGAAACACTTTTATCATCTACATAAATATGGGCGTTGGGAGAGCGACCAATAATTCTATCAGTATCTTCCAGCGGCCACTGTCGCCCTACACTGCTGGCCGGCCCCACCAAAAGAACCAAGGACGGCGGAGCTTTACCTGCTTCTGCCAATCGCAACTTAAATGTATCACTCTGCATAATACTGGTTTTGTCAGCAAAGTCTGTATTATCGTCGTCGTTGTACTCACTCATGATTTCATTATTCTAAAATTTTTAAGGAATTTCGACAACCTAGTACTCCATAAAATTTAAATTTTATGGAGTGCTAATACTTTTTTAGCTAGTTTTTTGCCCAGCTCGACTCCTGGTTGGTCAAAAGCATTAATGTTCAGTGCCTGCCCCAATGCTCCCACAACCAGTTCAAAAATCATAAAACCTGCAGCAAGGCACTCTGGACTCAGGTCCTGCCATTGAACTTCTAAAACTGATATATCTTCTTTCACATAAGCGGAATACATTCCTGAAGCCTCTGCAGCAAGAACATCTCCAATACTTTTTGTATCCAGAAAACTAAAATCAGAAAATATATTCATTGTAGGTTCACCGCCAGCCTCAACAGATTTTACTCGACTCATCCAGATCATCTTGTCACGGGCCCCTTCCATGACTTGCTGGAGGATCGAGTGCTGATCAATGGCCCCAACACAACCCATAGGTGTACTGACTCTTGGTGCTGGCATACCATCAAGAGTCTGCTTTTTTGCCAAAGATTCGGCCCAAAGCTGCATTACCCACTCTGAAAAGACTTTCAATCCATCTGCATAAAACCAAAACTGGGTGATAAACTCCTGCCTTTCAAAGCTCTCTATAGAATGAGCTACCAACTGGCAAATTAACTCTTTTTGCTCCAATGCCCAAAAAGCCCCAGATCGCAGTTTATCAAGATCCACACCTAGACAGGATGCAGGAAGAAGCCCCACGGGACTGAGAACAGAAAACCGTCCTCCAATGTCAAAATCTATAACCAAAATGGGTACGCCTGAAGACTTCGCCCATTTTGTTAAAGGGCTTTCTTTAGACTCACTGATCACTGTGCAACAGTCTGACAAGTTAAGTCCCTGCTTTTCGAGATGTTCATTGATTCTATTAGCTACAGACAACGTCTCTAATGTGGACCCACTTTTTGATATCAAACACCAATGGGTTTTTTTGAAGTGTGTTTTTGAAGCCAATAGGTTTGAAATAGTCAGTGGGTCTACATTTTCAAGAAAAGATATCTTTTCTGCTGGATAACAATACTGCATCGCGTGGACAATGGCTCTGCCCCCCAACCCACTTCCACCAATTCCAATAAAAACAAAATGATCAAATAGGTTCTGAATTTGTAAAGATCTCTGTGCACAGCTCTCCCAGACCTTGTCCCTTTGGGGCAATTTAAAAAACCCTAAATCCTTTCTGGCCAATAGTGCTTCCAGGCTATTATTCGCGTGTTGAAGAGTGGATTCTCTCAACTGCCTATTGGACTTGTGCAACTTGATCATGAAATCGCTACATCCTCTTCAATCCGATGATATCCATGCCACTGCTTCAATCGGCCATGGGGTCGCTCTGGGTTTTCAGAGTAATCAAGAACCACATAAGTGAGCTTGGTGATCTTACCCAGTGAAGATATATCAAGAGAGGTAATATCTGTCCATGTTCCTGTATTGAAATACTCCATGTTTCTTCCCCACTGTCTATATTGATAGACGTGGGTGTGTCCAAACACTACTGTATGTACCCGCTCATCCAAAAGAATCTTACGCGCAGACTCACTAAGGTCTGGAAAAACAGCACTTTCCAGTAATACCTTAGCAACACGCTTAAAAGGAAAAGAGCGTCTGGGATCATTAATAAGGGCCGACTTGGCAAAATAGGCTAGCAGTCCAAAAATAGATTTCACTGCCATCATGGTTTCGTTGAACAATGACCAGCGCACCATTCTATTAAATGGTCGAATTTTATCCACATGAGGGTAACGATGTTTCACCTTGAGAACAAATTCTACAAAAAAATGAGATCCAAAGGGCAGGTTTAAAATAGGTTCTGCCAAATTTTTTTTCAAAAAAAACCTTCTGGGATCCAAGCGATTGGCCGCTTCATGCATATGCCCATGTTCAATATGAACCCCATCAAAATAATAAACTAGATTTTTATATTTTACCTGAGTTTCAAGAACTTCATTAAAATACTCCCTGGCCCCTGGCCAAAGCATACCTTGATCATGATTACCCACTACATAGGTAATAGAGTTTCCCTCTTTACGGGCAAAATCCTTAAGCGCATTAAAAAATGATGGGTGACCTGCAACAATTCGCTTCAACTTTTCCACAGTTACTGACTCTGTGATCACTGTTAAATAATGATCACGATAGTCTACCTGTAAAAAGTTGAGTATATCACCATTCATGATAAGTTCCACATTATAATCCACGTACTTTCCAGTTTGATAATAATGGATAAACTCTACAAATTTCTCATCAAAATAAAATTCTTCAAGAGAGTTGATTTGCCCACTATCTAAAACTCGACCTAATCCCAAGTGCAAATCACTAACGATTAATTTCAGCCTTTTTTTTTGTTGTTGCTCAGACTTTTGTTGCTGCTCCTGCATAACTCTCTCTCAACCAGCGACGTAAACTATATTTCTGCTCTTGTGTTTCCCCAAATACATAGCTTCATCGGCCATTTTTATAATATCTTGTCGGTTAGCTGCATGATCTGGAAAACAAGCAACCCCTACACTAATGGTCAATTTGATTCTGTGACCATCTACTAAAAAGTGAGCTTCTTCCACTTCCTTTCTCAAGCGTTCCCCAACAATTTCTGCGCCCTTGACATCCGTATCCACAAGAATAACAACATATTCGTCTCCACCATAACGGAACCCATAATCGCAGCTACGAATATTGCTTTTAACAACTTTTCCCACTTCCACAAGAAGCTTTGAGCCAACCCAGTGGCCTTTTGAGTCATTCACTTTTTTAAAATGATCCAGATCCATAAATAAAACAGAAAATTTTGTGCAAGTTCTTCTTGCTCGAGAAATTTCCGTATCCAAGACATGAGGCAGATATCTTTGATTATAAAGATCTGTCAAATCATCAGAAAAAGAAAGATTTCTTGCCTCCCACAACTGATAACCAAATTCAATATGTCGCACCATTCTCTTCAATACATCTCGCATCATATTAACAATAAACTCCGATTCACCATCGTGCAGATCCTCCACCAGAAGACATGCAATATTTTTCTTACCCTCAGAGCACTGAATGGGAAATAATAAATGCTGTGTCCCTCGAGCAGTTTGCAGTAAGTGCCCACCTTGGGCCAGGTGATGTAAACGCTTTTTTAAAGGGAAACTCCTTGCAAGATCCACAATATGTCGAACCTCAGAACTTTCTTTGGAACGAATTTTTGGAGTTCTATGATACTTAGTTTCAATTTCAAGGTTTAAAGATTCAACATCGGCCTCAGAGAGGTGTTGAATTTCGCTCCATTGAATCCAATGAATATTTTTACATAGTACTTTAGATCCAAAGTGAGATAAGGCTTGGTCTAAAACTTCATTGATTTCAATGGTATCAAAAAAATTCTTCTGAATTGAAAATGGAGGATTTGTTAATGGCTCCATCGCCTTACTTTTCAAAATTCGTCGTTGCCTCACAAGGTCCACAACTGTTTGTAAAAATTTTTTTTTGGACGTCAAGGGCTGAATCCACTTTACCCCTTCAGGGTCCCCAAGCTTACCGGCAATACTTGCAGATGCCGGAAAAACAGAGACAACAGGCATTTCTGGATGATCCCTTTTAATTTCTAGCAAGGCTTTCCAACTGTCGTCTTCATCAGCACCACTGTGAATAATTATATCAATATTTCTCATTGTGTCAGAAATATTCTCGGAGATTTTAAAGACCTGTAGATCTATGGAGTTCTCCCTTAATACCTGCTCAAATCCACAAAGATAATTATTTTTAGAAGTGATAAGTAAAGCCTGAATTGCCACCTATTTCACCTTCTTCAAGGAAAAATTAATTTCTTCATCTCCCTCAAGCATCGACAGGGCCAAACGAAGAGCTTTAACTGTTCTACGAAGAAGCTCTTGCTTATCCTTGAGTTGAGAGTTTAGCTCCTGACCTTTAGATCGATAGTTTTCAAGCTCCATATTCAGTTGATCTACCTGACGCTTCAAATCTAAAACCAACTCATCTTTGCTCCGAGCCAAAGCCTCACCCTCAAGCCGAACCAATTCTAACCGGTTCTCAAGCTCTCTTTCACGCACTCGAATCTTTTGAATATTTGTCGATAAGCGAAGTTCCATTTCTTCAATCTTATTTTGCATCTCCGCAAGACGGCGGTCTTTTGTCTCCACATTTTCTTTCATCAACTGCTGTTCTTGTTGAGCAAGGTCTTTGATATTTTCCAGGCGCCTTTCTAAAATTTCTTGAGCCGCTGTAGATTCATCCGCCACCCGACGAAGCGTTTCTCCAGCGGCTGCTAGATCTTCGTTTTCTGTCCGAAGTCGAGAAATCTCCTCTTCTAGTTCCAAAATTTTCTGCTGAGCCACCCTCAAGTTTTCACTCTGAACAAGAGTTGTCTGAGCTGGAGAACTCATTCCTCCCGCTCCAACATAACGACCCACACTGGCTTTGATATTGGATGAAGTCAAACCAGCAAAAGAGGGCTCTTCCTTCTGAGTGTCTATACTTTTTCTAACACCCACTATCTGAGTACTTTCTGAGGCCGCTACTTTTGTCTTACGCGGCTCTGTGGGGACTGGAATAATTTTAGATTCATTGATTTTTACTGTAGCATCGTTTTCATCTTCATGAGGGATAACAAAAGGATCGGAGTTATCGATCACAATGGATTGGCTCAACTCAACGACATTTTCATCGCTTTGGCCCTTATCTGAATGTTGTACTTCTTCCTGCACTGAACTGTTCTCAGACCCGTCACCCAACAGGTCATCGATGAGCTTGGCAGCAAGAGCTTTTCCTTTTTTTGACTTCATCCTGTTAAGGTATCGGAAAGTATAAGAAATTGATTAATAGACACCAGTGGCAAAACCCACTTTCCGAGCTGTTTTAAAGACAAATTCCGACCAAAGAAGAGGTCCATTCAGGACCTTTGATCCACCTCAAGAATTATAGGCAATCACCTTGTAGTAATTGGACATGCGTTTCTCGACATCTGTCCAGGAAACACTTTTTATACTCTCGACCCCAAACCCCTCAACAGTAAAACTGGCCAGTAAACACCCATGGATGCAGGCCTGCTTTAAATGAGAAAAGCTAAACCCCTCCTTTGTCTTAGCAAGGTATCCAAAAAAACCACCCGCAAAAGTATCACCGGCTCCTGTCGGGTCAATCACTGTCTCCACAGGAAAGGCGGGTAAAATAAAATACTGCCCATCGGCATACATTACAAACCCATACTCACCCCGCTTGATCACAACCCCTTTCGGACCCATAGCACAAATCTCTCTAGCAGCGGCAATGGTGTTCCAATTGCCAGTCAGATCGCGGGCCTCTCCCTCGTTAATCAGCAACACGTCTACTTTTTTAAGAACCTCTTTCAATGAGTCTTTTTTTGAAGAGATCCAAAAGTTCATTGTGTCGGCCCCTACTAGCCTGGGCTCTTTAATTTGCTCCAGAACATTCAGTTGCAGATTTGGATCAATATTGGCCAGAAACACGTAGTCAGAATTTTTATAGCCATCTGGCAATGTGGGATCAAAAGATTCAAAAACATTGAGCTGAGTCTCAATGGTAATGGCTTCATTCATGTCAAACTCGTATTTACCTTCCCAATGAAAAGTCTTTCCAGGCATCTGTTGCAGACCTTCCACACAGACTTTTCGGGACTTCAGCATCTCTAGGTCATCGATATTATAATCATCTCCCACAACACCCACAACATTGACCTTAGAGTACAGCGAGGAAGCAAGACTGAAGTAATTGGCCGACCCTCCCAGAGTTTTTTCCACTTTGCCATTGGGCGTGGAAATCGTGTCATAGGCAACACTTCCAACAACAAGTATTTCTGACATTTTGTGAATTTCCCCCTGTTAAAAACTCGTTTTACTGGGGAACAGGAGCCAGTTCAACGGATTTAGGCGTTTTTTCCTGCAGTGTGGTGAGCTGTCCACAGGCAGCATAAATATCTCGCCCCATGGTTTTTCTGCGTAAAACATGGGCTCCGAGACGCATCAACTCCTCCTGAAACCGGTTGATGCGCCCCTCACTGGGACGATGAAAGCCAGAGTTGGGGTGTTCATTGAAAGGAATGATATTAATTTTGCAGGGCACATCCCGGGTGATTTCATAAAGCCTCCGAGCATCCTTTAAACTGTCTGTGAGGTCTTTCAGCAGTACATACTCAAGAGTCACCTTGTCGCCCGTCTGTTGGCAATGGTCCCGACAGGCCTGGAGTAGATCTGCCAAAGGCCAACGACGGTTGATCGGCATGATTTTAGCTCGAGTCTCGTCATCTACGGCATTCAGGCTGACAGCCAGACGAACACCAGCTTTAGCCACTTGGGGAATCATGGGAACAATTCCCGAGGTAGAAACTGTAATCTTTCGACGAGACACATTCATCCCCCAGGGCGAATGCAGAACTTCAATGGACCTGAAGACAGCTTCACAATTATCCAGAGGCTCTCCCATACCCATGTAAACAATATTTGAAATGCGCATTCCTTCGGGCAACCTTTCTGAAACAGCCATGAACTGGCCCACAATCTCCCAGGTCTCCAAACGTCGTTGAAGCTTTTGCTTGGCTGTATAGCAGAATTTGCAGGCCATATTGCACCCCACCTCGGAGGACACACACAAAGTCAGCCGACCTGCCGTGGGAATTAAAACGGCTTCTACAGACTTGCCCTCTCCCATGTCAAAAAGGTACTTACGAGTGCCATCCGTGCTTAGGTGCTCTGTGAGAACTGTCGGCAGCTCCACTTTGAGCATCTGAGGCAACTCCGCCCGAAGGGCTTTTGAAATGTTGGTCATGGCCTCAAAGTCTTTGACCCGCTCCCCATAAATCCAGCGAAATAACTGCTGAGCTCGAAACTTTTTCACTCCCCTGGAAACCAAATACTCTGCCAGTTCCGGCAGAGTGAGATTATAAAAATTGGGTACATCCATCAAAAGGGACCTCATTGGTTAAAGGCGCTCTTCTACCATAAATGGCCACTTTTTTCCATAGAATAGTCCTATAAGCCCACAAAGCAGCTACTCAGTATCATGCAGGTGGAGTTCAATATGGCACTCATATCTCAATGCCTCCAACCGTTCCCCCTCAGAAGATTCTCCTTCTCTTAGACATTGTACTTTTTTTGCGATAGCCCCTGCCTGAGCGAGTTCATCCAGTAAAATCTGAACAGCCTTTCCGGAGACACCAATAACATTATCACCGTTGGTATTCATAAAACTACAAGTGACCTCTTCTGTTCTATTGGAATTCTGGCAATTCAGGTCCTCAATAATCGCAACGGACTTCCCTCCCATAATATTAGCAACCCCACTCACTGCTGCAATGGCATTGTAAAGGCTCTCATTAGATGCATAGGACGAAGTAACAAAAAACGTTGTTAATACCAGTATTAAAACTCTCATGTGAAGACTCCTCGTTGCTTTTGGGATATGGCCCAAAAGGTGAAAACGCTGTGGCTCCAGGTCGCCTGAAGCTACTTTCTTCTAGGAGCAATTTAAAGACCAGACCTAATCAAAGTTATTGGGCATAGAGACCATTTTAAGTGTCAAAAGGAGTGTCAGGGAGAGAGCAAAAAAGGGCGTACAATTCAGGCCAAATCCTTCCTATAACAAGGCACACACCCTACTTTACTGACCACCACGCCAGCAGCAAGGTTCGCCAAAGAACAAGAGTCCACCAGACTCCATCCTGAGGCCCAGGCCAGTGCCAATGCTGCTATGACTGTGTCTCCTGCCCCTGTCACGTCAAAAACCTGCTTGGCCACAGTAGGAAGGTGAATCGCCTCCCCCTTCTCAAAAATAGTCATTCCCTGTTTTCCACGGGTGATAATGATCTCTTCCGACTCAATAAGGCTCAGCAAGGCTTCGCCCACTTTAAGCAATGAGTCCTCAGTCTCACGCAGATCATCCAAATTCAGACCTGACAGCCGAAAAGCCTCGTCCTTATTAGGAGTCATGATATGGGCCCCTTTATAATAGGCCGCTGGAGTCCCGGGGCTTGGGTCCACCATAACTTTTTTACCCGCCCTTCGGGCTTTTGCAATCACCTGCTGACAGACACTTTCACTTAAAACCCCTTTGGCGTAGTCCTCTAAAATGACAGCATCCAATTCGGGGAGCTGGTCTTCAAAAGCTCTCAATAAATGCTCTTCCACCTGGTGAGACAAATATTTCTTTTTCTCGTAATCCACCCGGACAAGATGGTGGTGCTCTGCCATGACTCGCAGCTTTCTTGTCGTAGGACGCTCGTTATCGACCACCAACCACTCTGGAGAGACACTGGCGGACTTCAACATCTCTGAAAGCCGTTCACGGGAACGATCCTCTCCCACCACAGAAAACAAAACAGCTGTCCCGCCCAGGCTGGCAATATTCTGGGCCACATTGGCTGCCAAACCCAACCTTTGATCCTCTTGTTCCACTTCTAAAACAGGGACGGGAGCCTCTGGAGAGATTCTACGCACATCCCCCATAACATATTCATCCAGCCCCACATCCCCGATAATGGCCACTCTTTTGCCGTCCAGTTCGGGAAGCCGTGAACTCAATGTGCCCCTAAAGGCATCTAGGTCTATTGTACTGAGAGATGTCTGCTTCATGCCTTTGAGGTGTCTACCACAGCTCTAGAAACCAAGGCAGAAACATTTTTCTTGCAGCGCATAATTTTGTTGTGATGAGGGTTGTTTCTTCTTTGACCCGCCCCCATTCTCATGCGAATTAATGGGGCCCTAAACCGAGATTCATTCGACACCTTGAGGTCGAACATTTAAGATGTTAGGAAATTGTTAATCTTTTGAATCCTCTAGCGATTCTGAACATCTAACGAAAGTGCTCCCGTGGGTTGGAGCACAGGATGGAAACGCACGTTATGCAGACCTTGCAAAGTGGAGCTCTCTACCGAAACACTATTGAAAACCTGGAAGCCGCCGGTAACTTGATCAACCTAAACCCCAATGTCCTAGAAAGACTCAAAGTGCCTCGGCGAGCACTCGTTGTCTCTGTCCCTGTTCGCATGGACGATGACCGGGTTCAGATGTTCACCGGCTATCGAGTGCAGCACAACCAGACCCTCGGGCCTTTTAAAGGCGGAATCCGGTTTCACCCCCACGTTAACTTAAGCGAAGTGGCAGCCCTTTCTGCATTGATGACTTTTAAAAACTCCCTTTTAAACCTTCCATTGGGAGGAGCTAAGGGGGGAATTCAGGTGGACCCCAGTACTCTATCCAAAACTGAGTTGGAATCACTCACCCGCAGATTCACCTCTGAGATTGGCCCATTTATTGGCCCTGATAAAGATATCCCAGCTCCCGACGTCGGAACAGACTCTCAAACCATGGCCTGGATGCTAGACACCTACTCTATGGAGTCTGGGTATGCACAAACCGGCGTTGTTACAGGTAAGCCTATTGAGATTGGCGGGTCCCGTGGACGCGACTCTGCCACAGGGTTAGGTGTTGTCTACACTATTGAAAAAGCCCTTCAAAGCAAAAATATGATGATCTCTGATGCCAACATAGCCATTCAGGGCTTTGGTAAAGTGGGTATGCATGCAGCCATTGAGGCTTATGCTCTAGGAGCTCGCATTGTGGCCGTTAGTGATGTGACAGGCGGTATTTACAACGAAAGAGGTATCAACATTGCTGACCTCGTTAGCTATGTTAAAGAAAACCGCTTTGTGAAGAACTTCCCTGGAACAGCAGCTATTTCCAATGAAGACCTTCTTGAACTGAATGTAGATGTATTGGCTCCCTGTGCGTTAGATGGTGTGATCACAGAAAAAAACTGTGAATGCATCAAAGCCAAAATTGTTGCTGAAGGTGCAAATGGGCCGACGAACTCTGTCGCCAATAAGTACCTTCATGAAAAAGGAGTTCTCGTTGTTCCGGATATTCTCGCTAATGGTGGTGGAGTTGTCGTTAGCTACTTCGAATGGGTACAAGATATTGTCTGGCTCTTTTGGAAAGAGGACGAGGTTCGAAACAAACTTCGAGAAATCATGTACAGGTCATTTGATAAAGTCTGGCAGTTCTCCCAAGAAAAGAACAAAGACATGAGAATCTCAGCGATGGCTGTTTCTCTACAAAGGCTGGAAACAGCTATGAAGCTTCGGGGACAGGCCTGGTGATGAAACCCTGGCTTCTGTTGCCCCCGGAAGTAGCTTATAAAATGGCACCTCTGGCTCTTAGGGCCCACAGATTTGTGACCAAACCCAAACATTGTCGTTGGAGGCCCTTGGAATGGCAAGGAATGAACTTTCTCAACCCTCTGGGGACCAGTGGCGGTATCGATAAAAACGCCGAGCACATAGAAGACTGGTGGCGGTTTGGAGTGGGATTTCAAGAACTCGGCACCGTCACCCCCCAACCACAAACTTCCAACCCGGGTAAAATTATTGATCGCTCTAATGGAGACATGGCTATCTGGAATAAAATGGGATTTCCCAATTTAGGCCTAGAACAATTTGTTAAAAATATCTCTCGTATCCCTCGTCCCTACTACACACCATTATTTCTCAATATTGGCAAAAATAGGTGGACTCCCAATAGTAAAGCCCATGAAGACTATATTTTTTGCTTGAAATCACTGCACCCATTTGCAGATGCATTTGTCATTAATATTTCTAGCCCCAACACAACAGGCCTGAGGGATCTACTTCATAAAGAACAACTTCGCCAATTCCTAGAGCCTATTGTTGCCGCTAACCTTGAAATAGCTGGTGGAAATAACCCTACACCACTCCTTTTAAAACTGAGCCCTGATCAGAGTATTGATGAGCTTGGCATCACTCTTGAGACAAGTTTAGACCTGGCACTTGATGGGTGGATCCTGACAAATACCACTACCCAACTGAGAGGGCAGCTCCCATTTCCTGACGCTGGTGGTATATCCGGTGCGCCACTTGCCCCAACGTCAAGAAACTTATTAAAACAAGCTGTAGAGATTTTGGGCAATAATAAACAGGGCAAACTCCTGATTTCTTCTGGTGGAGTCATGACACCCAAAGAGGCTTTTGAACGACTGGAGTTGGGGGCTGACCTGGTGCAGGTCTATGCCGCCCTTATTTTTGAGGGTCCACATTTTTTTGCTCAGGTTGCTAAGTCTGCAGTAAAACGCTATTCTTGAGTCCATGACTCTCAAGCGAAAAAGGCCCACATGGATTCCCGTAGTCACGGGTGTGATCAAAAGAGAAAACAAGTTCCTGCTGGGGCAACGGCCTGAGAGTGGTTCCATGGCTGGAGTCTGGGAGTTTCCCGGCGGTAAGATTGAATACGGAGAGTCTCCTGAAGAGGCCTTAGCCCGCGAACTCCACGAAGAACTGGGAATTGAGGCTGACATTGGTGATCTGAAGCTATCCACCACTCACAATTATGGGGAAACCGGTATTTTACTCTTATTTTATGAAGTCAAGTACTTCAAAGGCACCGCTAAGCCTGTGCATCATCATGAAATCAAATGGGTAGATAGGGAGACCTTAAAATCTGAAAACCTTCCAGAAGCTAACAAAAAGGTACTCAATAAAATTCTAGATATGTTTTAAAAGTGAGTCATGTCCAAGGCCCTTTTAATTATACCCCATTTTTTTGACCCCTCCTACACAGAGACCCTACGTTCACTGGTGCTGGCTGTGGCAGAGTGCAACTTTAAAGTTCGGATCCTAAGCACATGGTCTGAGAGCAATATTCCACCATCTATTCACAAAAATGTTGAAATTCTACAGCCATTTAAGAAATGGAATATTTTTGAGATTCGCTCTATTTTACGAGCCATCCACGGCTTTCAGCCTGATGTGGTTCATTTTGTATTTCCTCCTATCATCCCTCCGAGCCAAGCCGTCCTTCTTGCCCTCCCTGGAGTTCTCCAGAGCTTTGGACGCCCAGGCTTTATCCTACAGCTACAAGGCTCCCTACCAAAAACACACCCCCTCGCTCTCAGATATTGGCTACGAATGAGCCAGGCCATTATTGTCGAAGACCAATTTACCAAATTGAAAATCAGCTCTCTGACTGAAAGTCATCATAATCAGAGTTACCACGTCCTAGGCTCTGGGTTTCAAAATATCAGCTCCTCAGCATCTCATTGGGTCACTGGGTGTTTCAAAAACTACATTTATTCCTGTGGCCCCGTCCGTTCACTCGCTCAATTGGAAGACAGCCTGACTGCGCTAGAGCCATTTTTAAAACAGTCCCATTACAATGGAGTTGTTTTTCATCTGCATAAAGAGATGGGGTATTACTATCAATCCAGAAGGTTCAGACAGGCTCTAAAAGAAAAATCTTTTGAAAAGCAAATTACTGTATTAAAATCCGTGGATGCTACTAGCAACCGCCAGTTGATTCGAAACTGCTCTCTGGTATCACTCATACACCTTCCTTTAGGGTCCAATGATATTTCCGCAGCACTTAAAATGGCTCGAGAAGCTGGTAAAAAAGTTGTAGTGCACCCATCTGTGATGGAGTTTGAACACCTCACGGGTGACATGCAAAATCAAGTTATTTTTCCAAATCAACTAGAAGCTCACACAATATCTCAAAACGAAGCTCCTAAAGTCAACTCCACGAAACTTATCGATACATTGGGAAACCAGCTCAGTCGGATCTATCAAAGCGTCCTCACTCAAAACTCAACCTTCTACTGATATCGCTTTTCCAAAAAAGTAAATGCAATATTCACAACCACAGCAAGAAGTGCTGCGGGAATGGCTCCCTGTTGCATAATACTCAGATCATTCAGTGTCAGCCCCTGAACAATAAGCTCCCCCAACCCCCCTGAACCAATGAATGCTGCAATTGTAGCCGTGCCCACATTAATGACAGCAGCCACTCGAACACCAGCAATGATAATAGGAGCTGCAAGAGGCATCTCAACACTTCTCAGCACCTCATTACGGTAAAGTCCAATTCCCTGAGCTGCATGTACCAATCGAGGACTGACGCTTTGAAGCCCCGAGTAAGTATTCTGTAAGATAGGCAAAAGTGAGTATAAAAATAGTGCCATCAATGCGGACTGCACAGATACGCCGAACATTGGAATCATATAGACTAAAAGTGCCAACGATGGAATGGTTTGAAGCAATCCCACAGCATAGAGAATGGGGTCTGCAAACCTTTGGTACCGAAATAATATTATCCCCAAAGGAATCCCTACAAAACAAGCAGCTAATGTTGAAATCAACACCAAGTAAATATGCTCCCAGGTCAACCAAAGAATTTTTAGAGCTACCTTTTGCCAACGAGGTGCGAGATGAGCCGTTTTAAAAGTATCGACAAATCCTCTATCTAACAAAAAATCAGTAGCCACTTTTTGATAGGGCTCTCCATCTACATCTACTCGAGCATTCAGAGAAATCATTGTTGCTTCATCTATTTTTTCGGTGAATTCACCTATCAGATTATGAATAACTTCTGGCAGATCTGGCTGTACAAGAAATGCTGCCTGGTATTGGGGAAAAGTACCTCGATTATCTTTGAGAACTTTCATTTCATACTTCTGAACTTTACCATCCGTCGTATAAACAACAATAACATCGACTTTTCCTGTAGCCAGAGCCTGGTAGGCTAATGTTTGCTCCAGAGTTTTAATGGATTTAAAATCTAACCCATAGGCTTTTTTTATTTTTGGCCAACCGTCTTCCCTATTCATGAACTCAAAATTGAAAGCCACCTTTAAACCTGACTTTCCTTTTAAATCCGAAATATTCTCAAGATTAAACTCTTCAGCAACTTCCTTTCGAACAGCTATTCCATAACTGTTGTTAAAACCAATCGGTTCATGAAAACGCAACCCCTTTGAATGGGCCCCTTCCTGCACTTCCTCAAAATTATCAATATTTTCATTTTTCAGAATGACTTTGGCAAAGGTTCCGGAGTACTCCGGATAAATATCAATTTCTTTGTGTTGAAGAGCTCCAAAGGTGATCAGTGTTCCTCCCAGCCCTAGCTTTCTCTCAACAGCGTAGTTATTGGCTTCAAGGTATTGTGCCATCATTTCAGCCAGAAGATAATTCTCACCAAACATCTTACTGCCCACAACGTAGGTTCTTCCTTCTGCAGCACCCGTCACATGAAAAAGAAAAAATATTACATTTAGAACGACAAGACGTTTCAGGCGACCTCTAAGAAAGAGCATCTAAGGCCTCCTTACCAAATGCTCCAACAAGACAAGCTTCTTTATTCACAACAGGAAGAACCTCTTCTTTAGTGCTGAGCAGGGTTTTTAATCCATCAAGAAGACTATCCGTATCTTTGAGAATTGGCCCCACATATTCAGTGAGTCGGCGGTTATTATCGATAAAAAACCGAAGATCTGATTTTTTATTGATATAACTCAAAAGCTCTCTTCGCGAAGGCAAATATTTTGCTACACCTTCGTCATCTAAGTTTCCAATAACAAAACCACCTCCCTCTTTCCTCACCGTACACACATCAGAAAACATAACTGTGTACATAGGGATTTCTTCTAAAAGGTGCCCAGGAGAATGGGTTTTTAAAAAATGGGTGACATAACTTGTTGCCGGCTGCATTAAAAGCTTATTGGGCCGACCTCTCTGTGCTAAATGGCCTTTCTCCAAAAGGAGAATCTCATGACTCATTTTAAAAGCTTCTGCCAGATCATGGGTCACCAAAACTACTGTCAGAGATAGCTTCTTTTGCAGTTCTATAAAGGCTTCCTGAATCTCATTACGGGTGATTGGGTCTAAGGCACCAAAGGGCTCATCCATCAATAAAATCTGAGGGTTCATAAAAATAGCACGAGCAATTCCTATGCGCTGTTGTTGGCCACCGCTCAATTGAGAAGGTTTTTTGTCCAGATACTCGCTGGCAGACAATCCCATCAGCTCCATCACCTCAAGAGCTCGTTTTTTAATTTTTACCTTGTCCCAACCAGACTTTCTGGCAATGACTGACATATTTTCAAAAATATTCATATGGGGAAACAGCGTGTATCCCTGAAGGCAGTAACCCATGGACCTTCGTATACTGACAGCCATAGAATAATCAAAGCCCTCACCATTCAAGTACACCTCACCACTTGTGGGGCGCTCTAATCCATTCATTAATCGCAGGGCTGTTGTTTTTCCACAGCCACTTTCGCCAATAATGGAGTAGACCTTTCCTACTGGCAGGGTCAGATTGAGGTTTCTCAGGACATCGAGCGCACCAAAGCTTTTGGAAACACCCCGAAACTCCAATGCAGTTTCAGATATTTGAGACAAAATTTTCTCTTTCAATTGAGGTTGTTTCGTGTGTTTATCACTTGTATAGTTTTGATTGAGGATTTGCAAATGACCCGGAAAGATTTACCCTATCCACTTAATATTTGTCTCATTGCCGCTGAGTTTCCAATATTGGGGCGAGCCGCAGATCATGGTTTTCTCTGGCCCATTGCCAGAGGCCTTGCAAAAAAAGGTCACAATATTACAGTGATTTCCTGGAGAAACCCACAGGGCAAGACTGAAATCGAACAAGATGGTGTGAAGGCCTTCTTCTTAGGAGAAACCCCCAGAACCCATTTTGAAAACTTTCCGATACTCGTCGATAAAAAGTTCTCCATTTTGCACAGTCAAGACCCATTTCACTTAGTACACAGCGTGGACTCCTCAGGAATTGAAGTGGGCTTAAAAAAGAAACTCTATAAAGTGGCCATGACCTACGATGTGGAAGCCACACATATGTCGGAGATCTTTCACATTCTGGGGTATTCCCAAGAAACTTTAAGCAGCCTGATTCGTACCGGACTGCATGTAGGATTAAAGTTTCTGACGACTTTTCTTGGCAGCGACCGCAAACTTTTAAAAACGGCAGATTCCATTTTTGTAACTAGTCCACAGCAGCGAGTTATTCTCGAGAGATATTACCTATATCCCGATTTAAAAATCTATAATGTGCCCTATGGAATTGAAATCGGCGATCTGTCTCCTAGAGAGAAGTCTGAGGAGCTTAGAAAAAACTTAAATATCCCTGGGAATGCCAACGTAGTGGTGACAGTCACTGATATGACAGAATTGGGTGAGGTGGTTCACTTACTCCGAGCTTTTGAAAAACTTGCCGTCAAAAAGCCGGCCAGTCGTCTGATTATTGTGGGTGATGGCCCTCTCCAAAAAGAAATTGAATTTGAAATGCTTAACCTAGCCCTAGGAAGCAAAGTATTGTTCACAGGCGCTGTGACTAGCACCCATTTACCAGACTTTATTGCCCTGGCAGATATTTTTGTCAATCTTAGCTCCCGCACTAGTGGGTTTGAACCCTCCATGCTGGAGGCTATGGCACAAAAAAAAGTAATCATAGGTTCTGAGGTAAGCCCCATTGCCACCATTGTTGAGGATGGGCTGGATGGCTTTTTAATTCGACCTGCAGATGCATCTACCCTATCCCAACTGTTTATCGGAATTTTTGACGAAAAAATCTCCACACAAGAAATGGGAGAAGCCGCTCGCAATAAGGTGATGAACTTGTTTGATACCCAGAAAATGGTAAGTATGACTATCGATGCCTACTACCATGCTCTAATGAGCACTCGACTTTACCGGAGAAAAAGTCTGCAAAAGCTCAACCTCAACTCACCTGAAACCGCCTGAAATTAATACCGATCTGGTTTGAACTATTTGAGCATCCCCGGAGTCTCAAAAATATGGGCCCCAGTTCCAAACTTAAAGCGATTGAGTCCACTGTGGTCCGCATCCAGACCACCCAAGTCTAGGCGTTGAATGCCCTGACTTTTTACAATCAAAGTCGCCTCCCACAACAGCCGATTGTGAGCATTGTATTTACGACCTAAGCCTGTACTCCAACCGATACGGTAGGAGGCGCACTGACCATGCTTAAGAATGAATACCGCCGCCACTGGCTGGGTCTTGATATTCGCCCATAATAAAAAAGCATCCTTAAAAGGCTTTGCCGCCAAGAACTCCTCTTTAACAAATCGACCACTGGGGCCATGATACTTCTTTTCCATACGGTCCCTAAGATACTTCTCCACAAACAGCTCTAGGTAAAGTCCACTCCAGTCTTCGACAATCTCAATGGAACTTTTTTCTGATTTATTAAGAGCGTTCCGCCACTTTTGCTTTAAGCGGCCCCGGAGTTGATCCTCACTCCCACCTAACTCCAACCAGGCCGTTTTATATTTTTGATGGTTGGAGAAGAACGGTTGAAAATTCTCGGCATTTTTGTCTTCCCACTCAGGTAACCAACGCCGACGACGAAATAGCCTTCGAGGAAACTCACAATCAAAAACCTTTGTAAATTCCCGAATCCACTCTTTTGGCACAGGCTCCACAAACCAAAGGGGACCTCGAAATAGGTTTATAAAATGAACGGGACCCAATTTTACTTCCTGAATGGCCATCATGCCCACTGGCGTGCCGCCGCGAACCACCACAGCTAAACGTGTAGCCTTCTGGTCACTCATGCGCACAGCTTTGGCGTAAGGCCAGGACTGCATGCAATTGGAACGGGGAACTCCGTCCAGCATCTGGCGCCACTCCCCCACTGTTTTTGATGACCAATCAAAGTGCATACTTTTATTTTGAAGGGATGTCTCCATAGGCACAAGACAAGATCTTCATCCTATGTTCTGGACCCCAACTGGACGAAAGCTTAATAACGCACCCCAAAAACTGTTAACAATAGGCTAAAACCCTATATTTCTTCATTTTTTTCCATAATTGCGCTGGCTTGTTCCTGTTGATTTGTCTACAATAACAGTAGTTTCAGCAAGTTAGAAAACCACCTCTTTGAGGTCAGGGAACAAGGACGAGACAACATGACGAAAGCGGACTTAATCAATTTAATTTCTGAAAAAGCCGGGATCACACGAGTGAAGGCTGAAACGGTGGTCAACACTATCTTTGACTCTATGGTAGAAGCCTTGATGAGAAATGATCGCATTGAGATTCGAGGGTTTGGATCTTTTGTCAATAGAGAGTATGAAGCCTACAAAGGGCGCAACCCCAGGACCGGTGAAATTATTAATGTTCAAGAAAAGAAACTACCCTTTTTTAAGGTTGGAAAAGAGCTAAAAGAAGATATCAATAAGAGCTAGGATCTGTTACCGGAAACTCTAAAAGCTCTGAGATGCTCTCAACGCCCATCAAGCCCATATAAAGCCGCTCAAGGCCGATGGCAATTCCTGCAGTAGGTGGTAACCCCATTTTCAGATGATTTAAAAACTCCTCATCCAAGGGGATCTCCATAAGCCCTCGTTCACGCCGTTCCTGCTGATCTTTTTCAAACCTTTGTCGCTGAATTTCCGGATCATTGAGTTCGTCAAAGGCATTTCCGATCTCCAAACCTGAGATATAAAACTCCATACGCTCTGCCCAACCCCTTTCGTTCATACGGGCCAGGGCTGCCTGAGTGGGTGGATAATCACAAAGAGTGATGAGCCCCAAACCTTTGATCTGAGTTTCAAGACAACTCAAAAAAATCTTGAAATACGTATCATCCCAGGTGTCATCATCACAGTGAAATCCTACATCATGATATTCAGCCAACTGCAGCAGTTCTCCATGAGAGGTCTCTGGCTGCAAGTCAAAATCAAGGTGTTCTTTAAATAGTCCACTCACTGTCAAATGACTCCATGACTTCAAATTTAATCCAGCTTCGTTCCAGCCTTTCTCAGCCAGATAAGCTATTAGTCCCTTAAGATCCTGGATCAACCTTTTCAGGTTAGAAAAACTGCGATACCACTCCAGCATCAAAAACTCTGGCTGATGGTAAGGTGTAACAACCTCCTTGCGAAATACTCTTTTAATCTCAAAAATATTTTCATAACCTCGACATAATAGTTTTTTTAAGTGCAATTCAGGACTGGTGGGTAAAAACCTGGGATGTCTCTGATCTGTGTGAACTTGAAATGGAGTCAAAGGAGGCTCCATGCCAGGACACTTCACCAATGAAGGTGTACTCGCTGGAAAAAAATGAGTCTTCAAAAACCACTGACGAACATCTTCAATAAATAAAGAAAAGCGTCTTGCATGCGGTCGCGGCACAGGCTTCTCCTCTAGCTGATTAGGTGCTGCTAACCTTATGGTTTTCAGGTTCTCCAAGGAGGCTTCTTGCAAACAGGGCTCTCCTCTAAAAACTAGCCAATCTCCAGGCACAAAAAGTTCACAAAGCTCTTTCATTCCCGCCACTGCCCACTTTTGCCCCCAACGAGCCTCTACCTGAACCACTCCCCGATCATGAACAATCACTTCCTGGCCCTGAAATTTAAGAATCATCTGAGAATCTGTCACAGACTGTAACCGCCCCCCACTCCCCCCTGTAAAGGTAGAGTAGCCCATCCAGTCCTTTAAATAGCGATCGCGCAGTGAAAAGCTCATGAAACCTTGTATACCCAAAGACATTGAGTTTGGGTAGCGCATAAAGCTTGACAGAAAGCTCAGATATTTCCAATGTAGTGGCACCGTGGTGGCACTGGCGCCGCCCTGAGAAATACCTGAAGGAGATCCATATGACTTCCATCAATTGGGATAAAATCAAAGGCGAAATTCAAAAAATAACAGATATTGACTATCTAACAAAAGAGCTCAATAAAATTGCTTCAGAACTAAAAAAATTCGATGTCCATGCCTATCTCAGTCCAACGGCCCAAAAACGACTCAAAAACCTAGAAAAAGCCTACAACGATCTACTGAAACAAATCACCCGTCAGCAAAGACAGTTTGATCGAGAGTTCAATAAAGTTCTACGATCCTTAAAGTCTCACCGATCCGATATGGAAAAGAAATTCAAAGCTGTGAAAAAGAAAGCCAAATCCCATAAAACTAAAGTAACTACAGCTGGAAAAAAATTACGCAAAAAGGTAACTAAAAAAACTGCCAGCAAGAAAAAGTCTACTAAAAAAACAACAGCCACAAAAAAGAAGGCTGCCAAAAAGACCTCCAAAAAAACAACACCGTAAGTCGTCGAAGCACTAGATTAAGAGATATACTCATAAAAGTCGGAGGCAATCGGAAAGTGAAACAGGATATCAGCGAAGAAGTTTATAATACGTTTAAGAATGACCAGTTTGCCCGTCGGCATATTGGCCCCGATGAAAACGACCTGCAAGCCATGTTAGAGTTTCTGGGTCTGAGCTCTCTTGCCGAACTCACTGATCAAAGCTTACCAGAGGCCATCAGGCAACCCCATCCACTGAATCTAGAAGAAGGCCTCTCTGAAACAGAGCTTCTTGCCAAGGCCTGGAAAATCGCCAGTAAAAATAAAGTTTTTAAATCTTACCTGGGACAAGGCTATTACGGCACTCAAACCCCAGGAGTCATACTGAGAAATATTCTTGAAAACCCAGGTTGGTATACGGCGTACACTCCCTATCAAGCAGAAATTTCACAAGGGCGAATGGAAGCCCTTTTGAATTTTCAAACCATGGTTATAGATCTCACTGGTATGGAGCTAGCAAATGCATCACTTTTAGATGAGGGTACAGCGGCTGCAGAAGCTATGACTATGGCCCTTCAAGCCTGTAAAAATAAAAGGGCTCAAAAAATATTTGTCAGTGACAATACCTTCTCGCAAACTCTGGAGGTTCTCAGCACCCGAGCTAAACCATTAGGCATTGAGCTTGAGATCGCTCCCCTCAATACATTTGAACCGTGCGAAAACTACTTTGCCAGCCTTATTCAATACCCGGGAGCCGACGGAAATATTCCCGAATTAAAATCATTTATTGAAAAGACCCATGCCTGTGGCGCTTTAAGTATTGTTTCTGCAGACCTTCTGGCCTTAACTCTTTTGCAATCTCCTGGTGAGGTAGGTGCTGATATTGCCGTTGGAACCAGTCAACGGTTTGGCGTTCCTTTTGGTTTTGGCGGCCCTCATGCTGGCTACCTGGCCACTAAAGAGACTTATAAACGAATGATTCCAGGAAGAATCATAGGAGTTTCCAAAGATGCCGATGGTCATCCAGCTCTTCGCTTAGCACTACAAACGCGAGAGCAACATATTCGCAGAGAGAGGGCCACAAGCAATATCTGCACAGCTCAGGTTTTATTAGCTGTGATGGCCTCTATGTACGCCGTTTATCATGGTCCAAAAGGCCTTAAGTTTATTGCTGAAAAAGTTCATCGTCTAGCCTCCACATTTAAAGAGTGTATGGACAAGTTGGGCTTAAATGTTACCACTCATAACTTTTTTGATACAGTCCGTGTTCACACCAATGACCGCACCGAAGAAATTTATAATAAAGCTCTACAAGCAGAAATTAATATTTTCAAAGTAGATGATCAATACCTTCAGGTATCTTTTGACGAAACCACATCTCTCGATGAGATCCAATCACTGGTTCAAGTCTTTTCCAAAGAAAATCGACTGCCTTTTTCTGTGTATCAATTGATGGATTCGGCAGCCGTAACATTTGACACCCACTTTTTCCGGAAAACAGACTACCTAACAGCCAAGGTATTTAATGCCTATCACTCAGAAACAGAAATGCTTCGTTATATCAAAAAGCTCGAAACTCGAGACTTAACCTTGGCCAACTCCATGATCCCTCTGGGGTCTTGCACAATGAAGTTAAATGCCACATCAGAAATGATTCCTGTTACATGGCCAGAGTTTTCTGACATTCACCCCTTTGCGCCCTTAGATCAAGCTCAAGGCTATATGGAACTGATCACTGAGCTTGAGAATTCACTTTGTGAAATCACTGGCTTTAAGGGAATCAGTCTGCAGCCCAACGCTGGATCACAAGGGGAGTACGCAGGGCTTTTGGTTATCAAAAAATATTTGCAAAGTATTGGGCAAGAAAAACGTAATATCTGTCTGATTCCCAGTTCAGCCCATGGAACCAACCCTGCCAGTGCAGTGATGGCTGGAATGCAGGTCGTTGTGATCCAGTGCGATAGCAACGGCAATGTGGACCTTGATGACCTTAAAGCCAAAGCCGAGTCTCACAAAGACAATCTTGCTGTACTGATGATCACTTACCCCTCTACTCATGGTGTTTATGAAGAAACCATCCGTGATATTTGCACGGTCATCCATGATTTTGGAGGGCAGGTTTATATGGATGGTGCAAACCTAAACGCCCTGGTAGGCCTCAGCCGCCCCGGAGAGTTTGGTGCTGACGTCTCTCACCTCAACCTACATAAAACATTTTGTATTCCACACGGTGGTGGCGGACCGGGCATTGGCCCTATCGGCGTTGCTCAACATCTTGTCCCCTTTTTACCAAAACATAATCTCGTTAAAGAGGCCGGCCCAGAAACAGGTATTACAGCTGTATCTTCAGCACCATGGGGTTCTGCCGGAATTTTGCCCATTTCCTGGGCCTATATTCAAATGATGGGAAAAACTTCACTTCGTGTAGCTACCGAGGTGGCCATTCTCAATGCCAATTATCTTGCAGCACGGTTAGAGAAGTACTACCCGGTTCTTTACAAAGGTAAAAATAATTATGTTGCTCATGAATGCATCATTGATGTGCGCCCTCTCAAAGAATCTGCAGGTATCACAGTAGATGATATTGCCAAACGCCTGATGGATTTTGGTTTTCATGCACCAACCATGTCTTGGCCTGTAGCAGGAACTTTAATGATTGAGCCAACAGAGAGTGAGTCCCTGGATGAATTGAATCGCTTTATTGAGGCCATGATTCAAATTCGAAAAGAGATTCAAGCCATCGAAGACGGTCAAGTGGATCGTAAAAGTAACGTTTTAAAAAATGCACCTCATTCACTGAGACTGGTTACTTCTGACCAATGGGATTTTCCATACAGTCGCTCTGATGCGGCTTATGCGGTGCCCTGGTTGCAGGAGGGCAAATATTGGCCTGCTGTTCGACGGGTAGATAATGCTTTTGGTGACAAAAACTTGGTCTGTACTTGCTTACCCCTTGAAGCTTATACAACACAAAACTATACCGATCCGGTTTGAATTTTCCGGATCAGTATATTATTTACAGGTGCGGCTGGAGTGGGCTTTTTTAAAGGCATCCAAGGCACCTACTAAAGCTTGTTCGAAAGACTGAAAAAGTATATTGGCATCTTCATAGGAATCATGTCCTATAGCTAAGAATCCCATCTTTAGATCTTTATCAAGACTTCCTTTTCTTCCTTGAATCATGTGAGGCAATATGCCTCGTTTATTTACCGAATTAGCCATAGGAACGTCATGAGCATATTTCCAATATATGGGGTTTCGTTGATAAAGAAAATCTAATAGCTCTTGATCGGAGCAAAATAGTTTGAGCCCAGGGTGATAAAAGTTATCTGTCCCTTCGTTAAAAAGTTTCACTCTACGAAAAGATCCATTAGGTTCTCTTACCTGAGCATACCAGTGATAAGGTTCTATAGAAACATCTGCCAAATTCTCACCGTCAACGTAT
Organism: Bdellovibrionia bacterium; assembly: GCA_030432925.1. Lineage (GTDB taxonomy): Bacteria > Bdellovibrionota > Bdellovibrionia > Bdellovibrionales > UBA1609 > JABSOQ01. Next base: position 29,784 of record JAUILT010000003.1, on the reverse strand, counting down.
TGGTTGGCTGATGTTAAAGCAACCATAGCATCTACAGTATGAGTACCTCCACTGCGAGCGTTAATCTCAATAATAACCACTTCTAACTCTTGGGTGACCGGATCTTTGGCCACAACATAGTCCACGGCAAAGCGCCCAAGGTAGCCTAATTTTTTCAAAACTTTCCCCAAAATCAGTGTTTTTTTGTAAACCTGACGGCATATTTCATCACCAAGGCGACTCCAACCATAAATGGCTCCTTCAAAAACACCACCAGGCACTCCAGAAATAAACTTTTGCTCATGACATCCCATCAGAGAGATTCCATGACTCCTAACATCAGCCTGACCACTTGGAGAAACCGGAAGTTTCTGTCCATCTAAGTTTACAAAAGTTTGTACATAGGGAATAAACTGCTCTACCACACCACCATCAGACACTAGCTTGTTTATAAACCTCTCTGGCGTAATCATCTTGGAATCTGCTGTCTCCATATTTTGGGTCAAATTACGTCGGATTACCGAAAGAGCAAGCTCTTTGTTCTCAGAAAAAAAAGCACTAATGGCTTCTTCTGAAATCAATTTAGGAGCATTACCCTGCCCAGATGTTCCTTGATTCCATTTTTGCATCAGTTTTTTTACTACTTCTATTTTATCTTTTTCTAGTAAGCCGTCATAAATATCTTGTGCCAAAGGAAGAGAAAATTCCGCACTCCCTTTGTTAGTGTATTGCAAAAACATCCTCTTTAAATTCCGTTGCATCAAATTATAAATTCCTTGGACCAAATGCTCTTCACTTAATATGTCCGTCTCAGCATCGGCTTTTTTAATTCCTGCCTGCTCGGCTATCTTATGATAAGTAGATTTACTTTCTACAGAAGCATTCATTACTGGGTTCCCCCAAACAGAGATCCCCAATCTGTCAGATACCCAGCCTTCCTGAGGCGTAGTAACGAACGTCTGCATATAAGCTCCCTCTTGAGGAATTCCATATTTGACCTTGATACCATCAATTAAAGTCTTCAATTCTCTCATTTTATTTGGGTTCTGAAGAAATTTTTGAGCCAGAGGAAGATACGAAGAGTTCTCAGCGTTGATCAAAAATATTCTTTTCTTCATAATTGTTTCTACATGATCCTCAAGATCCTCTGGAGGTACACTTTCCATCATGGCCAGTCGGACGCAGTTTCTAACAGTTGCTTCTTCAAGGGACACGCTGGTGGCAATCACCAAGTAAGCATTAGAATCTTTGGCAACATTCATAACTTCAGGACAAAATCCTCTCAACTCATAGACTTCAATATTTTTGATACTTCCAATAACGGAGTAGGGCAGTGTCATTGATGGAAATAAAACTTTTAGATAAGGAGGAGGGGTTGGTCCCTTATAATATTTTCTACTTTCTAAATAACTCTCTGTCCTTTCCCACCCCTTGGTAAAGCTATTACTCACTGTATCTTCAAATAGGCCAGCGCACTCCTCTGAACCAGGAGGAGGTGTCAGTGTCTCCCACTGAGGTTCTACAGCCAATACTAAGACAGAAAATAGCCAAATAGCGAGCAGTAACAAACCACTTACACTTCGCTGACCGAGGACTCTATTGAGCTTTGCAATCATTCAGGCGTATTCCTTTTCTTGAACTCCAACTCGAAAAACCTTATCTCATGCATGCCGTATACCAAAAAAAAGGCTCAGACAACGCCTTAAAGCATTAAAAGTATTTATACCGATCCAGTTTAACCCATAATTCCTGAAGAGCTTTCAAGAAAAAGCTCTTCGTATTTGTAGTGGGTACCACAAAAAGCGTCACTTATGACAAAAAATACGCCTTACCAAGGCTACGACTGCGCGTATTGCAAGGGTCTTGTCGTTGGCTCTGCGTGAGACCACGGTGGGAAAGTGACAATTTTTGAAATCTCCCTTCCCCCCATGGTTTGGACAACAATTCTAGATCACTCTTTACTTTGAGTCGCTCGCACCCAATCCATGCCTTTTCCTAAAAGGCCTGCCTTCAAACTTTCATTCGGTGGCTCTGGACCAATCCAGATAGCCCGCATATCCTTAGAAAAATCCGCACCTTTCACCTCTACCTCAGACTTGGAGTTGGAACCATCCATAAAGAATTTTACCTTATCTGGGTAGAACGTAAAATCAAAGGCTCCCCCTTCTTTGGTTCGCTTGACAGCATTAATAATTTGAAAAATTTTCTTTTTAGAGCCACTGCAGTCCGCATAGCAGTTCTTGCGAACAGCCTCACGAAAAGGCTCTCTTTGCTGTTTTTTAGTGACTTCACGCATATAATAAGATTTTAAGTGAACGACACCCTCGCTTTCCATAATCTCTTTAGCGCTGGTAGATTGTTTTTCCACATAAAGGCCCGCTACATAAACTTTAAACTTCAATCCAAAACGACGAACAGTTCTTAGCCCAACACCATTTAAAAATAACTCTTTGCCGTCCACAGTGATTTTATCTTCAAATTTGTAGCCTTCAATTTCGCTCGAAAAGGCCATTGGTGCCAGCAGAACAAGTCCCGCCAAAAAAAAGTACCGAATCATAAATTCCCCCCCTCTTCTAAGATGTTGTACTATTTCTAATGAGTTTTTAGTTTAAAACTCCAAAATTTAGGTTCCAATCGCTTTTTAATGGGAAACAAAACTTTTGTTTTCATCGTGCCTCCTGAGATGCCATCCCTCTGTATCGGACCAAAGCTCCCATCTCTTGACTTAAGTCTTTGTATCCTCTGCATTAATTAAGGTTTTTTGTCTATATTCCTGACATTCTCCTCGTGCAGATGTCGTGCCAAGCTCAGCCTCTCAATATTTCCAGCCAAGGCTTTTTATCCTTAGGAACCAATTCCCAAGGAGTCATTAAGCCCATTTTTAACCCTTCACCTGAGCACGTAGCATCTTTATAAAGATTATCACCAGTTTTGAGAACATCTCCTAAAAGCTCAAAAGCTTTAGCATTGTTGTTTCTCATGACCTCAATCACTTCTTCCAGAGTTACGTGAGGTCGGCCTTGGTCCCAACAGTCGTAGTCCGTAACAAAGCAACATGGCAAGTAAGACAGACCTGCTTCACGGGCCAAACCATATTCCGGATAATGAGTCATTCCAATAATATCTGCACCCCACTCTCGGTACATCTCTGATTCAGCAACGGTAGAAAAGTTGGGCCCTTCCATACAGATATAGGTTTTGTCAAAGTGACAGTCCCAAGAACGCTTATGACAGAGTTCTTTCAGTTTTTTCACCATGCTATGATCGACAGGTTTAGCCAAAGACATATGACCCACCACACCTTCACCACAAAATGTATGTTTTCTAATGCCCTTGGTGCGATCAATGTATTGGGTTGCCACAACCATATCACCAGGTTTTAGTTTTTTTCTTAAAGAGCCGACAGCGGAAAATGTAATAATGGCTTTGGCTCCATATTTCTTTAACACAAAAATATTAGCTCGATAATTCACCTCACTGGGCAACAGCTCATGTTGACTGCCGTGCCGAGAAAGAAACAAACACTGCTCACCATTGATCTCTACCTTTTTCAACCCTGTAGATGCCTGACCAAATGGAGTATCCCGATCCAACTCTTCAATAAATTTGAAACTATCAAACTTTTCGAACCCCGATCCACCAATAACTGCCCACATAGATTTACTCCTGTTTCAAGTTTTTTAACTGGCCCTCTCGAACCATGATTTGATTAAAAAATCCTTTATCCAAAATCCAACCCGACACCAGATCTGCTGGAGTGACATCAAATGCCGGATTATAAACAAGAGCATCTTCCGGAGACCAAATCACTTCACCAAAAGAACCCGCCGCCCCTCGCACCTCTTCTGGCTTTCGCTGTTCGATGGGGATATCCCCCCCGGACTCACAGTTAAAGTCCAATGTCGTCACGGGAGCCGCTGTGTAGAAAGGAATACCATGGTATTGACAGCTCACAGCCACGCTGTAAGTTCCGGTTTTGTTGGCAAAGTCTCCATTCATGGCAATACGATCAGCACCAACGATAGCTTTTTGAATCTTACCCTCTCTCATCAAGCCAGCTGCCATATTGTCGCAAATAATCGTGTAAGGAATTCCCAGTTTTTTCAACTCCCAAGCCGTCAAGCGCCCCCCCTGAAGCAGGGGGCGAGTTTCATCCACATATACGTGGATACCTTTTCCCTGTTCAAATGCCGTTTGAATCACACCCAGAGCTGTTCCCCGCCCCGCTGTAGCCAGCCCTCCAGTATTGCAGTGGTGAAGAATACCATCACCATCTGCAATTTTTTCTGCACCTACACGTCCAATGGTTTCACACAATTGAATGTCTTCATCTAATAACTGCTCAGCAGCTGCCACAAAAGACTCTCCCGAAGGATCTTTCTTAATGCAAGCTATCAAATGATCAATACAGTACATCAGATTCACTGCTGTGGGTCTGGCACTTCGCAACCGCTCTGCTGCTATTTTCAAATCCATCACGGAGGCACCAGATTCAAAGTAGCGGGCCAAAAATATCGCCGCCGCCACCCCAATCAGAGGTGCCCCCCGAACTCTCAAAGAACGAATAGCTTCAAACATCTGCTCCACAGTTTCAATACAAAGCCAGCACTCCTCTGCAGGAATACGTGTTTGATCCAACAATTCCACATGCTCACCTTGAAATCTCAAAGCCAGGGTCGCAAAAGCCTTCATAACGTTTGAAATCCTATATTTTTTCTCATATCTCTTAGTCTCTTTACAACTTCATCAGGTAACATCGTCAAGCCTCCCAGAGTTTCTGAAAGCCACAAGATCTGAGCTGAATGCTCTAGGCGCTCCATTCCTCTCCAGGCTTCATCCAAGGACTCTCCCCAACTCAACCCTCCATGTCGGGCCAAGATCATCACCCGGTAGTCTGGCAAAAATGGCAGCAAATGATCCCCCATTTCATTGGTGGAAGGAGTGGCAAACGGCACTACTGGAATGCTCCCGCAGGCTAAAATCACCTCAGACAAACATTCTGCCGGAAGCTCCTTCATGGCCGGTCGGGCCACTGACCAAGAGATGGCATGAGGGGGATGAGCATGCACCACACAACGAGCCTGCTCAGAGGCTCTATACACAGCCAAGTGCATGAGTCTTTCTGATGAGGGTTGCCCTTTTAAAACCTCTCCCTCCAGGTTAATGACGGCCATGTCTTTTGGTTTCATAAATGCCTTCGAAACTCCCGAAGGAGTGATCAAAATCTCTGAATCACTGATTCGATAACTGATATTACCATCGGCAGCCGCAAGCATATTGCGCTCCCAAAGCCTGCGGCACACTTCAACAATCTGTTCGGACACCTGTAAAGACCCACTCATAGTGCCCCACAATGTGCCCTCCCCTGAAGCTATGGTCAAGGTGGACTCCACGAAAGGCTTATGACATAGTGAATTTACATGATGATGGAAAACTCCCATAAACCCAAAACCCTGTTGATCCGAATGGATAAAATTGGCGACCTGGTGGTCAGCCTGAATGCTTCCGATCACCCCTGGTTTCAGCAGCGAGACTATCTATGGGTGATCAGCAAGGGGCTTGGCTGGGTTCTTGAGAGTAGTCCCCATCGAAAAAACTACATAGAAGCCGACAAGGCCTTTTCAATAAGGGGTTTTTTACAACTGGTACGAGACTTTAAAAACTCTGGTGCTGACTCTTCAGTAGTGTTTCAAGCCCCCTGGTTTGTTGGCCTGGCATTGCTGTTTGCAGGAATTCCCGCGCGTGCTGGACGCTGGAGCCAATGGCATTCGTTTTTCTTTTTTAATAAAGGAGTTCGACAAAAGCGCAGCCTTGCTGACAAACATGAAAGTGCCTACAATTGGGAATTAATTTCTAAAGGTTTGGCTGGTCAGATCCCACCTCTTAATGTCACCTTTCCTAAACTTTCTGCACCTAAATTAACCTCCCCTTTCTCATTGCCCAAAGAATTTTGTGTTGTTCACCCAGGGATGATGGGGTCCGCTCTGAATTGGCCCGTAGAAAACTACGTAGCACTGACAAAAAAACTTTCTGAAAAAATACCTATTGTAGTAACGGGCTCCCCATCAGACCGCCCCTGGACACAGCCTCTACGTGATGCTTTAAGCTCCCAACCCAATATTTACTGGCTGCAAGAAAAAATGACTCCACAACAGCTGCTTGTCACTCTAGACAAAGCTCGCTTTGTCATAGCTCCGAGCACTGGCATCATTCATCTAGCATCAGGGCTGAAGACTCCCGTGGTGGGTTTCTACAGCCCTCGGCAGCCAGAGCGGGCCTCTCGCTGGGGACCTTTGAATGAAAGAGCATTGATTTTTACCCCATCCTTAAACTTAGCTGAAGATAAACACTGCATGGCCACTATAGAAGTAGAATTGGTGTTTCAAAAGATCTCTGAGGAGTATTTGTGAAACGAAGTTTTAGTTTTCCCGACAGTCTACAGAATCAAATCTCTAGCCAATTTCCAAAAATGAAAGTTCCAAAATATATTACAGAGGCCATCTTATGGATGTCTGATAATTTTCAAGCGAGAGATAGCATCACACCCTGGGGTGAACCACAAAGACAGCAGGCCTACCTAGTATACTTTCATGCTCTCAATGTGGTTCGTATGATTGCCGTACTACAATCACTCAAGGAAGTGGTTCCAGAATTTTATTCGGCGACAGTTTTGGATTTTGGTAGTGGCCTGGGCTCCAGCGAATTAGCTTGGAACGAGGTCTTTGAAAAAACACAGTGGATTTTTCTAGAGCAAGACAAAGAGGCACGAAAATTTCACCAACACCTGCTTAGTAGACCTATCACCGACTCTGAGTGGATAAGCTCAGAAAGCAAGATTAATAAAAACCCAGAAACTGTGATTGCCTCCTACTCACTGAATGAATTGAATACAGTGCCTCATTTTTTTATGGATGCCGACAACCTGATTCTACTGGAACCATCTACGAAGACTCATGCGAGAAGACTGATGCAACTGCGACAACCGCTTATCAATGCTGGCTTTCAGATACTGGCGCCTTGTATTCATCAAAGTGACTGTCCACTGCTCATTCATTCCAAAAAAGACTGGTGCCATGATCGAATTCACCTAAAATCTCCTGATTGGTTTCAAAAACTAGAAAATCAGCTTCCCATGACCAACCGGACTTTGACCTTTTCTTATTTGATCGCCTCAAAAAAGTATCAAACGCAAATACCAAAAGAGAGTGTGCGGATCATTGGCGACACCATAAGGGAAAAGGGGAAAACACGGCAAATGATCTGCCGAGGAGAAGAACGAGAGTTTTTGTCCTGGCTGAGGAAGTACGGCTCTACCCCCGAGATCCCCCATGGCAGCCTCTATCACCCCCCTGGAGAGTTGGAAAAAAAAGGAGATGAACTCAGAACTGTGTTGGGCTGAACAACTGCCCCTGCCAACTTCCTTTCGATTTCATCAAGTCCAACATATACTGATACATTTCCATCTTTCGTGAGGTCCACTGAGGAGCTACCAACTCATCCACATGCTTACTCAAAGCTGACAGCCTATGGACGGCAACTTTGGGAGAAAGGTGCTGCAGAAAAATACAACACCTTTCAAAGTACTGCTCTCTGCCTATAGGCTTAAAGCTTCCATTATTATAATCTTCTTCTAGAGGGGTGTTTTTTAATACATGTAAATTATGCAGCTTTACGTTCTGTATGGGCAGTGAGTTCACCAATTTTGCAGTTTCAACAATCTGCTTATCGGTCTCGCCAGGAAGGCCAAACATTAGATGAATACCAAGATTCACCTTTGGGCAAGTTTGCGCAATTTTTTGAATGGCCCAAAAGGATTTTTCCGCCGTATGTCCACGCCTCATCCACTCCAATTGATCATTGTTAAAGGTTTGAACCCCAATCTCCACGGCCATAAAGTGAGTGTCTACCCATTGGTTCCATAACCTCAAAACCGCATCGGATATACAATCGGGCCTGGTGCCCACCACAGCTCCAACAATATCATCATAAGAAAATGCTGTTTCAAATTGCTCCGACAATCGAGACGTCCTCTCAAAAGTATTTGTGTAGGCCTGAAAGTACACAAGAAACTTTCTAGCATTGAACATGCTACTTATTCTGGATTTAGTGGTTTCAATTTGTTCTTTCAGTTTTTTTTCACGAATCTCTGGGTAGGCTGCTGATCCCCAGACATCGCAGAAGTTGCAGGTTTTCATACCCTTTAGCCCTTCACGATTTGGGCAGGTCTCTGCTGTACTGACAGGAACTTTGTAAACTTTTTCCCCAAAGTAGTCTTTGTAAAAATGACTAATGGGATAGTAAGGAGTGTCTTTCCAAGGGTTCATGCCTTTTGTGTAATCTCAGAGATTGAAAAATGCAAACCTTTCAGGCACAAATATTCTATGTGTCCAATTTCACTCCCCCCTCATTTGAAGCTTGTCACTACTAAAGACGGCAGCCCCTCTATGAAGATTCAATATGACTCTGTTGCCGAGCAGATGCATAGCTCGCACGGAGCTTTTGAGGAATCCAAATATATTTACTTACAAGCCCTACAAAGACTTCATAAGCTTTCACTCCCCGTTCGTATTTTATCTGTGGGACTTGGACTCGGCTACAACGAAATCCTTAGCGCTGGCTACTGTCTCCAACACGGTCTTAAATTGAGGGTTCAGTCCTATGAAAATGAAGAGTTTCTTGTTCAAAGCTTTCAGAGCTGGGCACAAGGAACTCTTACCTCTGCCCATCCGCTCTTTCCCACTTATGAGTCTATATTAGAACTGACATCTAATTTTTTAAAGCTCGACCCTCATCAGCTTCGCTTAAAAATAACCGACTTGAGTCTTACTGGTCATATAAACCATTTAGGCGCATTAACAACTCAAGGCCCATTCCCTAGGCACTGCACCCTGATTTATTTTGATCCATTCTCAAATAAAACTGCACCAGATTTTTGGACACCGGAGTTTATTGCCAGGTTTCTCCACTCCTGCGCCTCCTCTGAATGTATCCTTTCTACTTATGCTGCTACAGGAAATTTGAAACGTGCTTTACAAAGCCAAAACTTCAAAGTGGACCTACGGCCAGGGTTTTCCAAAAAACGCAATTCCATTTTTGCCCTTCGGCAAAGCCTAAGGAGTGAGGTCGAGACACTTGTCCAGAAAAAATAATAAAGCCCTGAAACGTTTAGGGAAAAATCACCAAATGTCGATAAATAATCATGGTATTTGGGTTTAAAAATAGCTTTTTCATACCTTGTCTGACTGCTGCCGCAATCACGCTGTGTGGAGATTTTTCTTTTGCATCATGCCAGCCAGTTCTGAAACAACAGGTAAAAATTCAAAAACAAAGACATGGAGCTGACCCAGGAACTGTTGTAGAAAAAGCCACTTCGACACTGCACGATCAGTTTCGGCCAGTGAAAGGAAAAAATGCTAACTTCATTTATGTAGACTCCACAAAAATTCAAGAACAAATGTCTGCACTTTATAACTATTTTGCACTTTCTACCTGGCTTGATCGAATCAACCTGATTCCAAAAATCAAAAAACTCTCTCCTTTAAAACGCTCTGAAATTCACTACCTTTTTACCCATTGGGTTCGAGTTCGCTATATGACAGCGATGTTTCGGCTCGTGCGAAAGAGAGAATTAGAAGAAGTCTATAGAGCTCAAGATCGCTTTCCTGCTAATATCAGAAAAGCGACTATTAATAATCCTTCAAAAATGGTGATCACTGGTTATTCTTCACATACCTGTAAGGATCAGACAGAAAATCTCGTTTATGACTGTTCCAAAAAATTGGTTTGGGTACACACCCACCAATCCCCAGAAGTTCTATGCTCCATTCGAAAGTTTTCAAGAAATGCGCGGTTCAAGTTTTTAGTACAGCTTGAAAAAGACGATTTTAAGATTGTAGACGTAGAATATGAAGGTCGAAAGGTCTATAAAGATTCATTTATTGAACTCAATGAATTTTTCGACAGAAAAAATATCACAGCCATAGAGAATGATCTAAAACTCTGGAGCTTTTTAAACGCCTCCAAAGCAGACCCAAAAGCTGTAGAGAAGTTCTCCCAATCCATTAGTAAAGAGGATCGACGCCTACCTGCCTCAACCCATTAGGTCTCAACGGGCCCCTTAATTGCGGATGTTGCCAGGTATGAGGTTATACGACCCAAAATTGACTCAGTGGGTTGCAAAAAGGTGCGGCATACCCTTTCGCCATGCTTGATCGTGGAGTACTTCCTGAAATAGGATCAGACCACACTTTGAACATAGGGGGCGGCTATGAAAGCGTGGATTTTTTATTTTGTATTGACTGTACCAGGGCTAGCCTTGGCCTCTTACGATATTACCTGCACTAACAATAACTGTTGGAATACTGGCTGGACAGTTGTGAATCACCCGTCTCAACAGACCTCAGAAGTTCAGTGTATCGGAAATAGCTGTCAAGACAATGGCTGGATTCAACGCCATAATGGGCGGTATTTAAGCGAAGTGGCCTGCCTTAGAGGAGGTTGTTGGACAGAGGGTTTCAACATCTACAACCGTGATGGTCAAAAGGTGAGTGGCTTTCGCTGCGAAGAGGATCCCAACTTGGGCTTTAATTGCCTCACAGCTGGCTGGAGCATTGAAGACTGGCGGGGCCGTGAAGTCGGCTATGCAGAATGTATCGCCAGCGATTGTGAACGCTATGGCTGGGATGTCCATATGTATGATGGGCGCCTTCAAGTTATTCGTTGCAAACAAGGGTCTTGCTTCACTAATGGATGGACTCTACGCCCTTAATGTTATACCGACTCGGTTACGACACTAGCGGTGCTTACGTGCCTTTTTGGAGACCGAGTGCCTTTATTGTTTCTCCAATGCGGATTTTTCCAAGATCCGTTCGTGGCAGCTGTTGCAAAAAATAAATACCACTAAGGCGTTCATATTTTTCACAACTATTATGAAAATCTTCAACAGCCTTTTCCACCCACGACATATGTAAACTCTCTGTAGCAAGTACTAACTCCACCCCCTTACGGGCGTTCTTAACAGGAAGAATAACAAAGCTATGAGGTGACAATGAGTGATTGTAAAACTGCCGAGATATCATTTGACTCAGTTTTCTCAAAGACACCTGCTCACCCAAAACCTTTACCATTTGTGAAGATCGCCCTTTAAACCTTAAATGACCATTCTCCAACGAAACCAAGTCTTGTGTGGGGAAGTAGTGAGAAGCATCTCTAATAGCCAATTGCACTTGGCCGTCATTAAGATCCACCAATACAGCCATGGTCATTAGACAAGACGAAAGTAAGTTAAAATGACCCTCTTTATCTATTTTGGGTTGAATATGATTGAGAATCATTAAGTCTGGGTACTCACTCACTGTCAATGAATCCAACGATGCTGTGGCCACCTGAGAGGCGGCCTCCGTCATACCATAACTAGGAAGCACCGGCCAGCGAAGCTCTCTTGCTTTAAAATATAAATCCTCCTCTAGTACCGAACCCCCTACAATCACCGCGCGCAAGTCCACAGGGGCCATGAGCCCTATCGAAATAATGTCAAAAAGCTGAGTCGGCACCAAAGACGTCAGGGTCGCCCCTTGCTCCACCAAAAACTCACAAAACAACCCGGGATCCCAAGGTAGAGTCCACTCCAAAACTCTTGCTCCAGAGAGATAAGCTCGAGCATCAATAGACAGCCCCCCCACATGAAATACCGGCAGTGCTCGAACCCAGGTATCTAAATGCGTACTGGCTAGGTGATCATTCACCGCCGCTGCTGAAACCAAAAAAGCGGACTTGCTTAAGGCTACCCAGCGAGCCCGGTCAGCTGTTGTTGTTCCAGAACTTCGAATCCAAATATGCCCCTCTAACTGAGGCGCCTTCTCTCGAGCAGCGCGAACAGCTTTTTGCTCTCGATCACTGAGTTGAGGGTTGACCATCCAGTAAGTCTCATCGGAGTTCCAATCAATCATGACAATAATTTCCAGTTTTGTGATTTCAACTGCTCATCAAAACCCAATCCCGTTCCCCCTGCAACACTCAAAACCGACCCCTTATCATCAAGAGATTCTGAAAATTCGTTGGATTCAAATAAATGCCATGTTCTTAAACCACATACTTCTGGCTGCTGTCCCGTATCGGTATAGTATTGAGCTGCAGCAAATAGAGCTGACATCTCTCCCAGAGGATGATCCATATAAGTGCTAAATATGACTCGATGATGAATGGTATTCAACCAATGTGTGTCGGAAACAGCTGGCTTAAAAACCACAACGGGCCCATCAAAAGTTTTTAGATTCTCTAAATTTAAAGAACGATCCAAAGCCAAGGGAGCTGTGGATAAAGTCCAACCTTCGGGAGAATAGGGGTACGGATCCTCAATATAGTCCAAATGATCTTCTAAGCCCCCCTTCACCAGTTTCCACCAGTCGGAAAAAACTCTAGTATCAAGTGCTTCGTTAAAATCCAACCGAAGCTTTAACCCTTGAAGCTTTTGAGTCAGCTGTAGAAGTTGCATAGTTTCAACAGGGATATCTCTTCCCATTTTTATTTTTAAATAATCAAACCCCTGCTGCTTAAGTTCATCTATCTTATATTCATTAACTCTATTCAAATCTGTCACAATGGCATGAGTTCGTGGTAGTTTGAGCCCCTTAAATAAGCTTTCGCCCTTTTTTCTGGCATGAGCATCAATCAACGCCCAATGTAAACAGCAATTCACAAGCGAAGAAGGCTCATTTCGGAAAATACAATCCAAGTGCTCTGACAACTGACTATCACCCAATTCTGGGTGTGGGTGCAGATCCGCAAATCCAATAAGATCTTTTGAAAATTGAACTTTTAACAGCGCTCCTAATTTTTTTCTGTTCTCAAACCTAGAGTTCAGTGATGAATGAGCTACTAATGTGTAAGGGCTATACCAAATTTTCAAGGGACAACCCCAAGGTGAGCTGAAAACAATAAAGCATCTGAAGTTTTGCTGAACGAGCTAAAAAACTATTGTACTTTTCTGAAGGAGGTTCATTGAAAATATCACGAACTAACATCCAGGCTGTGGATGTCAGAATCAAGGGCAAAGCCGCTACCATCCACCAACCTTTCCAAACCCAGTAAAAGTTTAGAAAAAAAGTTCCAACAACTAGAAACAAAATCTCCAACCTTACAAAGCCAGCCCCCCACCGAACGGCCAAAGTTTTCTTTTGAGCTTTACGGTCCTGTTCGATGTCCCTAAAGTTATTAATAGCAATTAAAACTGTCGAAAGAAATCCTACTTGTAATCCGGCTATAAACGCATCCATAGAAAATATCTGAAAAGTGTGTAAGTAGTAGGTTCCCATGACCGCAATCAAACCAAAAAATAAAACAACAAATATATCCCCCAACCCTAGATAGGCCAATGGCAAAGGGCCACCAGTGTAAGAGTAGGTTAAAAACAAAGATATCACACCAATAACCACAATAGGCCAACCCCCATGTAACACCAGAGGAACTCCACACGCCATTGCCAGAAAAAGTAAGATTCCTCCCCATAAAACAACTAATTTCGAAGACATTTTCCCTGAAGCCGTTACACGAATAGGACCTACTCGCTCCTGTGTATCGGCCCCTTTCTCAAAGTCTATGGCATCATTAAAAAAATTCGTGGCCATTTGAATGAATAAGGCTCCCAAAAGACTGAACCCGGTCACCCACCACAACACTCTTTCGGCATTCGCCACCACAAGGGCCGTCGCTACCATAACAGGAGCCACAGATGCGCTGAGCGTTTTTAACCGTATAGCCATTAAGAGAGATTTCATCACTTTGAAGAACTCTCACACTTTTCAAAAGGAATTCCCACCTTAGCCATAAACGACTCATGAGTTTCATCCACTAGCCATTTATAGCCTCCAGCAAAAACTCGAACATGCTCAGACGTTCTTGCACTTCCCGCAACAGGCTCAATACCACAAATGGTAGTTCTATTCAGATAGACTGTCTGGTGATCTGTAGTTCTTATTTTGATGTATTGACTCTCTGCACTCACCCTGCCCTCCCCGGCTCTGAATAAATTTATAAATGAATTCGATTGTACCTTCTCTAGGTGATACAAGCAATCGGTGCCCTGCTTCCGGAACAACTTTCCACATTCCCGGCACCCCACTTTGTCGTAACTGACCGTACAATAGTACATATTTCTGATCTCTTCCACCGCACAACCACAAACAAGGACACTGAACTTGCTTTAGATGATCCACAGAAAATAAATGTTGAGCAGGCGACCACTGACATAGATTCTCTGCCAACGTATCACGCTCTACGTCCTGCCTCAGAGAAAAAGGTGCACTCCCTTTAAAAACAGAAAGATTATTCCACTGTTCATTGATTTTTGCCCATTCAAGAGATTGAATTGTATTAGCCCAATCCTTATCCCACCGCTGTCTAGCTAGCTTTTCTGACTGAACCATAAAACCTGGAAATGCTGATAAAAACACAGCTCCTTGAACCTTATCTGTAAGATCCAAAACAGCCTGCATGGCGAGGCGTCCTCCCATAGAATATCCCACCAACCAAATTTTTTCTTCAGAATTTATATGCTGTGCAAGATAATTTTGAAAATCTAATGACCATTGATGAAGGCTCTCCTTGGGATGAAAAGTTTTCTCATTATAAAAGTCTGGAGTTAAAAACGATGTCGTCGGAGAAAAGGATCGGTAAAATTTTATAAAATCCTGAAACACTGAAGGGCCACCACCAAATCCATGCATCAACACCAAAGTATCACTCATAAAGCATTTCCCAAGCACGGTCGGACTCTTCCAGATTTGGCTGTAGCTCTACTAAACACTGTGTGGGTAACCTCTGCCAATTCATCTGTGAAGAGTGGGACCAATGAAAATACTTCCAGCCAAACATCTCACTGAAATCAGAAAAATTAAATTCATGAGAAGACTGTAAGACAGGGTTTTCAAATAAACGTCGAAAAATACGGCCACCGCCATTATTAATGATTATAAGTTTCACCCGCAGGCCCCTAGGGTTCTTCAGAGTCTCCCTCCACACCCAGAAAGCGTTGGCATCGTAGATGGTTGATAAGTCTCCCAGAAGTAGGACGTTCTCTACTGCCGAATCCAAACGACCTAAAAATGTAGAAATCAAACCATCAATACCATTGACGCCTCTTTGAGTTCGAATATCCAGGTCTACCCTCAATTGAGCCATTAAATCCCATTCTCTGATAGGTAGACTATTTCCTAAAAATAATTTGGATTTTGTCGGAATAATTTTACTCAATTGACCCACCATGGAGAGTTCACTTTTAGGTAAATTTAAAAAAATATTTTCACGCCTCAAGTGCCAACTTTTCAAAACCTCATCCAAATCTGGCTGCACACTCGGCTCTACCAGCTGTAAATTTTTGAGTTCTTCCAGAGGTGCCGGGGCTGTCCCCTCTCTCCCTAAACCAGAGCGTGCAATACTAGAATAACTAGTGACAGGAATGTCTATCAGGGTATCTTCTAGATCCCTCCATAGCCTCACAGTGGGGACACCCCCAATACGGATTATACTGTCAAACCACTGACGAAAGTTTTTAGATTGAATCAACTGATATGGTAACTCTTTCATACCTGATGGCAAACTAAATCCTCGCAGACCTGAGTGGGACTCAGCCAAAAAATATCCCTTATTGGTTTGCAAAAAGTTTTTAACAGTCAACCGCTCATTTTTATTCAAACACCCAATAACAACCAATGGCCGCTCTTTTTGTTTAGGCTCTACCACACCTATGGCCTGTGGTTTAGGGTCTCCTAAGATGGGTTCTTCAAAGCACATGTTGATATGAGTGGGACCCATGTCTGCCAGGTAAAAATCCTTGTTGCCTTCGACAAGGTCCCACTGGGCACTCACATGGGCCTCTAGAAAGCTCAACTGCTCGATAGCCTGAGGGGCTCCTCTTTCTCGAAACCGCTGAGGACGGTCTGCAGTTAGAAGTACAAGACGAGCATTCACATAGTGAGCCTCAATAGTTGCGGGAAGCAGTTCCGCCACAGCAGTTCCTGAGGTCGTGCACACCACGGAAGGCTCATTGTACTCAAGGCTTCTCCCTAAAGCAAAAAAAGCAGCACTACGTTCATCCACAAAAGTCCTGACCTCTAAATCTGTCTGCCTAGAAAGTACGTCAATCAATGCAGCATTGCGAGCTCCTGGACAGATACAAAAAAGCCGAGCACCATTAAGCTTTAGTTTTTCAATAATGGATGTGCTCCAAGAAATATTATAACTTAATTCCATCCAAACACCTGCTTGACAGCCTGTCGTTTATTGCTCAACTCTTGCCACTCCTTATCTAATTGGCTGCCCTCCACAACACCACAACCACTGCCCACATAAACCCTATTGTTTTTCCAAATCAAGCAACGAATGGCGACAACAAACTCCGCAGAATTTTCTGTGATAAAGCCAAACGGAGCCCCAAAACTACCTCTCTGAGTATGAATGTCGCGACTTTTCAGCCACTTCTCACTGTTTCTTTTAGGAACCCCACCAAGAGCCGGTGTCGGATGCAATTGCTGAACTAACTCCAAAGGACTGACATTCTCTTTATTTAAAGAAAGAGAAATATCTGTTCGCAAGTGGGTTAGTGCCCCTGGAGACCATTCATAAGGGGCAGAGGTTTTCAAGGTTCCAAAAGATGATAGACTGTCCTTCAACGAATGTACAACAAGGTGATGCTCTTGCCACTCCTTTGGGTCTTCTATCAATGGATGGTTGGGTCCCTGTGCTGTCCCAGCAAGAGCCATCGTAGTTAATGCCTGCCCTTTGAGAGAGAATAATAGCTCTGGAGTCAAACCCAAAACTCCCTCACCTTTATCTAGGTTCCAGTGACCAAAAACAAAACCTTTCGTGACTGAAGCAAGAACTTTGTACAACCACCCAGCCAAAATCTCTTTGGTGACTTGCAACAAGGCTGATTCAAAAACCACAGGGACCACTTTTTTCAATATTCCTTTTTGGATTTCAGACTGAATGTGAAAAAAATCTAAAAAAAATAGATCTTTATCGGGAGGCTCCCAGCTCACTGAAGCAGGTAAACCCTTAATATTGACAAGCTCTTGCCTCAAGGCCTCCCGATGCACCTGCCCAACCACGCTGGGCTCCAAAACTGTCTCCAGAAGGTCAAAAAAATCACTCACATAAAAGGCCGATGAAGATTTTTTAAAAGGCCTACAGTGAAATGGCCCTTCCCCCAAAATGCAATGACCCGGCTCTGAGGAGAAAATTGCTCCATTTTGCAACCATTTCTGGATTTGTATGGAAGTTGTATTAAGTGCCAGATTCATTTTATCGCCTGTAACTTCTCAGGTTTTCTAAAAAAATTTCAGGTATTTCGTGCCCAATGGCCAATTCCTGTGTATACCCAAATCGATCGTTTTGTGTATACAACAGACTCAACCCCTTAAACAACCTGTGTTACAGTAACAGGATAACAATGATGAAAACGAACACAGTAAAGATCAGCTCAGGATTGGAAATTGGCAAAGATTTCGTTGTCATGGCGGGGCCCTGCTCTATTGAATCCACAGATCAGTTTCAAGAGACCGCTGACTTCATCAAAAGTAAAGGGGCTCAAATCTTACGCGGAGGTATGTTCAAGCTCCGTACTGACCCAGAGAGTTTTCAAGGGTTGGGACAAGAGGCTTACAGCATAGCTAAAGAAATTAAGAGTTCAACAAACTTGCCGTTTATTTCTGAGGTCACAGATCCCCGCCAGATTTCTGATTTTCATGATATTGTTGATGTATTTCAAGTCGGCTCCCGTAATATGCACAACTATGCTTTGTTAAAAGAACTCGGTGGAGCGGGCAAACCCGTGCTCTTAAAACGTGGTTTTGCCGGTTTGATTAAAGAGTGGCTACTCTCTGCTGAATATGTGGTTAAAAGCGGTAATGAGAAGGTGATTCTATGTGAGCGTGGAATACGAACCTTTGAAACTGCGACACGAAACACTTTTGACATTAATGCCATTGCTTTTGCGAAGAAGCACTCTCCCTTTCCTGTGATTGCAGACCCATCACACGGTACTGGAGCTACTGATCTTGTTGTACCAGTGGCTCTGGCTGCTGCTGTGGCTGGTGCCGATGGACTTATGGTAGAGGTCCACCCCAACCCTGAACAGGCCCTTAGTGATGGCTACCAGGCTCTAGACTTTTCACAGTTTGAAGAGCTTATGACCCGACTGCCCACTGTTCTTCAAGCGATAGACAAAGCTCTGGCTCCATCATGAAACAGAAAATCTCATCTTTAAGTGGACCTCCTGCTGATGAAATCAAAGACCTTTTTCAGTCCATTTCCCATGGGTATGACAAAGCAAATGACTTTATGACAGGAGGAATGGCTCATAGCTGGCGCCGTAAGCTGGTAGAGTGGAGTGGAGTAAAAAGCGGAGATCAAATTCTTGATTGTGCTACAGGCACCGGAGATTTAGCTATTGAGTTTGCCCAAGTGGTTGGACCCTCAGGCTCTGTGACAGGGATTGATTTTTGTGAAGGCATGCTCAAAAAAGCGCCCGACAAAGTAAAAGGTTTGAACCTTTCTATTCATTTTGAAATCGCAGATGTCACCAGCCTACCCTATAAAGACAATCAGTTTGATGTGGTCAGTATTGCTTATGGAATCAGAAACGTCTCAGATCCACTAAAGGCTCTTTCTGAAATGGCCCGTGTGACAAGGCCAGGGGGCCGAGTTATGATCTTAGAAACCGGAGACCAACAAAACCCTCTGATGCAAAAAGCCTTTTCTTTTTATTTTCGCCATATTGTACCTCGAGTGGGCGGATGGATCACAGGAAAAAGACAAGCTTACGAATACCTACAAAAATCCTCTTCTCGCTTCCCCTCAAAAGATAGCTTTGTAAAACTTATGGGCCAAACCAGTGCTTTTTCATCTTGTGAGTATAAGGTCCTAATGGGTGGTGCCAGCTTTATCTATAAAGGCACTCAACGAGCTCAATCCTGAAAAATTCAAACTGCTGGCCAAATTCTAGACAGCAACTGTAACCACGAACAGTCAAAACTCCATAAGCACTCTGATTTTCCTGAAAATTGGCAAGGACCTTGCTTTTATTACCTCCCTGAAAGGGGACTTTCATGCTTGAACTCTCGAATTTTCAGATATTTATGATGGTCTTACACGGCTGTTTTTTATTATTTGCCTTTGCCTTTTTACTGAATGGAAATACACAAAAAAAAAGTAATAAAATTATATCTTACCGAGAATTTCAACGACAGAAAAACCGCCGCCAAAAACGAAAAGCAGTGGTCAAACAAAACCCCTCCTATTCAATGAGAGATGTTTCTGAAGTCTCTGAAATGGCCGTAGGGGCTGATTGTCAGCCTCCCCAGCTGGTGACCAAAACGCCTTTATTAAGTACATCGACAGATTCAAAGTAACGGAAAATTTAAGCCGGACCGGCATAACCAACAGTGTCACTTGTCTGCCAAAGCAGGTGATCCGCTAACGTGATCCACGCCATACTCTCCAATACCGGAATAGCTCTGGGAACGATACAAGGGTCATGGCGCCCTCGCTTGGCTACATCAAGAACACTGGATGTGGGTTTAAAAAAAACTCTCAAAATAATAACCTCACCAGTAGAAATTCCTCCACGCAGTCCACCGTAAGGTGAGTCCTCTTTTTGGTGAAACTCACTGCCCTCTTCGCTCGTCGCCCCCCGCCCTTCGCCCACTTCAAATCCTGACGTTGCTCCAATACTCATCATGGCAGCTGCCAAATCAGACTTCAGCTTATGAAATACCGGCTGCCCAAGCCCAAGAGGGACTCCTGTGATTCTAATCTCTGCCGTGCCTCCATAAGACTTTCCTTGCTCACCGGCATCCATCAAAAGTTTTTCCACTTTCTTCTGATCAGAAGGAAAGCGAACAACACTGTTTTCCACCTTTTCAAAAGACGGATTCATTTCCTCAGCACTTAATTTTAAAGGGCCAATCTGAGAAGCAAAACCAAAAACATTCAATTCTGACTTGAGAGTTTTGGAAAACATTTGAGCTACAGCACCAGCCATCACCCGTGAAACCGTTTCCCGCCCTGAAGAGCGTCCTCCACCTCTGTAATCTACATGCCCAAATTTATTTTTCCATACATCATCAGCGTGACCAGGACGAGGCCGCTGTTTTATAGAATCATAATCATTGGAGCGAGCATCCAAATTTTTAACAATTATAGCAATGGGTGTTCCTAGGGTTTTTCCTTCAAATACTCCACTCAATACCTGTGGTATATCAGCCTCTTTTCTCTGGGAAACCACTTGAGAAAAACCAGGTCGCCGCCTCTGCAGTTGCTGAACCAAAAGGTTCTGATCCCAGACAACCCCTGCAGGACACCCATCAATGATAGCGCCCATAGCTAAACCATGACTTTCTCCAAAGGTGGTGACTCTGAAAAATTGCCCAATACTGTTGGCTGACACAAAAAGGCTCTCCTGCAAAAAGTTTTAGGCAATCACACTAACAACTGCTGCTAAAATGCGCAATTAAAGAGGCCCGTTTTATACTGATTCGGTTTGAATTTTTACAGCTTGTGCTCAATCCAGAACCGCTGTTGTGCCCGAGCTTGTGACTGAAATAAAGTCCGCCCACTGATATATTCCGCACCGCACTCTATAGCATACTCTCTCCCTGGAGAGTCCATGCTATAATTAAGGTCAAATACAAATTGGGGCCTCCAACTGGGGTTTGGCCACCCACAGTGCTCTTGACGACTGCGGCCCACGGCCCAAACAACTACCTTAGGGTGATCCAACTCTTTTTGACCCATCACAGGAGTTGCCTGCCGAGCGGAATACTTTGTAGCCTTTGGTAAAAGCTTTTCCATAGCCCCTTGGGTTCCTCCTCCTCCCCAAATAATACAGCCCTCGCCGTCTCCCAACTCTGGGTAAAGGTCTTTGACAGTTTGTAACCCATCAAGATCCGTATTCCCTCCGATCCACTGCTGATCATCTTCTTTATATAAAAGAGTATTTACAGATTTAACAGAAGCAGCCTGCTTTTGTACTTCATTACAGGCCTCAAAAGCTCTTTGCTTGTAGGGGGCTGTGACCGCGGCGGCCCTCAGGCCCATTTTTCGTAAAATCTCCAAGTGAAACTGAAAGTCTCCACGATCTTCAATATTAATGGCCACAAAAGGCATCTGATGAGAAGCAAAAAAATGATTCTGCTCTGCTGGAGACTGACTGTGATGTACAGGGTCTCCCAAAACAGCTCCAAAATGAATAAAATTCCGATAGGCCCGTATCCACTCAGAAAGATAAGGCTGGTCTAAGCAAGATCCCTCTCCCTCTCTAAAAAAACCCACTTTCATCTGACGTCCAAAAAGACTTCTGTACCAACGCCAACGCCCATCATGAGAAACTGGTAAAAAACTTCGTTGTCCAGCGTTCTCTCTCCACCAAAGATGGCCTTCATAAAGTTCCTGTAAGGTATTAATTTCCACAGCAAGTTTAAGGTGAGACTCTTGTGGAGCACTCTCTTCAAAGCGCAACAATGTATCTTGTAAACTACTCTCACGCGTATGGAGCGAAAGGACTGTGGGACCTGAGAAAGGACATGAGCCCTTTTCTAATGGCCAATCAATGTAACAACCGTCATCTATTATAGAGTGTAAAATCGAAGTAGATCTGGAACGAAAGCTCATGATCAAACGATCTTTAGGGATTAACCCCAAAACGTATCGAATTAAAACGTCATCTAAAAGATCATCCCGTAACTCAAACCGATCCACTCCCCAATGCATCCGACGGGCCAAAAAAGTTTCTCCTCCAGAGAACTTTTTTAAATCCTGTTCAAATAGCGTTAAAAATCCACCTATTGGTTTTTTTCCTAATCCCAAAAAATTTTCTTCCCAAGGAGCCTCTCTCTCAAACCCTTCCGGCATCATCAATTGCTCATCGCTCACCTGAGAATAAAAGTACTCCCTATCAACAAAGTGGCTGAGATAATCATCCAAAGGTTTTTTGGAAGCGTCTAAAAGAGGACGATCAAAAAAAATCCGGCCATCTTTGTCGGTTTCTCTCCGTAACCATAATACTTGAGTCTCATCAGGAAAGGGGCCTTGAAAACCCGCTCCCACTGCTAGAAATAAAGGACGTCGATCGTTACCATCTTTTTTACAAAGGTCTTCGGCCATTTTTTGCTCTAATGTTCTAAAGTAAGCCTCACCTTTTTTTTGAAAAATTTCAGATACACTCAATTGTTCAAAACGCTCTATCTCTTCGTCTAAATCAAAACAAATACACTCAGCCTTTACTCTCTCAAAATAAACTTTCAATCGGCGTAAAAATGTAGACTTACCCACACCTCTATGGCCAACAATAAAAGTTGTCATACCACCTCCCCAATGGCAGACCAAAACTCAGGAAAACTTTTAGTCACCACTTCTGGATGGAGCAATTTTACCAAATATCCAACTTTTATCAAAATGGCTGCGGCCATGGCCATTCGGTGATCATGAGCTGGATCAAAAATCCATTGAGAAATATTTTTGGAACTGGTCAGTGACCCTGAAATCTTCAGCCCATCATCTGTGTGTTCAAGGACTCGTCCCAAAGGCCGAACCAGCTCGACCACTTTTTTAATTCTATCGGACTCCTTGAACTTCAGGTGAGGTGCTCCATATAAGTAGGAGTCCCCTTTGGCCAGACAACATAACGTAGCCAATGAGGGAAACAAATCTGGACATGTAGACACGTCATACTCCAACCCTTTCAAACTAGGTGTGGAATTGACTTTTAAGATTGAACCGGAACGAGTTATGTTTACGCCCATCGCCCGCAAAACTTTCACAAACTCAATGTCGGGTTGAAGACTGACTTCTGGAAAATTCTGAAATGTGGCATTGCCATTGACAGCAGCCACAGCGGACAGAGCAAATGTTGAACTCATATCTGGCTCCACAAACACCTCGTATTGATGGCAATTGGCTCCCGCACAAATTACCAACTCGTGGTCATTTTCAATGAGTTTCATTCCCAGACTTTGCACAAGCTTTTTTGTCATCTGAAGATACCCCTGGGAAGTGGAACAAGAATGAACTGAAATAAAAAGATCCTTTGAAAGATTCCAGCCATTAAGCAGAACAGCACTAATAAACTGACTGCTTTTTTGCATAGAAACATGCAACCCATCTCCTTGAAGTTGCCATCCCTCTGAGTGCATCCAAAGCCCATCAGATTCCAGTTGCCAATCCACACTCAATTGCCCCAGGATTTGAAATAAACTCTCCTGAGGCCTTTGCAGCAACTCCGGGCGCGCCTTCAAAAACCATTCACCTCCAAGCCGGGCCACTCTCAAAGCCAGAAACCTCAAAACTGTGCCAGCATAGCCACACTCAATCTCCCTAACTCCACTACGAATATCCTGAATGGCCTTTTTCATCAAAACCACATCATCAGCGTTGCTGGCCCCATGGATGACAAGGTCTGGAAAATAGCTCTGGCAAACCAACATCCGATTCAAGAGTGATTTTGAGGCCGGTACAGTTCCCAAATAGGAAAAACTCACGAAGTCACCCATCCCTGCCTGGCTGCCTCGGTAATGAATGAGTCTATGGTCACGGTCTTCCGAAAGACCTTACTGGCCTTTTCGAGAAAAACAAAGTTCACATGGTTGGGAGATGTCATTTTCTTATCTTCAGATACCAACTTCAATAACTTGGCACGTGTCAGGGCTTTTCTGTTTTTCAAAAATTGGTGACGCTTTTGTATGCCAATTTTATCATGTAAAAAATCAACCACGACTTCTTGGTCCTTAAAGCTAAGATAACCATGATGATGGGACCAGTGCACGCTGAATACCAAACCCAAACCTACAGCCATTCCATGAGGAATCCCGTAATAACTTTCAAGAGGATGCCCAAAAGTATGCCCAAGGTTTAATAATTGACGCTCGCCTGACTTTTCATAAGGGTCCTGTTGCAAAATTTTATACTTGCTATCAATAGTCTGTGGCATGTACTTCCACATCACATCCAACCCAGTAAAGTAAGTATCTTTGACTTCTGAAAAGAAATCTCCCCCCGCCAATAAAGCCATTTTAGCTAGCTCTCCAGCCGAAGAATGTATTTGCTGTTGAGGAATCGTTGCAAAGATATCCTTACAAATAAATACAGCTGAACCAAAATAAAACGAGCCCACTTGGTTTTTAATAGAAGCCACATTAAGTGCTGTTTTTCCACCATGAGCACTGTCGATGGCTGCCAGCAAAGTGGAGGGAACATGTACCAACGAAACTCCTCGTTTAAATACGCTTGCAAAAAAGCCGGTGAAGTCACCGACAGTTCCACCACCAAGTCCAATAACAACTATTTTTTGTGGACTGACAGGGCCAATCAGTTTCATGATTTTTTTCACATGCCCGGGAAATGCCTCTAGGTCCTTGAGTTTTTCTCCTGCAGTTACAGCGTAAGTCAGTTTATTACCCGTTCCGAGCCACTTTCCAATAGCCTCTTGTTTTTCCAACTTCCTGTCGTAGATAACCAGAACACGATCAGGTGAAAACCCCAAGGTTTCAGT
The DNA here is from genome assembly GCA_030432925.1 of Bdellovibrionia bacterium. Classification (GTDB taxonomy): domain Bacteria; phylum Bdellovibrionota; class Bdellovibrionia; order Bdellovibrionales; family UBA1609; genus JABSOQ01. Next base: position 5,264 of record JAUILT010000003.1, on the reverse strand, counting down.
AATTTTTTTTATGGTGGGTAGTTTCTTTTGAAAAACAACCTTTGTTTTTTCATAGACAATTTCTTCAGAGGCCAATGGGACACCTTTATTGTGATTTCAGCTTGGGATCTAATGCATCTCTCAGACCATCTCCCAAAATATTAAAGCATAATACAACAATTAAAATACAAAGACCCGGCAAAGTAACCAGCCACCAGGAGCTTTCAATGTAGGCCCTTGCATCTGAAAGCATCACCCCCCACTCAGGAGTGGGAGGTTGGGCCCCAAGCCCCAAAAAACCCAAGGCGGCCACATTTAAAATACCATCACTAAAGCCCAATGTGGCTTGAACAATAATTGGAGCAAGACAGTTGGGTAGAATATTCAATAAGGCCACGCGAGTGTGGCTGGCCCCGAACCCATGAGAGGCACTCACATAAGTTTTTGACTTTTCTGCTAAAACGGCGGCCCGAACGATCCGTATAAACCCAGGCAAGGACACCACACTTACAGCAATCACCGCATTAAAAAGCGACGGGCCAAGAATGGATACCACGACAATGGCCAGAAGAATACTGGGCAATGACATTAAAATATCTACACAACGCATGATAGTGGAGTCTACCCAACCTCCCCAATAGCCTGCTGTTAAGCCAAGCAGCACCCCAAATAAAACAGATAAAAACACCACCATAAATCCTACACCCAATGACACTCGAGACCCATACACCAAGCGACTAAAGAGGTCTCTACCTAGGTCATCAGTTCCAAGAAGAAACTGTCCAGAGCCCCCTGTCGTAAATGCTGGTGGAACAATCACGCCAGCATCATTGACGGTAGATGGTAAGTAAGGAGCCACCAAAGGCGCAAAGATAGCCAAAAATACAAACACAAATAAAATTATCAGAGAAACCATGGCCCCTTTGTTTTTTGAAAGTGAACGCTTTACCTGAAGCCAACGCCCCCCCAGCAGATCTTCTGGCTTCATGATAACTCCCTCATATGTGGGTTGATCCACATATAAATCATATCCACAATGAGATTCACCAGAATAATAATTGCAGAAATCAACCACACCCCTCCTTGTATCACTGGGTAGTCCCTAGAAGTAACACTGGTCACAAGCCAGCGACCAATACCCGGCCACGAAAAGATGGTTTCTGTTAAAATAGCCCCGGTTAATAATGTTCCAACCATCACTCCAATAACAGTAACAATAGGAATCAGGGCATTTCTCAACGCATGGACAATAATAATTCTGTAGGCTGTCAGACCCTTTGCTTTAGCTGTTCGTATGTAGTCCTCTTTCAGAACTTCAAGCAGGCTGGAACGGGTCATGCGAGCAATGGCCGCCAAAGGAATCGTTCCCAGTGCCAAAGCTGGTAAAAGTAGGTGCATCACACTGCTATGAAAGGCCTCCCATCTGTCTTCGCTGAGAAGGCTGTCGATCAACATAAAGCCAGTGACCGGTGGAATATCAAAAAATACTGACACTCTTCCTGCCACAGGGGTCACTCCCAAGTGTACAGAAAATACCAAGATCAAAATAAGACCCCACCAGAAAATCGGCATAGAATATCCTACCAACGCCCCGCCCATGAAAAAATAATCCAGAAATGAATTGCGTTTGACCGCAGCCAAAATTCCCAGGGGTACACCTAAAAGAATGGCAAAAAACAGTCCGACAATGGAAAGTTCCACTGTGGCAGGAAATCTCGCAAGAAATTCATCTATCACCGGTTTTTTGGAAATAATAGATGTTCCCAAATCAAATGTAATAGCACTCTTCAAAAACGAAATATACTGAACAGCCAAAGGGCGGTCCAACCCCAGATTACTACGCATCTCTGCCATGACTTCGGGAGAGGCCCCTCGCTCACCGATCATCAATTCCACTGGATCCCCCGGAACAAGACGAATCAAAAGAAAAGCCACTACCGACACCCCCAGAAATGTGGGAATGGCAGTGATCAAACGGCGGAGAATCAGCTGGAACATCGACGACTACTTCAATTCAATTTTTGTAAAATCCTCAGTTCCAAATGGACTGATTTGATAACCCTTAACCTTTGGTGACATCGCTTTAAAAACAGTGGCATGCGCCACCGTGACCCAAGGCACTTCCTGCTTAAAAACTTCCTGAGCCTTCTCATACAATGCCGTCCGACGCTTGAGATCTGTAGTGGATTTGGCCTTCTCAACGAGGGTTTCAAAGCTTTTGTCATTCCATACTACCTCCTTTTTTCCCTCGTAATTGGTTGCTGCACTCGCCCTCGAATGAAAAAAGCAAATGCCCCCAATACCATGATCCCTTATCAGGGTTTCCAAGGCCTGTATTTCTTCTTCCGTATCATTGATGAATGCTGCGGGCATAAAGAATTGTGCTATTTTTTCTTTCAACAAAAGTTTATCTTTTGCTTTATCGTATTCAAGTATTTTATTCATTTGTTCTATTTAGCTTTCCCAAAGTCCGCTGGATAGTTAATATATCTAAGTAAAATAAATGCTGGAAGTGCGGCAAGGACTACCCATATGAAAAAACCTTCATATCCTAGCCACTCCTGCATAAAGCCACTAATTAGACCCGGCAACATCATCCCCAAGGCCATGAACCCCGTGGCAAGGGCATAATGCGAGGTTTTAGAGTTTCCTTCAGCAACATAGATTAAGTATACCATAAACCCAGCTATTCCGAAACCATAACCAAATTGCTCAACAATTACTGTCCCTGTAACAGCCCATGTCGCGGTAGTTCCGCTGATGGCCAGTATAGCGTAGAGTGCATTTGGAGCATTTAGAGAGATGAGCATGGGCAACATCCATTTTTTAAGACCATGCTTAGAAATTAAAATACCACCCAAAATACCACCTACGGTTAAAAATATGACTCCAATTGTTCCGTAAATAGTGCCTACTTCGGATGTGCTATAATCCAAGCCACCGGCTGAGATTGGATCTAAAAGGAAAGGCGAAGCCATTTTTACCAATTGCGATTCTCCCAATCTAAAGAACAAAATAAAAGCTATTGCCATTCCCATGCCGGGTTTTCTGAAAAAGGAAATGAAAACCTCCAAAAATCCCTTTGGTTTTTCGAGTGTAATTGCTTTGGAGCTTTCAAATTTTGGAGTGTCAATAAAGTTTATGAGCGTCACAAGCAGCATTAAAGACCCAGCACAAATCATGGTATATGACCATGCTTTTGTATTGTCTCCATATTTGTTTTCCAAAAACCCTGCAAAAACTACTAGAAGACCCTGTCCGGTAACGTTTGCCAATTTGTAAAAAACACTTCTCAATCCTACAAAAAAGGACTGTTTGTCTTCTGTTAGTCCAATCATGTAATAACCGTCCGTGGCAATATCATTGGTAGCCGATCCAAATGCTACTACCCAAAAACAGGCCAAGCTAGTAACAAAGAAAATATTAGTAGGCAAAGTAAATCCTATTGCCAAAAGTGCCACTGAGGCCAAAAGTTGCATTCCCAAAAACCAATTACGCTTGGTACTCTTCAAATCTACAAAAGGGCTCCACAAAGGTTTTATGACCCAAGGAATATAGAGTAAGCTGGTATATAAACCTAGATCGGCATTACTAAAACCTAATCTCTTATACATAATTACTGAAACGGTAACCACAAGTGCATAAGGTAGGCCTTGTGCAAAATAAAGCGTAGGAACCCAGGCCCAGGCCCACTTATTTTTTTGAATCATTTCTCTGCTGTTTGTTTTAAATGTATGATTGTAGGTTCGGATTCCCTACCGAAATCATCTAAAAAGGTAACCGCAAAACGCTTTCCTTTTAAAACCGATTTTGGTATTTGGACCCGATTCGATTCCGTTGCAATAAAAATCTTATTAAGAAGTTTCTTGGCTTTTAGTTCCGATGCCGTTTTTTTTCCCGATGTATATACAAGTGCATACCTGATTGCATTGTTGTTCGCTATGGTCAACGACACAAAATCATCCGTTTGAACCGTACCGATAATGTCAATGTTTGCCAAAGGTGACTTTTGCCCACTGCTAATTTCAGGTGTAAGGACCGGCCATTTGTAATACTTTTTTTTCAAATAGGAAACCACGTCCGGATTATTTTCCATCAGGGATTTTGCACTGAAAACGATGTTCCCATTGATTTCCTGGGTCTGTCTGGCCAATTTAAATTGGTTGGGTAATTCCTTTTTTTTCTCCCAGGCTTGGTCGCTATTATTTCGGACTTTGTACGCCCCATTCCCAATGAATACATTTGTATTGGCACTATTGTCTGCCCACCAATCCACAAGGATTTTATGGGAGGCCACAGGAAGGTCTAAGCTCCAGTAGATTTGCGGGGCTATGTAGTCCAACCAGCCATTTTGCATCCACAGGAGCGGGTCGGCATAGAGATTATCATAGGTGGTCTGGCCCGCTTGGGTTTCGGATCCCCGTGGGTCCGTAGACTTGTTCTTCCAAACGCCAAACGGACTCACCCCAAAAGATACCCACGGTTTGATATCCTTTATCGCGGTATAACTTTTTTTAATGAGGGTGTCCACGTTGCTACGCCGCCAGTCGGCCAAAGACTGCTGGGGTTGGGAACAGTTGTAAAAGGTGATACTGTCATTAAACACTTCGTCCTTAATGGTATAGGGATAGAAATAGTCATCAAAGTGAATACCGTCAATATCATATTTGAGGGTCAGTTCCTTTATAATTGAAGTCAGTTTTTCCTGTACCAGAGGCAATCCGGGATTGTAATAATATTTGGTCCCGTATTTGACCATCCAATCCGGATTTACATTATAATCATGGTCCGGACTTAGAATATCGGTATTTAAATCAAAGGTGGCCCTGTAGGGATTTAACCAAGCGTGAAATTCCAAACCACGGATATGGGCCTGTTCGATCATCCATGCCAAAGGGTCTTGTTTCCATTTGGTGTTTTCACCTTCTTCTCCTGTCAGGAATCGGGACCACGGTGCATATTCCGAAGCGTAGAAAGCATCCCCTGCTGCGCGGACTTGCACGATGACGGCATTATAGTTTAAGTCCTTATAAAAATCCAGAATTTTTATGAAATCCTCTTTTTGTTTTTCGACCGAATCCGACCCATTTTTAGGCCAGTCAATGTTCACTACAGTGGCCACCCAAACCCCTCGAAACTCCTTTTTTGGTTGTGGGATAGTAGAGGTGAAGACACCGCATGAGCTGGTAAGTGTCAAAAGGAAAACAACAATTAGCTTTTTGGGCATGGGAAAAATAAAAAGGGCCTATCGAAAATAGGCCCTTTTTTAAGAGTATTAAAATTTA
>JAUILT010000104.1 GCA_030432925.1 Bdellovibrionia bacterium | reverse complement strand
CAAAAGGAGGTGGAATATGTCACTCAAAAAGTCATCGACATTTACAAATTCCTCTCCTGATCTTCATTCTTCAGAAGAATTGTTAAAGCTTTATAGCAAAGAGTACCACAAAGGGCATCTCGACTGGGCCCGTGAGGAAACTCCCATCTTTCGTCACTATCGCGACAACTATATGAGACTGATTGACCCTCAAAAAAATATGAAAATTCTGGAGTTAGGGTGTTCCGCCGGAAAGACATCTGTGGAACTGGCCAGGAGAGGCTGTCAGGTGATCGCCGTGGATTTTGATCAAAATGCCGTGGATTTGGCCCGGCAGTTTGCCAAAGAGTGTGGTGTAGAAAACAATATCGAATTTGTTTGTGCCTCGGCAGACAACAATGAGCTGATGAGTAAACAATTTGAAACTGTGACCATGCTGGACTTTGTGGAGCACGTTCCGGATTCCATCGTCAGAAATATTCTCTCCAACCTGAAGTCCAGTGGTTTCAAAGGCAATATCTGCATATATACCCCTGACCGCCATCACTTCACGGAAATCCTGGCAAAATGGGGTGTCATCCAGGGGGACTCCACTCACATCAATCTGAAGTCACGAAAAGAATGGATCTCACTACTGACAGCGTGTGAAATGAAAATCCAAAAACTCACTCGGGAAACCACTCACTGGCCTATTTTAAGATCTATTGAAGGAGCCTTCAACAAATGGCCTCTCGTTGGCGGCCTTCTGACTCGCTCCATTGCCATTAAAGGAACCCTTTAAAAAGCTCATCGTCCCAAGTGATGCAGAATCTCATCTTCCACCTTTTTAGGAACTAGAGAGTACTCCTTGAACTCCATGGCAAAACTCGCTCGCCCCTGTGAAATGGACCTTAAGTCTGTGGCATAACCAAATAGATTCATCAATGGAACATCGGCATCCACCACTTGGTTGCCTTGTCTAGGATTCATGGAGTGTACCTGTCCTCGGCGACCATTAATATCGCCAATCACATTTCCCATAAACTCTTCAGGTGTGACAACTTCGACTTTAAACATGGGCTCTAACAACTGTACCTGCGCACTTTTAAGGGCTTCGCGAATAGAGTTACCGGCAGCCACACGAAAAGCCATTTCTGTGGATGTTTCTGGACGGTAGTTAGCTTTTTTCAAAGTGATCTTGATATCATTCATAGTGTAGCCACCCTTGGGGCCCACTTCCATGGCATCTCTTGCCCCCTGCTCACAGGCCTTGGCCATGGCTGCAGGAAGCAGTTCAGCATCGACTTCGTTGATGTATTGAATACCTTCGCCTCGACCAAGTGGTTCAATAGTCACAAAACACTCCCCAAATTGAGTTTGGCCAGCCAGCTCTTTTTCAAAAACGGCATGGCCCTTTGAACTGTCCAAAATGGTTTCTCTGTAGGAAACCTGAGGCTTTCCTACATTAGCTTTGACTTTGTGTTCGCGAAACAATCGATCTACCAGAATTTCTAGATGCAGTTCCCCCATCCCACTCAACAGCAACTGTCCTGTCTCCTGATCTGTTCGAACAGAGCAACTGGGATCCTCTATAAGCAAGCGATCCAAAGCTTTTTCCATTTTGTCTTGATCTGCAGATGATTTGGCCTCAATGGCCACTGAAATCACCGGGTCAGGAAATTGTATGGACTCTAATAGCACCAGATGTTTCTGGTCACACAGAGTATCACCGGTGGCGGTCAGCTTCAGCCCAACAACAGCACCAATATCTCCGGCCTTGATTTCAGAGATTTCCTCTCGGGAGTTGGCGTGCATTTTAACAAGCCTTTGAATGCGCTCTCTTTTGCCAAGTCTTGGGTTCATCAATGCTTCACCGGCTTTGATGACTCCTGAATACACTCTAATATAAGTCAATGATCCGGCAAAAGGGTCTGAGGCAATTTTAAAAGCCAAAGCCACAGCGGGCTTGCTAAAATCTGTCTCACAGGTCATGGACTTGGTCTCATCTTTGATATCGTGACCAACAATGGAAGGGACATCCAATGGACTTGGTAAAAACTCCACAACAGAATCGAGCAGTGGTTGCACTCCTTTGTTCTTAAAAGAGGCACCACAAAGAACTGGAGTCATTTCAAGAGACAGAGTTCCCTTGCGAATGGCCGTATTGACTTCCTCAATAGATAACTCTTCGCCTTCCAGATATTTTTCCATGATGGCATCATCATACTCAGCCACCTTGTCAATGAGCTGCTCCCTGTAAGTGTTAGCCTCATCAAGCAGATCTAGTGGAATGTCTGCTTCTTCATATTCAGCCCCAAGACCTTCGTCATTCCAGACCTTGGCCTTCATAGAAACCAAGTCAATAACTCCGCGGAACTGATCCTCGGCACCAATAGGCAGCTGAATAGGGACCGGGTTTCCGTTCAGACGATCAATAATAGTTTGTACAGACATCTTGAAGTCGGCCCCTACACGATCCATCTTATTCACAAAGCAGACTCTTGGAACCTTGTATTTGTCCGCCTGTCTCCAAACAGTTTCTGATTGAGGCTCCACTCCATTGACACCGTCAAAGACCGCAATAGCGCCATCAAGGACTCTCAATGACCGCTCCACCTCAACAGTGAAGTCCACATGTCCAGGAGTATCGATGATATTAATACGATGACTGTTCCAGGAGGTCGTTGTTGCCGCAGAGGTTATGGTAATCCCTCTTTCCTGCTCCTGCTCCATCCAGTCCATGGTGGCATCTCCATCATGAACCTCTCCAATTTTATGACTCTTTCCTGAATAGTAAAGAATACGCTCCGTCGTTGTGGTCTTTCCGGCATCAATGTGTGCCATGATCCCAATGTTGCGTGTCCATTTCAGATCTTCAATTTTTTTCGGATCATCAGAGCTCATAATTGTATCCTAATTGGGTTTTCTTGGTTTTAACGCAGAATCAAAGGCCTCACAAACAAAAACAGCGGCACTAAAAAGCCGCTGTTTTTTATACCGATCCGGTTGAATTTTTCGTGAACGAAGCACAAGGAGGAAGGCGTATACTTTATTTAGCACGTCGACAACAAAGCAACGACGTGCACAGGAAAATACGACCGCAAAATCACCAGTTGTAGTGGGAGAAAGCCTTGTTCGCTTCGGCCATTCTATGCACATCTTCTTTTTTCTTGATGGCATTTCCACGGTTATTGTAGGCATCAGCCAGTTCACCAGCCAACCGAGTGGCAAAAGATTTTTCACCTCTTTGACGGGCATAACCCACCATCCAGCGCATGGCCAAAGTTAAACGACGGCTGGGGCGAACATCCACAGGAACCTGATACGTAGCACCACCCACACGACGGGATCGGACTTCCAGATTAGGTTTGCAGTTTTCCAGAGCCTTCTTAAAAATAGTTATGGGCTCTTCTCCAGGCACTTTATCTCTCAATTGATCAAAAGCACCGTAAACAGATTGTTGAGCCACAGTTTTTTTGCCATCCCACATAACCTTGTTGATAAACTTGGCTACAGTCAGGTCATTGTAGACGGGATCTGGTGTGATTTCTCTTTTATAATTACTTCTTCTACGAGACATTTTCTGATTCCTTTCCCTTATGAACCTTTAGGCTTCTTGGTTCCATATTTGGAACGAGCACGGGTACGACCATTCACACCTTGAGTGTCCAGAACACCACGTACCACGTGATATCGAACACCAGGAAGATCTTTAACCCGGCCCCCACGAATCAGAACAACACTGTGCTCCTGCAAGTTGTGTCCGATACCTGGAATATAGGAGTTCACTTCAAACCCATTTGACAACCGGACACGCGCAACCTTTCTCAATGCTGAGTTAGGTTTTTTGGGTGTCGTTGTAAAAACACGAGTACATACCCCTCGCCTCTGTGGACAAGAAGTCAACGCCGGTGACTTGGATTTCTCTTTTTGAATCTTGCGCTGACTGCGAATCAGCTGATTAATAGTAGGCATTCATTCCTCTTTTAAAGAGTGTTTATTTGACAACGAACCCGGGAAAATACAAGTATTTGACCCTTTTCGTCAACCGTAAAAGGCTTGAATCCAGAGGAACTCAGAAGATCCAAGAGCCCCTCTGCCTAGGGCACGGGAATCAAGCCTTAGGCAGGGTGTGATCGTGGGATTTGCAAAATCTTCATTAAATTCAGTTATTTGGACACTTGCAGTGACTGCCCCAATCAACTCTCCCAAAAACAAAAGGGCCGCGAATCCTCGCAGCCCTTGAAAAATTCAATGTACATTTGCCTTAATTCAACGGCGCTCCCGAAGTGGTCATGCCTCCCAAACCAGGAAGTGCCGTAGTCACTTCCTCTTCGGCCTCCTCAACAACCACTTTCCAACGCTTGTAAGAAGGCAGTCCAGTTCCTGCAGGAATCAGACGACCCATGATAATGTTCTCTTTAAGACCTTTCAAAGTGTCTGTTTTAGAATTCACTGCCGCTTCTGTAAGGACTTTTGTGGTCTCCTGAAAAGAGGCTGCAGAAATCCAACTCTCAGTGCTCAAAGAGACTTTAGTGATACCAAGAAGTAAAGGCTCCGCCTGAGCAGGTCTTCCCCCCTCAGCCATGATCTTTTCATTCTCGTCACCAAATTCCCATTTTTCAGCCTGTTCGCCGGTAAGAAACTTCGTGTCCCCTGGATCCACAACTTCTACTTTACGTAGCATCTGACGGGCAATCACTTCAATATGCTTGTCATTGATACTCACACCTTGGAGTCGATAAACTTCCTGAATCTCGTTCACCAAGTAAGCGGAAAGCTCTTTATCACCCAATACAGATAAAATATCATGCGGGTTAGAAGGTCCATCCATCAAAGCCTCACCAGCTTTTACAAACTCCCCTTCACGAACTGCAATATGTTTTCCTTTGGGGATGAGGTACTCTTTTTGCTCACCCACCTCAGGAGTCACAATCACTCTTTGCTTGCCTTTGACATCTTTACCAAAAGTCACATAGCCGTCGATCTCAGTAATAATAGAGGCCTCTTTAGGCTTACGGGCTTCAAATAGTTCTGCAACCCGTGGCAGACCTCCAGTAATATCTCTTGTTTTTGTGGTTTCACGGTGAATCTTAGCCACCACATCACCAGAGTGAATTTCGGCACCATCACTCACCAATAGCTGGGCACCCACCGGAATCACGTATCTGGCAGGAATGTCACGATTTGGCAGGTTTTGAGTTTCACCACTGGCAGTTTTCACCCACACAGTTGGCTTATTCTCAGCACCCTTGGTATCTGTGATCACCTTGGTCGCAAAACCAGTCACCGCATCCACCTGCTCACTCATGGTCACACCCTCTTCAATATTCTCATAAGAGATCTTACCAGAAAGGTCAGCCACAATGGGGTTGGAGTAAGGGTCCCACTCAGCCAACACGTCACCTTTACTGACGCTGTCACCCTCTTTAAAGTTGAGAATGGAACCATAAACCAACTTGAAACGCTCTCTCTCTCGCCCACTTGGATCCAGAATGATCACGTATCCGTTTCTATTCATCACCGTCAGCTTGCCCTGTCTATTTTCAACAAAGTTCACCTCTGAGAATTTCACAGAACCATCATGTCGGGCTGTGTGCACAGATTGCTCAACCGCGCGCGAAGCCGTCCCACCCAAGTGAAATGTTCTCATGGTGAGCTGAGTTCCTGGCTCCCCGATAGACTGAGCGGCAATAATTCCAACAGCTTCACCTAGGTTTACTGTGGCCCCACGAGAAAGATCTCGACCGTAACATTTCACACACACACCACGTCGAGTGCGGCAGGTCAGCGAAGAACGTATGCGCACCATTTCAATGCCTGCTTCTTCAATACCTTTCACAACATCTTCAGTAATTTCTTGGTTGGCCTGACAGATAACTTCCTCGGAATATGGGTCTGTGATGTCCTCCAGGGCTGTACGGCCCAGAATTCTCTCTCCCAGGGGTTGAATCACTTCACCCCCCTCAAGTAGAGGACGAATTTCCATTCCATCAGTTGTTCCACAATCCACTTGTGTCACAACAATGTCCTGAGCCACATCCACAAGACGACGAGTCAGATATCCAGAGTTGGCCGTCTTCAGAGCTGTATCCGCCAGACCTTTTCGGGCACCGTGGGTAGAAATAAAGTACTGAAGAACTGATAGACCTTCACGGAAGTTGGCCGTAATTGGCGTTTCAATAATTTCACCGGACGGTTTCGCCATCAGACCCCGCATACCTGCTAACTGACGAATCTGAGCGGCAGAACCCCGGGCTCCAGAGTCGGCCATCACGAAGATCGGGTTGAAGGAAGCACTTTCCACTTCCTTACCATCCACGGTGAAGGTTTCTTTTTCAATGTGACTCATCATCACCTTGGCCACTTTATCACCGGCATTGGCCCAAATATCCACAACCTTGTTGTAACGCTCACCGTCTGTAATCAGCCCCTCATCGTACTGAGATCGAATTTCCAGAACTTGCTTTTGAGCATCAGACAATAACCCCGCCTTGGCATCCGGAATGGTTAGGTCATCCACACAAATGGAAATACCCGCCTGGGTGGAGTACTTGAATCCCAAAGCCATCACTTTATCAGCCAACAAAACTGTAGCCTTAGCCCCAGCTTTACGGAAAGTGATGTCAATCAGCTCAGCTAGGGCTTTCTTGTTCATCACTCTATTGTATTTTTCTTGATCGACTTCTTTAGGAACAATGTCAGAAAGGATGGCTCGACCCACGCTGGTTTCCACCACTTTTCCATTCAAACGACATTTAATTGCCGCTTGCAGGTCAACAATACCTGCCTCGTAGGCAAACAGCACTTCAGGAACTGATCCAAAAACCTTACCAGTCCCTTTAGCCCCTGGCCGCACACGAGTCATCCAGTAACAACCCAACACAATATCCTGTGTGGGATTGATAATTGGACGCCCATTGGCAGGAGACAAAATATTGTTGGTGGACATCATCAGAACACGAGCTTCCACTTGGGCTTCCACAGATAGAGGTACGTGAACAGCCATTTGGTCACCATCAAAGTCCGCATTAAATGCTGTACATACAAGAGGGTGCAACTGAATGGCTTTCCCTTCGTGAAGAACCGGTTCAAATGCCTGAATTCCAAGCCTGTGCAGAGTGGGCGCTCTATTCAACATGACGGGGTGCTCTTTCACGCAGTCAGAAAGAATATCCCATACTTCCACTTCTTCCTGCTCAACCAGCTTCTTGGCCTGTTTGATCGTCGTGGCAAACCCACGCTCTTCCAGTTTGTTGTAAACAAAGGGCTTGAACAACTCCAGAGCCATCTTTTTTGGAAGGCCACACTGGTGCAGTTTTAGAGTTGGGCCCACAACAATTACAGAACGACCAGAGTAATCCACCCGCTTTCCGAGAAGGTTCTGACGGAATCGCCCCTGCTTCCCTTTGAGCATATCAGACAAAGATCTCAAAGGACGCTTGTTGGGCCCGGTGAATGTCTTTCCACGACGTCCGTTATCTAACAGCGCATCCACAGACTCCTGCAACATACGCTTTTCGTTTCGGATAATGATATCAGGAGCATTCAATTCCTGAAGGCGCTTCAAACGGTTGTTTCTGTTAATCACACGACGGTAAAGATCATTCAGATCAGACGTTGCAAACCGACCACCATCCAGAGGTACCAGAGGACGAAGATCTGGAGGAATAACAGGAACCACATCCATCATCATCCATTCAGGCTTATTAATGGAGTTTTTGAAAGCCTCAACAACTTTCAGCCGCTTGGTGATTCTTTTGATTCCGGCATCGGATTTGGTGTCCTTCAGTTCCATACGCAGTTTCTTAGACAGAAACTCTGTATCGATTTTTCTCAGAGTCTCACGGATTCCCTCTCCACCCATCTGGGCTTTGAAGTTAGGTCCGTACTCGTTGAGAGCATTTTGATAAGCCTCTTCAGAAAGCACCTGACCTTCTTCAAGGGCTGTCTCCATAGGATCTGTCACAATATAAGCTTCACAGTAGAGGACTTTTTCCACATCTTTTAGAGTCATGTCTAAAAGGTTACCAATACGGCTAGGCAGAGACCTCAAGAACCAGATGTGTGCCACAGGGCTGGCCAACTCAATGTGACCCAGTCGTTCCCGACGCACCTTGGTTTGCGTGACTTCAACACCACACTTCTCACAGATCACACCCCGGTACTTCATTCTTTTGTACTTGCCACAAAGGCATTCGTAATCCTTGATGGGTCCGAAAATTTTAGCACAGAAAAGTCCGTCACGCTCAGGCTTGAAGGTTCTGTAGTTAATGGTTTCAGGTTTTTTCACTTCTCCGAAAGACCAGTCCCGAATCATCTCTGGGGACGCCAGAGAGATTCGAACCGCATCGAAAGAAAGTGGATCGCGAGGTTTGTCAAAAAAGTTTAATAGATCTTTCACGTGTTAACTCCCTTTACTGTTCGACCGTGTTGTGAGGTTGTTCTGTCAGAATGTCTGACTCCATCAACTCGACGTTGAGGGCCAGTGACTGAAGCTCTTTAACCAGAACGTTAAACGATTCTGGCAAACCTGGCTCCAGCACGTTCTCACCTTTAACAATGCTTTCGTACATCCGTGTTCTACCTGCCACGTCATCCGACTTCACAGTCAGAAATTCCTGAAGCGAGTAGGAAGCACCATAAGCTTCAATAGCCCAAACCTCCATCTCTCCTAGGCGCTGACCTCCAAACTGAGCTTTACCACCCAGAGGCTGTTGAGAAACCAGAGAGTAAGGCCCAATGGAGCGAGCATGGATTTTCTCCTCCACAAGGTGGTGCAGCTTCAGCATATACATAATTCCCACAGTCACCGGTGTCTGAAAGGGCTCACCTGTTCTTCCGTCAAACAGTACTGTCTGTCCTGTTGTTGGCAGGCTCGCCTGTGTCAGAAGACTCTTCACGTCGGTCTCTTTAGCTCCGTCAAAAACCGGAGTCGCCACGTGAATTCCATCCTTCACACGAGTGATCATTTTTTTCAGCGACCCCTCGTCGGCATTGTCAATTCTCTCCACGAGATCAGGGTCCGCCTGATAGGCCTCTCTTAGAGATTTTCTTGCCTGTTCCGTATCCCATTTTTCAAGGTAGGCTTCCAGTTGCTTTCCTAGTCCCTGTGCCGCCCACCCTAGGTGAACCTCAAGAATCTGCCCAATGTTCATCCGTGAGGGTACACCTAGCGGGTTCAGTACCATATCCACAGGAGTTCCATCGGCCAGATACGGCATATCCTCGGCTGGCAGGATGCGTGAAATCACACCCTTGTTACCGTGTCTTCCTGCAAACTTGTCACCCACCTGAAGCTTGCGCTTGATAGCGATATAGACCTTGACCATTTTGATTACGCCCGGAGGCAGCTCATCACCTTTGGTCAGACGGTCCATTTTTTCCTCAAAAACCATTTTCACAGCATCTAGTTGGTTTCTGGAAGCATCCACGATGCGAGTCACCTGAAATTCCAGCTCAGAATCCAAAGGAATATAGCTAAGGAGTTCAAAAGGAATGGTTTCAAGATCCTCGTCAGCAATAATCTGACCTTTGGAAAGTAGTTTTTCAGAGCCATCCTCATTGAGAAGAACACCTGTGGTCTCTTTGTTGACCAACAACTCTTTCAGTTTATCTAAAGCGTTGTTTCGGATGACGTTCTGCTCAATGCCAAAATCTTTTTCCAACTTCTTGCGTTTTTCCTCAATAATAACCTGCAGACGCTCATCTCGATCAGCTCCTTCACGGCTGTAAACCTGAGCATCAATCACCGTCCCTGTCACACCGGAAGACACTCTAAGAGAGGTGTCTCT
>JAUILT010000103.1 GCA_030432925.1 Bdellovibrionia bacterium | reverse complement strand
ATTGTTGAAAAGCAAATTTATAAAGGCAGTGAAATTGCCCTTGTGTACAAGGAACTCGGGACTGCGAATGGTTACTTTATTAGCGATCTGTCTCCAGCTTATGTATTGCAAAGGCCAACGGAAGAAAAAAATGAAGGCTGGCAGCTTGTATTTATACCTACCGAGGACAGCAAAAAGGTAAAAGAAGTTCGTATCGTAAAAACCTGTTGCGAAAAATAAATTGTCTGGCACGAACCACTGTGTTTGGAAGAAGATCCAAATCTTCTAGTAAAACCAATTTAAGTTGGTTGCGGGGGCAGGATTTGAACCTACGACCTTCGGGTTATGAGTCCTCTTGCCTACCAAAACACTCCAGTAAAAACAATCTAACATATTGAAAATATTGAATTATTTACTTTTTCTGGGATCCAATAAAAAGATCCAGAAAACCTACCAAAATGACTGACTTTTTTGATTTATGATGTGGAGCATCTAAGAAGTGGCTCCAACACAGCCTTTGGTCTCAGGCTTCCTATACCCAGAAATAGAAATTAATCAGACTGATTCAGGGATTTTTTTGAAAGCTATTTTTTATTTAAAAATTCATCCATTGGAGTTGTGTTGCTGGCATTGAAAACATGATCTTAGCTAGCCAAAAGCCTGACTTTAAAAATCAAATATGCTTGTTCTCAGAGGGCATGACTTTCAATTTTTCCTCTGGCCAATGGGCAAGTTATTCCATAGGAATAGGAATAGGAATAGGAATAGGGTAAAATAAAAGTGTGTTTGGAAAAGCTTTTATAATATTGATATTTTCTTTTTTTGCCTCAGCTCAGATTCCCCCTGATTCAAAGCCAAGGCATGATCTTTATAAAAAAATAAAGAAAACTACTAATGTTTCTCTAAAAGAGGCTTATCAGGCTGTTTTTAATAATAAAGGCTTGGTGAAATATAGACTTTCTCAATATGCAGATATTAAGGGTGTTAAGGGCATCATTAATGGGATTGATGCTGAAATAAAGGCTCAGAAGAATAGATGTGAGAAATCAAAAAATAAACTTGCCTGTGAAAAGCAAGTGGAAGACTTGGAAAAGCAAAAAGGCTTTATTTCCAATCTTGATAAAGAAGTGAGTAAAAACCCAAGACTTAGTCTGTACAGAAGCCTTGTAGTTTTCAGTTATACTGTAAGGCATGAAATTTTAAAGCCTTCTTATGAAAAATGGGATAAAGACTGCTCTAGTCAGAAAAAAATAAATACAATGAGGTGCAAAAAACAGTTTTTTGAAACTGATATTTTATATGCCATTGTAAGAGATTTGGCTCAAGCTTCATATAGTAAGGCTTTAAAACAACCCCTTTCTGTTAATAAGAGTGAATTAAAAAAACTGGTGGCCAGATATGAATAAAGTATTGGCCATCTTCATATTGGTTATTGGAATTAACTCTTGGGCAAGTGTTTGTAATAAAGAATGTGAAGGTAAAGAGGAAAAAATTGATTTATGTCTTATAGAAGGATCTGTCTCTACAGGGCTTCAAAAGGTTGCAGGCTATGCAAATTGTGGCTATTGGGCAGAAAGATATGTTGTTAATAGTGAAACAGAAGTTAGAAGCACACTAAGTAATTTAGCCAAAAGTTGCAAAAGAGTTAATAATCTAGTCTTGGAGGGTCATGGATCCCCTGGATATCATTCAATTGGTATTGGCTTAAACTCAAATGTCTTTGATGGATACAGTTGCCTTATGGCTCAAGATTCTTATGTTAGAATGGTTGGGTGTAATGTGGCTTCTGGCTGTGTTGGTGATATGTTTATGCATGGATTGGCAGAAGACTTATTTTCTAAGAATAAGGGCAGAATTAATGCCCCTACCTTCTATGCATCTACTGTGGTCCCTGGAGTCATCCCTATGTTTTCACTTAATGGTAGATCTAGAGATTTACAGTATGATCCAAAAAAAAGACCACCTAGTACATGGGGTTTGACAGGTTTAGCTATAGGTAGTGGTGGAACTATGGCAGATCATTGTAAAAGTGAAATTACAGAACTCATAGATGATGTGAATTCAGCTAGAAAGAGAGCTGAAAGAAGAAGGTGTGAAGCTTCCACTTTCCATATAGGAGAAAGAAAACTTAGTGAGTACCAGACTCTTGCAAATGGCTTATCTGATAGCCAAAGTTGGGACTATTCAAATGTTAGAAGTGCCATCAGGAGACTTGAATATCAATTGGATAGCCTAAAAGATTGCAGACCTGCCTCTAGGGACAATAATCAAAATAACTCTAGCTCTGCAACAGCTATACAATAGTAATCAATCACATATAGAAAAAACCACTTCAATTTTTAAAAAAAAAGATCATTATTTTTAAAATAAATCCCAAAAAACAGTATTTCAAATTCATAAGCCCAAAGACAGGAGGAACATACTTATGGATAAGAAAGAAAAAATAGTAAAAGATTTAGAAAGAGCAGCTTCATTGTTGTTTTCTGCATATAAGAGCCTTGAAGAAAATCACAAAGTAATGATGACCAGCCGGGAGTTTTTATACCAATACATAAGTTCTACTCAGACTGCAAGCACAGTTAAATTTGGTTGAAAAGTTTCAGGTGCAGGAGGCTTTCCTCCAAGACTCGAATGAGGCCTGACGGTATTGTAATGCTGCCTCCAGCTTTCAATCAAAACCTGTGCTTCAAATAGCGAGTAAAATATTTCTCCGTTTAAAAATTCATACCTCATCTTTCCATTAAATGATTCACAATAACCATTTTCCCAAGGACTCCCTGGCTGTATAAATAAGGGGCCCACACCGAGACTATCCAGCCAACTGACGAGCCTCTTTGCAATGAACTCAGGGCCGTTATCGGAGCGAATATGCTCTGGAATGCCTCTAGTTAAAAATAGTTCTGCTAAAACTAAAATTACGTCCTGGGAGTTGATCTTTCGTTTTACGAAGCTAGCCAAACACTCCTTGCTGTGCTCATCAATGATGTTGAGGATCTTGAAGGGCTTGCCATCATGAGTTCTGTCAGCCACAAAATCATATGACCAAACATGGTTCGTGTGCTCTGGCCTGAGCCTGATGCAAGATCCATCGGCCAGCCAGAGTCTCCCACGTTTTGGTGCCTTCTGTGGAACCTGGAGGCCTTCTTCTCTCCAGATTGAGTAGACAGCGTCTTTACCAATGCACCAGCCCTCACTGTTCAAAAGGTTAGTGACTTGACGGTAACCATAACGGCCATATTCAGATGCTAGATCAACTACTCTCGATCGAAGTTTGTCTCGTTCTTCATTGGTAGTTGGTTCATACCTTTGAGTCCCTCGTGGCTGCCCGATCAGACGACAAGCTCTTCGTTCACTCATGCCATGCTTGTTCGTGGCTAACTGAACGGCTTTTCGTCTCCTGAAAGGGCTTAGAAGTTTCCCGAGGCAACATCCTTCAGTACAGCCATATCAAGCGCAAGAATCGACAACGAGATTCCTAAAGATCAAAGGCGACCATTTTCAGTAGTCATAGATGAGTTTGCCGATCTAGCTACGGAAGACTTCTTGGCCTTTTTGGATCGTGCAAGAAGCGCAAAGATAGGTGTTGTAATGGCTCACCAAGAATTGGGAGATCTCCAGAGGGTAAGCCTAGAGTTTGCCAGAAGGTTGATGGGAAACACCTCGACGCTATTTGCATTCTTGCAAAAGAATCCTGAATCTGCGGAGGTGATATCACAAATGGCGGGAACCTATGAAAGGGTTGAGTACACCTCTCAGATGGAGCGCTGGGGCTTCTGGCACTTAGAAACAGGAGCCAAGTCAGCGAGGAAAGTGGAGACCTTTCGAATTCACCCGAACACGATCAAAAGTCTAGGTGTGGGAGAGTGTGTTCTGGTGAGGCAATATCCGAGACAAAGTGCCAAGCAGTTAAAAATTTGCTTTTCTGAAAGTGTGAGTAGGGATTAATTCGTATTTACTCATGGGCTTTTTCACGTGGCATTTGTATTGCACTACGTAAGAATAGGAAATTATTCAGTTATTTCATAGAATATGGGAACTATAGAGGTCCAAAATATGACAAAATTTGTCCGCGCAGTAAATATCTTAGTCACTATACTAGCCTTTGCCAATAGTGCTCATGCAGAAATGGGATTTTATCTTCTTGAAAATCAGAGAGTTCCGGAGGCCGTAAAAAAGGCATCAGACTCTGTATTTAAAGTCAGTGAACTCACTGGAGAATATTCGATAGTTAATTCAATGGAGGAGCTTCAGAGTCTTATTTCAGAGTACGGAGATTATGACGAAAAAGATGAATTGGATGTCATATTGAATCGTAGTCAGCTGGCTTTCTGTCAGCAGCATGAGGTTTTGCCTTGTATTTACGTAAGTTCAGAACACAGTATGTTTTCTGCGACGATATTTGTTGCAGAATCCTCCGACACTCTTTGGACAAATCTCCACACTATAAATGAGCAAGTGAGTCGTTTTATGAAGTGGTGTCGGGATAGGAGTGGCTTTTATTCCTGCTTAGAACAATTAAAACAGAGGCCTTTGATGCTGTTGTTAGAAGATAAAAACGGTGATCGTATAAATCGTCCAGAAGGGGCTACGATAAAAATAGCATCATCTTCTCTTTTTGAGGAAGCATATGAAATAGGCGCGTTTTCTGATCGTTCAAAATTTACTTTAGCACACCAATTGAGTGATGCTGTTAAGCTAAAAGCCAACTGGGCAGTAGGAAAGCCTCTTCATTTTACTGATGAAGAAAGCAACCTCGGCGATGAGTCTTATTTAGTAGGTTATCCTGCACAAACTGTGGATCGCGAAGTTCGTTTCGGTAAACCAGATGCTCCAGGAGGTTTACTGCGAGTTACATTTGGTAGATTTGTTGATTTATACGACGGCCAAGCGGCTACTACTAATAAGTTTCAAAAATCTCAATATTACGATGTTGTGGACACCCATCTGCTCCATAGCTTTATGGATGCAACTTACGGCATGAGTGGTGGGCCAATCATGAACAAACAAGGGGAAGTTGTAGGCATTATTACGGAGAGTGATGTGACTCTCAAAGGTAAAGAGCCCGCCCTCACTTTGGGATTAACCAAAAAGCGTCTTTTTAACCTAGAATCTACTCAACTGAGTAATTGATTTTCCTGGGTTAAAGCCAAACCCCAATGATTTTTTGAATCAGAGTAAATTCAGCCAGGAAAGTGGAGACCTTTCGAATTCACCCGAACACCATCTAAAACCTAGGGAGAAGCGTAGGTTCTGGTTGCAAGAACACCTTAAAATTAAGGTATTCTCGCATGAATCAGGAGGTTTTAAGTTAGTGAATAATAGAATAATACAGTGATTTTAGCTGGTTAAAAGAAATGTAAATAAATGCACTCAAGTATAGTTATTGAGTGTATTTATTTACATTTTTTAGGTTTCATGTATAATGTAATAAAATGCACTCACCGATAGATATTGTGTGCAGAAAGTTACATAGGTATGGATCTTAAGAAGCTAGAAAACAAACCATTTTTTACTACCCAGCAGGCGAGCGACCTAGGGATCTCTCCAAGAATGCTTTCTTATTATGTGGAAAAGGGAGAAATCGAAAGGATCGCTCAGGGTGTGTATTGCTCAAAGAGATATGAGCCAAAGGGTGAGAATCTACAGTGGGAGGATCTCGCTATAGCGGCAAGCAACATAAAGGGTGGGGTGATTTGCCTGATATCTGCTCTCGTTTACTATGAACTCACTGATGAAATGATGAAGGAGTTTTGGATTGCGGTGCCAAATAATCGAACGAGAGTGAACTTTCCTATGAGCCGAATTGTGAGAATGAGAAACATAGAGATGGGAGTTAAAGACATAGAAATGGCTGGGGTCAAAGTTCAGATTTTTGATATTGAAAGAACCATCGTTGATTCTTTTCGCCTGCTAGATTTTGAAACTGCAATAAAAGCGCTTAAAATTTATTTCAGCGGTAAAACGGGCAAGCCTAACCTCAAAAAGCTTGATAAATATATTACTGAACTGAAAGCATCTAAAGTGAGAGACTATCTAACGGCAGTGGTGGCATGAGCAAGCAGATTGAACAAAGAGTTAAAGATAAACTGAAGACGATTTCTAAAGAATCGCAAGTGCCGTTCAATCATTTGTTGGACACACTTTTTTTGGAGAGATTTCTTGCTCGGATAGCGGAATCAAAGCATTCAGAGAACCTCATTTTTAAAGGCGGCATGTGTCTAGCGCAAATTATAGAACTAAAGCGTGAAACAAGAGATATTGATTTTCTTTTAACTGATGTGAAAGCAAATCAAAGCACGGTAAGGACTCTTATTGATGAGATCGCTCAGCTAGATCTCAGTGATGGTTTTGTGTTTTCAGAGGTCGAGGTCGATATTCTGTCCCTGGAGCACAAAAAATATCCAGGGTATCGAATCAACATAAAGGGCCAATTGTCTCAAATTAAAAACACTGTTTCTATAGATATAGGGGTTGGAGATGTAGTGAGGCCAAGTCCTCTTGAGGTAGAACTTCTGGAATCCAATGGCCCCCTGTTTGAACGGTCAGTAAAATTGAATTCATATCCTCCAGAATATATTTTCTCTGAAAAGTTTGAGGCCATCTTGCACCTGGGGGATGTAAATAGTCGCATGAAGGACTTCTATGATTGTTATACCATGATCCAAGAGGGTGTTCTGGACGCCGATGCTCTGAAAGATGCTATTAATGAAACTCTTAAGAATAGAGAAACGCCATTTGCGTTGATATCTGAACCTTCTGAAGGGCTTATTTTGAAATGGAATTCATTTAAAAAGAAATTTAAGCGTCTGGAGCAGCATCTTGAGTTAGAAGAATTAGTGAAAAGGGTTAATATACATTTAAAAGTGGTGTTTGGGATTAAATAGTGTCAAATGGACTTTGAGAGGTTAGGCTGTTTTCTTGGTAGATAGCCCAGCTCTACGAAAACCCTTTTCAACAGCTTCCTTAACTGTCCTTGCAAAAAACTCTCCATCTTCTTTGATTTTTACTTTGTCATAAAACGGGTCGAAGGGGAGGTGGTAAATCGTACATCGTCGAAAGTCCCTACATTCCAATCTATCTGAATAAAAATTAATCTATTTTCAGGACAACAAAACACATGGAGGTGTTAGATGGAGATGGAAGTCTTAAAGAAGCGAATCAGTAGCTATAGGACGCCGAAAGGCCGCCTGACTCGGGTTCCAGATGAGCTGCTGGTGGATATTTTAATATCCTGGGAGCAATGGACTGGTCCTGCATCGGGATTTTACTCAGCACTTGGCGTAGATCAAAGAAAGATGGCCAGTCTTTTAGGTAAAGCGAAGAGGCTGAAGCGCGAAGGTTTTTTCCCGGAAGAGGTATTTAAGGAGATCTGTGTGAGTGGGAGTGCGTCTCCAGCGTCTCTTGGTCCCTGCCAGGGTATAGAGGTCGTGTGGGAAAATAATAAAGTAATTCGGTTTCCCCAAGTGGAGTATTTAATCGATTTTTTAAAGAAAGTGTCATGATCAGTTTTAACCGCTTAACAAAAATATTCGTCTGTAAGGAGCCCACAGATATGCGGGCCTCTTACGACACTTTGTTTGCGAAGGTGAAGGGTTTTTTAAATAAGGACCCCTACACGGGGCACTTGTTTGTATTTATTAATAAGAGAAGGACCTCAATAAAATGTTTATTCTGGGATGGGACAGGCTTTGTATTGCTTTGCAAGCGCCTGGAGCGGGGTCTTTTCCACAAGATCAACCCAATGTTTAAAGGCGAGGTGGTTTTAAGTGCAGCTGAATTTGCCTTGTTTTTTGAAGGTGCGGATTTAGAAAAGAGATTTATAGAGAGCCCTCAGGAGATAAAAAAGTCATTCCCAATGCGGCATCAGTTGCCAGAGACTCCGGTATCGGCCACTGTTTGAATCAGTGGAACAACAAAACCTTATAACACCTGAAGCTTCAACAAAATTAGAGAATCTTTCTCAGCCTGAGTTGGTTAACCATATTCACCTTCTAGAATCAGAATTATCGAGAGCCGTTAAAGAAGTTTATCGTTTAAAATATAAGGACCTCACCGAAGAGCAGCTAGATATTGTCTTAAAAGAGCATTTGGGCGAGCTCCAGCATGAGCTTTATGGGGCCAGTTCCGAGAGGTACAAAAAACCTAAGGAAAAAAAGAAGAAGAAAAAAGATCCAGTTCCAAGAAAAAAGAAGCCGTCTGAGAGGTATCCAAACGTCACCATTCGAGAGATTCCGATCCAAATGGAAGCCCCAGATTGCGAGGCTTGTGGGAAAGAGATGTCAGACTCAGGAATGACAGAAAACTCCGAGCAGTTGACCGTGACCCCTAAGAAATACGAGATTTTAAAGTATAAAAGAAGTATCTACCGCTGCAGCTGTCAATCGTGCATGAAGACGGCCCCCCTTCCTCCTCGTATTGTTCCCGGCTCGACATATTCTGATGAGATGATTCTTGATGTGGCATTAAGTAAATACTGCGACTTGATCCCCATTGAGCGGTACGTACAGATGGCCTCAAGATCGGGCCTTATGGGTCTCCCACCCAACACCTTATATGACTTGACCCATCAGCTGGCTTTTTTTGTGAAACAAGTCTACCAAAGGATCGGTGAAGAAGTTTTTAGCTCCCGAGTGGTTCGAGCCGATGAGACACCCCATAAGATGCTTGAGGGATCAGATAAGAAGAGCTGGTATTTGTGGGGGTTCTCGACAGAGAAGCTGGTGTACTTTGACTATCGGGACACAAGATCTGGAGATGTGGCCTTAGAGGCTTTAGTCAACTCCAAGTGTGAGGTCTTACTGACGGATGTCTATGCGGGCTACGGCAGGGCTGTGAGGCTTGTTAACGAGCAAAGGCAAAAGGTGAACTTGCCTCTGGTTCAGAGTGCTTATTGTAACTCCCACGCCAGGAGGCCCTTTTATAAGGTCCGTCACAAGTTTAAAGAGTCTCATTTTTACTTGGATCAGTACCACGAGATTTACCAGTTGGAGCCCGATAAAGATGAAAACCCATCTTTAGAAGAAATCCAAAGGGCAAGGTCAAAAATAGTGCCTCTATTTGAGGCAATGAAACAAAGGGCTAAAGAAGAGCTTCCCAGATATTTTAAGGGAGGCAAGTACCAGGCTGCCTTAAATTACTTTTTGGAGAACTACGAGGGGCTCACACTGTGTTTAAAGGATCCAGAGGTACCGTTGGATAACAATGCTCAAGAAAGGCACCTCCGAAGCCACGTAGTGGGTCGAAAGACCTGGTATGGCACTCACTCAGAGCAAGGGGCCGAAACGGCAGCCATATTATTTACCCTGGTTGAAAGCTGCAAGCTCAACAAGGTCAATCCAAGGGAGTATTTTGAAGATCTTGTAGAGGCTATTTTAAACCGTCACCCTGTGTTGACTCCTCCTGAGTGGAAAAAACAAAATCACTAACAAAAATAAAAAGCCAAGCTTGGCCTCTGGTCCACCTTACAATGGTGGGCTTCAGTCCTCCTTCCTTCGCTGGAGGGTTTAAGAGCTCGTCAGCTCCAGACAAACATCAGCTGATGTCTGAGCCAAACTTTAACAAACCCTCAATAACTGGAAAATGTCGGGACTTTCGACGATGTACCATTTTTCAAAAAAGTTAAGAAGACGATTTATGTACATACCTGGCAAACTTGTCAGTCATGCAAGGACTCTAACTTTAAGGGTTCCAAAATGATTTATAAAGGAGGTGGAACAGCTTCAGATGGCATTGCAGTGGAAGCCTTGTCCTGCACTGGCTACGGGAGGACCGTAGAGATTTACAGAGTTCTTTGACAGCTTCATATTTTTGAAA
>JAUILT010000170.1 GCA_030432925.1 Bdellovibrionia bacterium | reverse complement strand
TTGATAAACAAGGGCTGCAGCTGCAAATTCTTGTGCTTTAGAAAGGCAACCTTCTCCAAATATCTCACCTACTCGCTTGCGACGTTCGACATCTCTTTTTGCAACGCTTAATATTTCTTCAGGTGTTTTATAATTCCAATTTTTTCGGTCATCTTGATCAGCTTTAACAATTAAAGCGAGGCTAGTTCGTTTTCAGAGCTTTTATCTATCAACCCAATGAGTGTCGAAACATTTCTTAGCTCAATGCTGAGTCTATTTTTTTCCAGTTTGAATGGGCTTCGATGGAGTTTGCTCAATTTTTTTAGAGCACTTGTAATTGGTGGCAGTTGAGATTCATCAAGCTCAATTTTTAAGGAATGGATGGTTTCGCTGTTCATGGCGCAACCACCTCAACTTTGATGCGGTCAGGGTCTTCAAAGAAAACCATGTAAGAATCGGAGCCACCGGCATGAGGATGCTTATCTTTATAAAGAATGGTCACATCTCGCTTTTCGAGCTCCTGGGTGAGTTCATCTATGTGTTCCCTGGATTTTCCATGAAACGCAAGGTGGTTCAGGCCAACATGGCAACGGTGGTAGGGCGTCTCTAAGAATCGTTCCTCGGTTTGCACAAAAACAATATAGGTGTCACCAAGTTTATAGCTGAGGCCACCATCCCATTTTTGAAATTCATGATATCCCAAGTGTTCGCATAGGAGCCATGACCAAAACTGAGTGGATTTCTCTAAGTCTGAAACATAGATTTCAACATGGTGGAGTTTGCCCGTAGCCTGGTGCCAGTTATCTCTCCATGTTTGCGGAGCATCTCGTTTATAATCATCAAAGAGGAAACCTCCAAAAGGCTGCGTGAGTTTTTCTGCTAAATCTAGAATAGGCTTCCGATCATTTTTTGCAAAAAAAGACTCAAAGGCAGAGTTAAAATCCTCCGCTAGCCCGGGACTATACCTTTGTAAGGCCCGTGGAATTTGTTTTCCAGCACCTGACCACTGGTTTTGACTTCTCAGCGCAAAATCACCCAAAGACTCATAAAGACGAGTGGCTATGCCAATGGCTTCAATTCTTGATCGTGGTGATTTAAAATCATCTACAAGATCAGTGATGCCGTAAATTCTGTTACTAATATCTTCTTCAGAAAGGGGAGCTGGCCCAGCCGCGATCAACTTGGCCGCGATTTCTTTGAACTGTCGAGCGTTACCCTCACTACCCCATACCGCTATTCCCTCGACTACCATCTGTGGCAACGAGGGTGTGCCAGATTTAGCATCCATTTCAGTAAAGAAGTATTTCAAGGTGCTAGGGTCATGTACAAAGGCTTCTATGGGGCATCCTTCAAATAAGAATGACTCTCGATAGGCCCGTTTGAGCTGGGAGTGGACGACAACCAAATCAATATCTGAAGAATCAGTGCCTTCACCTCTGACAATTGAACCGGCACAGAATGCGACAAGAGCAGAAGGAAACTTTTCTTCTACAACTTTTTTAGCAATTTGTTCGGCTTGTTCAGGTGTCCTCATCACCAGAATCCCGGAACAGTCCCTTTGGGGGAGGGCTTTAATTCTTGAGTACATTCAGTATTGGGGCAGCTAGTTCCCTTGTTGAGTTCTTCAAGCCAATCAAAGGCTTCTTTAAATGTTTTATTGGCAATATCTTTTCTTAAATCATCGGGAAAAGATGGCTCGATTTTTTGAAGGCACCAGCAGGAGTTTGGATTGCTGACGTCTGTTTTGGTGGCTTGGCTTGCGAAAAGTTGTTTGTGACCAATGTTTACCAAATATCTGTCTATGGCGAGACCCATGAGGCGTTTTTGTTTTTCATCGCCAAGTTCTACGGCTCGCTTGGCC
>JAUILT010000169.1 GCA_030432925.1 Bdellovibrionia bacterium | reverse complement strand
CTTCGTAATGAAAAATGGTTCTGAAATTCAACTCTTTAATAAAAATACTGGCAAAGCCGAAGGTCACGTCAAAGATATGATTATTTCTTATGAGGCTGCCCTACCACCTCATGCCAGCTACAATTTTGCCTTGGGCGCTGTGGACGCCAACCCTTTAGTGGGTCGATTGGTTTCTGGTCAACAAAAATACAGCGAAGGTCCAGATCGAGAATTCCGCCAATACCTTCTGCCTCTGACCCATATGGAAAAGGCCCAACTGCTTTCTTATTACATCAACAATGCCATAAAAATCAAAATGGATCTTTATTATAATACTGTCATTCGCAACTGTACGACCACCATTTTTGATGGGATTGACTCTCTCCCAAGATTTCAAAAAGCCATTCAAGAAGGACGTTTGACACCATTTTTAACCACTCTTGGTGGTGACCCTGTCATTGGCCCGGCAGTGAACGCCCTTTTGGACCGATTTGGTCATACGCTTCTCCACGTTCAGGATATGAAGGAGGAGTACTCCTCTGGACACTTTCAAAACTTCGGTGTGCCAGAGCGCATTGTTGAAAAACGACTTCCATTTGCTCCTGGTGGTGAAAACCCCATGGCTCTTGTTATTGGGACTCACGGAACAGAAAATCTGACTCCAGAGGAAAAGGCCATGATTGATGCCATGGTCGAAGATATCATTCATGACCTTCCTGAAACTATGAATATGCTCCTGGCCTCAGCCTTTTCATTGACTGAAGACTTAGAGAAAAGCCCACAAATTCTTCAAGCCATCACTCAAGTGATCAGCGATAAACTCAACCAACGATTAAGCAGCCTCAATGCATCTTTACCCACTCAAGGGGTTGGCATTCAAGTGCTATTCACTCCTTACCCCACAGATGCACGCAGCACAGACTTACGCTCTGAGGGCCTCCGAGCTCGGCTGCCTTTTGATATGAAGCGCATAGATATTATTCCATCCCGTCGACAAGAAGTGATCGGGTCTATTCAAGAAGGTATTGATCAGGTCGATGCACAGGCCCCTGAGGACTTGCCTGCCTATCTGAAAACTTTTTCTGTCTTCATTCGATTGAAAGAAGATAACTCCAGTGTCACTACTCAAGTATTACTAGGAATGCAGCCCACAGAAAAATCCGTAGATATTACAAATGACCAAGTAAAACTGAATACATTCCGAATCCCGGAGCCAAAGGAGCACACGCCTTCTCGCTGGCAACGCTGGAAAAAGGCTCTCAACCCCTGGGTAAAAAAGAACCCGCTGCAAGCCAACGTAAACCTACTTATGAGTCATGACCAAAAGTTACAGGCCAAAAGCAACCCCAATGCACAGATCCGTTTTGGTGCCCAACCAAAAATTTTAGACTCTGGTCTTCTCAGTATGCCTAGAGTGGCAGAAAATCGCTACCTCTGTTGGTCTGGAGCCCACCCCCACACCCCACAGTTACTGGGTCAACTGGCAGAATCTCCTTTAGGAAAACAAGGGTGGCTGAACCGTTTTCTCAGCAAAGTCCTTTCTGGCCGTCAGGTCATGTTGTCGATCACTGATCTAGAAATGAACCTTCAGGCTATGGAGATCAAAACCACCCGCATTCGTATTGGAGTCATCGGACTTCGTTGTATTGACCTTGACAGTGTCAACGAGCAATTTGGCGAACAGGCTAATGAAAAACTTCAGGAACTGATCTCCAAGCTAAGGCCCTCTGATCTCAACTTACCATAAATATTGGTTCAGGTATTAAATGGTCCCCTTAATTGTGGATATGATTCTCTAAGTTTTTGAAAGTAGAGAGCATTTTAGTGTCTTTTGAGTGTGGCTTGAAATTCTTGTTAGTCAATAAAAGGTAGAAGCTATT
>JAUILT010000102.1 GCA_030432925.1 Bdellovibrionia bacterium | reverse complement strand
GTTGCTGGCATTGATTTCTTTGATGTTCATGACTCGTGAAGTTCTCGGCGGACAGATGAGTGCCAGCCTTCTGGACTTTTACAAATTGAATATTCCGTTTGTCGGTGGAGACTTTTTAAATACCCAGACATTGCTGTTCTTTGCCTTTGCTCTGGCATTTGCCATTAAAGTCCCAATGTTTCCGTTCCATACCTGGTTGCCGGATGCCCACGTTGAAGCTCCAACCCCAGGCTCTGTGATTCTTGCCGGAGTGATGCTGAAGATGGGTACCTACGGGTTTATGAGATTTGCCATGCCTATTTTTCCTGAGGCAATTCAGTATTGGTCGTGGCTGTTTATGTTTCTGGCTGTGTTTGGAATTATTTATGGAGCTCTTGTAGCCATGGTTCAGCCCGACATTAAAAAACTGGTGGCCTACTCGTCAGTGTCTCATATGGGCTATGTCATGCTGGGTCTGTTCGCATTCAATGCTTACGGACTGACTGGCGGGCTTTATCAAATGCTCAATCATGGGATCAGTACCGGGGCATTGTTCCTTCTTGTGGGCATGATCTATGAAAGAACTCATTCCCGCGAAATTTCCAAATATGGTGGATTGGCCACGGTAGCTCCTTGGTTCACTATTTTGTTTGTGATTGTTACCATGTCTTCCATTGCGGTTCCAATGACCAACGGGTTTGTTGGTGAATTCATGATTTTATTGGGTAGTTATCAGGCGTCTCCGGTTTTTGGTATCTTTGCTGTGACAGGCGTGGTTCTTGGCGCTTGTTACATGCTTTGGATGGTGAAGCGGGTTTTCTTTGGGCAGGAGGGAGAGATTGTCTCCAAGTACAAGCCCATTGGTCTGGACATCAACCTGAGAGAATGGGTTGTCATGTCTCCTTTGATTGTTTTGGTTTTCTGGATGGGATTGTTCCCGAATCACTTTCTCAGATATTCAGAAAAAAGCCTTGAGCATCTTTTGAACAACAAAACCAATTATCAGTTGTCCATATATAATGAAAAAAATGACAACAAGAGTACGCAAGTGGCGGAGGCCGAATAATGGACATTCAATTTGAAATGCTCGACATGTTGTTGATTTCCCCGGCGTTGATTCTGTTTATCGCGTCGATTATTCCTCTGACACTTAAAGTTCTTCGCGGAAACCGGGAGCTCAACTCCTTTACAACCATCACCTGTGGATTGGGTGGAGTGATTGCCGCAGCTTTTTTGACAGCTGCCAACTACGGAATTGAAAAAACGGCCTTTCAGGAGGCTTTGCGATTTGACGGCTTGTCTTACTGGATGCAGCTGACAGTTCTTTTTGTGACAGGAATGACTCTGTTTTTCTCAAAAGAGAATCTGGCCACCAACAACAAACAGTTTTCTGAGTATGTGTTTTTGCTGATGAACTCAGTCATCGGGATGATGGTAGTTGTCTGGTCCAATGATCTTATGAGCCTTTTTATTGGAATTGAGCTGATGTCACTGTGTCTTTACATTCTGATTGCACTTTCTAGTGAGGATCGATTATCAAAAGAAGCGGCTTTCAAGTATTTCATACTGGGCAGCTTTGCCTCCGCAGTGATGCTTTACGGAGTGTCTTTTATTTATGGAACGGCGGGATCCACTTATTTGCCTGCTATTACAGAAGTGGCTTCGGATTTGCTGCAAACAAACAGATTGTTTTTGTTGGGGTCCATTTTGACCCTTCTGGGGTTGTTTTTTAAAGTTTCTATTTTTCCTTTTCACTCTTGGACTCCGGACGTGTACCAGGGGGCTGCAACACCGTTGACAGCTTTTATGAGCACGGGTGTCAAGGCCGTATCTTTAGCTTTTGTCTTGAGATTTCTCACTACGGACTTGCTCCTGGCCGATCACGCCATCCCCTTGATGAATGCCATTGAATGGTTAGCGGCATTGACAATTCTAGTGGGTAATATAGCAGCAATCATGCAGTCCAATTTAAAGCGAATGCTGGCCTACTCGAGCGTGGCTCATTCTGGGTATGTGATGATTGGTTTATTGTCGGCATCAGTGGGCGGGGAAGCTCTTTTGGGCGCCACAGGGGTTGTCTTCTATATCATCGCTTACAGTATAATGACGGTGGGCGCATTTGGAGTGATCAGCCTGTTTGAAAAGCGTGAGGATTCACTGGTGGACGTGGATGACTTGAAAGGCCTGGCTCAGCGCAGTCCTTGGGTGGCTTTGTGTATTGCCCTTTTTATGTTGAGCCTTGCCGGAATTCCACCGACGGTTGGTTTTTTTGGTAAGTTCTTTATCTTTTCAGCAGCGTTGAAGCAGGGGTTTGTATGGCTTACTATTTGGGGCGTTGTTGGTTCTGTTATCAGTGTCTACTACTACTTGAGGCCATTGGTGCTTATGTATATGTATGACAGTGAGGGCGCAGAGGTTTTAAAAACCCGATATTTAACTCATCTTGCAATTACGGTTTCTGCTATTTTAATTCTAGTCTTCGGCCTCTTTGCAGACCCCCTTTACCAGGCCATCCTTGCCAACATTGGCGGAATGTTTTTTTAAAATCTTAACACTCAAACTGGGTCGATAGAGTTAAGTGGAGCTCAAAGCCTTGTGAAAGTAGTATTGACAATAAAAACTATTTACACTACTCAGAGAGAGCTGGGTTTTTTAAGTTGAATAGAGGGGCGGATATAAAGGTGGAAAAGTATCTTAAGCGTATTTTACAGATAGGGTTTTGTCTACAGCTTGTCACAACAACAGCAAAGACCGAGGAACTTCCGATAACCCAAGTGTGGGTGGGAGAGTCAGAAATCAAGTGCACCTTTGCCCGATCCAGTAGGAGTGATTTTCATACAAAACAGGATGATGCCTTTTACTTTACTCATGCTCCTGGAAGATATGTTCATTTAAACTCTGTGAGTATGGTGGGCTTTTCAGATCATTCTTGTAAACTTGACGAGATTATCAATGATGTTCAGTTTCAATTTGAAATCAATGAGGCTGGAGATATCTATGCAAAAAATTGTCAGTTGCCCATGATTTGGAACAGATCGCCCAAACAATCCTGGTCTGGTAAGATCACCTATGACATTCTGGATTTTAATGACAATTTAATTCCATATGATCAGTGCAAAGGACAAAAGTTTGTGGTTGGAAAAGAATATTCTGATGGTCGTATTCATATCCGATATGGTGGTGGTGGGTATTCATTTTTATTTGAACTTAAGTTTTCACACAAAGGTGCTTTAGAAAGTTATTCTTATTTAAGTGTTTTTGATCAGGTGGGTGAATATCATGCTGTAATGCCTTTTCAAGAGGACAAACCCCACTAAGTATAATTGTTGTTGAGGGATAAAAAGCCTCACGTTGAGATAAAATTTTTGGAATTTGGAATTTGAAACTTGAGGAGGAAAAGGTGCGAAAAATAATTTTAGTCTTTATGGTGACTTTGACACTTGGAGCGTTTGCAGAAAGCCCACATGAAATGCTCGCAGATCATTTTGGCACTTATAGACTGAACTCAAATATTACTCCTGGCCGTAGTGAGTATTTTCTACTTAAAATATTTCCCAAAGGCGATACAACTATTGCCATTACCTCTCAAAACGGTGCCGTGGGGCCTGTTAGTTGGTTTCGGCTGGACCTAGAGGAAAAGGACACAGCCTACAGTGGGGCTTGTGATGAAGTTCCCTGTTGGAAAGAGCGTTCCTACTGGACTCAATCAGAAAATACCCTTGTAAAAACATTTGAATGGAATCTTGAAAAAACAATAAAGTGGCCCAGCGGAAGATTAGAAACTCGAACGGAGAAAATGGTTGTATTCAACTATGAAAAGCACACGGGCCTTCTACGAGCCACTCGATTTGACCTGAGAAGAAAACGGAGAT
The DNA here is from genome assembly GCA_030432925.1 of Bdellovibrionia bacterium. Lineage (GTDB taxonomy): Bacteria > Bdellovibrionota > Bdellovibrionia > Bdellovibrionales > UBA1609 > JABSOQ01. The sequence goes on along the minus strand of JAUILT010000102.1, from coordinate 6,093 downwards.
GGGATCCAGATGTTGAGAGATGGAATGCCCAGCTTTGGAAAAAAAAGGCCTCCTTGTAGGGGACATCGCGACGGGCTGTAGCCTCTAGAAGTTATATTTTCTTAAAGTTGACATGGCAGACCGGAATCCGGTTCGCACGATTCCGCTCAAAATTTTTGGACTGAGTGAGAAATGGTCATAAAAGAACATTTCGTAGTCATGAGGACTTGGATGAATGTAAATATAGTCCACGTTGGGCTTAAATCGGGACTTTGAGGCCAGAATCTCCAACAGTTTTTCCCGCTGCTCCTCTGGCAGTTCAATCTGTTTCAAATATCCACTCACAGTGTTCAGCATGGACTTCATGTCTTTTTGATTTTGCATGTGGCGCTCAATTTTTTGTTGAACAACCTGATAAAGGGCCTGGTTGAAAATGGCAGGAATTCCATATTCGTGAAGGGAGCCCATCTCATCATTGTAGTGGTAAGGCTGTATGGAATAAGAGCTGATCACCAAATCGGCATCATGATCAGCGGCCACATGGGTGGAAAGAGTGTCACGAATTTCTCCATCAAAAAAGTGGATTTTTTTACCCCGCTGGTTGTTAATCCCATAGGGCGCAAAGAAAGGAGGTAAGGCGGCAGAGGCAGCTACAGCCTGAGAGACGGAGGCATAGCTGGCGTACTTAATGTCTTTTTCTTTCGTTGTTTCATCAAAGGGGCCAAAAATGACTTTTCTAGAGTGGTTGAGTTGTGTAGCAACAATATAAAGCTCAGCGCCTAGAGCTTTGAATTCATTGGTAGGAAATACGTTATTTCTTAGGTACTTCTCTAGGTTTCTTGTGGAAAAAACACCATTCATCTTAAAGCCTCGTTTAAACAGCGTTTCGAGCCCTCCACTGATCACTGGTTTTTTTTTGTAAAGTTTGGGGATAAATGAAAGCGCTGTTGAAGGGTTCATATTGATGCTAAATATGTCGCGATATGTTAAGGGCTTAAGCTGTTGTTCTTGTTCCTCTGGGTTTCTTGGAGGCACTAGAGAGTCAACGCCATTGCCTCTGGTGAAGGCATCAATAATGGCATCAATCGAATAGCCTGCGGCAAGAAATGTAGAAATCACAGAACCAGCACTGGAGCCCACATACATTTTAAAGGTTAGGGGTTGATCCTTAAATTTATCTGCATCTGAAGGTTGTGATCCTCCTGCAAATTGAAAGCCTTTTTCGCGCAGCGCCAAGCAGACACCAATATGGTAAGCGGCGGCTTTAACCCCTCCACCACTGAGCACCAGTGCAATCTTTTTTTTCTCCCCCAAACGCATAGGCAAGAGACTATCAATGACCCTTCTGAAGGTCTAGCAGGACTTTTTCGTAGATCGTCGAGGGCAAGTATTCATTGGCCCCTTTGAATAGGCTATTCAAAATAATTAATAAGCCTAAAGGCGAGTGGTCAACCCGCCTTTAGGCCGTGATCAAGCCCGACTGAAGTCGATTTGACAAGATGGACCATCAAAAAATGTTGTCATGAATAGGCGATTTGATACAGTCTGATTAACCAAAACGAGGGGTTCAGAAAAGTGAAGGGCTGGTTACCATTATCTGAGTATTCATTACAGTACAAAGTCAGTGTGTCTACTTTGCGCCGGAGAATTAAGTCAGATCAGGTTCAGGTTCGCTTTGATGAGGGCAAATATTTGCTCAAGAACTGCCCGTTAAAAGAGCATAAACCAAAAATACATAAAACCATAAAAACATCACCTTTGGGCTCCTTCGCCCCCCCACCACAAAACGAAGAGCCCGAAAAGGTGTTGAATTCAAAACCTACCGAAGACAGGACCACAGGGCCATTTTTGTCTGCAGCTCAGGAAATGCTCAATGAGTTAAAGAGAGCTTATCGGGTGATTCTTCAGGAGAAAGAAGAGCAGGTTTTATTACTGAAAGATGAGGTGGCTGATCTTCGAACTCTGGTCGGAGTTCTCGAAGAGGAGAACACCCGTCTCAAGGCTGAGATGACAGAAAGCCGATCTTTTGAAAACTGGTTGGCTGATGCCGGAACTCCCAGATAGCACAAATTGAGGCCTTCAATAAACCAGGGGGCTAGAGCCACCTAAGGACCTGTAAAAAAGACTCAGCAGAAAATATGTCCAAGTTATTTTTTTACAGACCCTCTAGGGAGCAAACACTTTCAAATCTTTATCAGGCTGCCGCCGTTGTGGAATCCTTTGTTTTTTTGCGTTCTTTTGTGGATTTTGTATCATTTCTTTTGGCCTTCTTATCAAAGGCGAGAGCAAAAACTTCATCGAGGTTTTCCACAAAAATGAATTTTAATTTTTCTTTGAATTCACTGGGGATATCAGAGACATCTTTCTGATTGGCCAGAGGCAAAATCACAGTGTTGATTCCGTGAGTGAGTGCCGCCAGGGCTTTTTCCTTGATTCCACCCACGGGAAGAACTCTTCCTGACAGAGTGATTTCACCTGTCATGGCGATGTCTCTTCTTACGGGGGTGTCTGTCATCAGACTAATAAGAGTTGTGGCCATGGTGACCCCAGCAGAAGGGCCGTCTTTTGGGATGGCTCCTGCAGGCAAGTGAACGTGCACCTCATAATCATCAAACCACTTATTTTCGATACCCAATTCGTCAGCATGGGCTCTTGCATAAGACATGGCAGCAGTGGCAGATTCTTTCATTACATCACCCAATTGACCGGTGAGGATCAGACTGCCTTTTCCAACCATTTTCAAGGCCTCAACATAAAGGACCTCTCCACCCGCTTGAGTCCAGGCCAATCCAGTGGTGATACCTACATTATTTTCTTTCAACCTTTCATCTTTTAGATATTTAGGGGCTCCCAAAAGTTCGACAACGGACTCCTCATTAACAATGACCTTTTTAGAGGTTTCACCCATGACAAACTTTTTAGCCACTTTTCTGCAAACAGAACCGACTTCTCGCTCAAGGTTTCTCAGTCCGGCTTCTCTTGTATAGTGAGCAATTAGGTACTGTAGGCCCTCGTCAGTAAATTCAATTTGTGTATTATTAAGACCATTGCTATCCATCTGGCGACCCACGAGGTGTTTTTTAGCAATCAAGACCTTATCGTTAGTGGTGTAACCTGAGATTTGAATGGTTTCCATTCTGTCTCTCAGAGCCGGAGGAATATTTTCGTAAACGTTGGCTGTAGCAATAAATAAAGCATTGCTCAAGTCAAAGTCCACATTCAAATAGTTGTCACGAAAAGTAGAGTTTTGCTCTGGATCCAGCACCTCCAACATGGCGGCACTGGGATCTCCTCTAAAGTCTGATCCTAATTTGTCAATTTCATCCAATACCATGACGGGGTTATTGGTTTTGACTTGCTTTAAAGCCTGAATGATTTTTCCAGGCATGGCACCCACATATGTGCGTCGATGACCCCTGATTTCAGCCTCATCTTTAACGCCACCTAATGCTACACGGAAGTACTCTCTTCCCATTGCCCGTGCAATGGATTTACCCAGTGATGTTTTACCAACTCCAGGAGGGCCTACAAAACAAAGAATAGGTCCTTTCATGTCTTTATCTTTAATCTTGCGAACAGCTAGAAACTCCATAATGCGGTCTTTAACTTTTTCTAAGTCATAATGGTCTTCGTCTAAAATTTTCTGCGCGTTAGCAAGTTCAAGAGAATCTGTTGTCGACTTTTGCCAAGGCAGGTCGCTGAGCCAATCTAGGTAGGTTCTGACCATGGAGGCTTCACTCGCATCTGGGTGCATTCTTTCCAGGCGAGCAAACTGCTTTAAGGCCTCTTCTTGCACTTTTTCAGGCATACTGGCATCCATAATACGTTGTCTTAATTCATCCATTTCTTCTGATTTAGAATCAGACTCACCAAGCTCATTCTTTATGGCGCGCATCTGCTCGCGCAGAAAATACTCTCTTTGGGATTTAGACATTTCGTCTTTGGCCGTACTTCTTATGCGAGCTTGCATCTGTAGAACTTCTAGTTCATTGGTTAAAATATCGTTTACTAATTCTAGACGCTTCTTGGGGTCAGATGTCTCTAAAACTTTTTGGGCATCAGAAACTTTAAGCCCAAGGTTGCTGGCAATCAGATCTGCCAGCCGTCCGGGTTCAGTGACATCATCGAGTACAAGTAGAATGTCTGGAGAGAGCATCTTTCCCAGAGCAATAATCTTTTCGAGTTGTTCTTTGGCGTTTCTAATCATGGCTTCAAATTCAACTTGTGGAGCAGGGGCAACAGTGTTTTCTTCGATCTTTTCAACTCTGACGTCAAAGTGAGGCTCAGTTTGTTGAAAGTCGGTGATCACACCCTTTGAAACGCCTTGAATGAGAATTTTAACTCTTCCGTCAGAAAGTTTTCTCATTCTCATAATCATGGCTATTGTTCCGGTTCGGTAGATGGAGTCCGAAGTGGGATTTTCCTCAGTGATTTCCTTTTGGGACGCAAGAAAAATCAGGCGATTCTTTGCGAGCGCGTCTTCAACAGCTCGAATGGAGCTTTCTCGACCAACATATAAAGGTAGAATCATATAAGGAAAAACCACAATATCCCTCACGGGTAACATGGGGAGGGATTCCGGAATATCTATTGTCTTGTCATCAAAATTCATTTCATTGCCTCCGCTCTAGCGGGAAAAATTGATCTGCTTACTTGTTTCTCTGATCGGTAGAGCAGAAGAGGACTTTAAGAAAAAAAGCTTCGAGTTAGGTCTGGAAAAGGTCGAAATCAATAGGTTTTTTAGAACAGAAGTGTCAAAAAAGTGGCACAATCAGGCCCATGGACTATGACACTCGTAGGTAATAACTTGATGTGAAGCAGGCCCTTTGTTGTGAGCCTGCTCTATGTACCGATCTGGTTTGAATTGGATCAACGCCTTTTGACTCTTTCTCGGGACTCCCTTATTTCAGCACCCTCAATACTCAGGCGTGTCCAGGGAATGGCTTTGAGTCTTTCTAATTCGATAGGTTCCTCTGTTTCCTCACACATTCCGAATTGCCCGACCTCCATTCTTGCTAATGCAAATTCAATTTCCATGAGCTGGTGTCGGATTCGGCTTTGATTGGCAAGAAGTTCATTTTCAGCCATGATTGAAGAGGTCATATCGATTTCATCTCCTCGAAACTCCTGTGAGCACAATTCCTGTTTGCGAGTGAGAAATGTATTCATAAGCTCTGCCTTTAAGCTCAAAAGCCGTGCGCGACACTCTTCAATGAAGCCTTTATTCAATCCACTCACCTTAACCTCCCATTCTTCCCTGGTATCAGGTCCAGGGTAACGGTAGGACGCCTCTTGGCACTCAAAGGGTTAATAAAAAAAGGAACTACTGATTTTTTATGTTTTTCCTACTACTTTCAGAAGCATTTCCCTTTTTTGAAGGAAATAGTTCTTCTAGAGGGTGATCATCCATACGGGTGATTTTATTTTTATGGACGGTCAGGCTAACCAGTGGACGGTAAATTTCTCTTTGATCCGTCATTTTTAAAGCTCCTGTGGAGCCCATAAAGCTGCGATGATTGAGTAGCCTTTGAGCCAGTCCTACACGAGAGGATTCCCCGGAAGCAATGGATTGCCTTAAAATAAGTGCAGCATCGTAGGCTTGGGCTTCAAAGATACCGGGTTCAGTTCCAAACACGGCCTTGAACTCTTTAAAAAATGCAGACTCTCTGTAGTTCTTATCGCTCTTTAGTAAGGTATCTACAAAAATGGCATTATCGACATAATTTCTACCGAGTCGTATTAACGACTTGGTATTCCATAAGTTGGTGCCTAAGAGCTTCACGTCAGAAATATCATGGTATGCAAGTGTCGGTGCAATCTGACCCATAGCTTTGACACTATCTGGAACAAATAAAGCATCAAATCGAACAACTGGAGGGAGAATATCCTCAGGCGGAGATTGACGGCCTCTCAGGGTTTTTCTGCCTTCAAACCACTTTTTCAGACGCTCTTTATACTCTATCTGGCGGTCTTCTAGATAGTAGGTTCCTACCAGTCTCCGGATAGGGTCTGAAAAATTAGTGGTTTTAGGCTTATACGCCTGTACAGCAACAATTTGACCACCTCGAGCAAGAACTGCATCCCAAAATAGGTTGGCATACTCTACACCGTAGG
>JAUILT010000101.1 GCA_030432925.1 Bdellovibrionia bacterium | reverse complement strand
AAATTTTGCAAAAAATAGAAAACAAGCCCTCACGAGAAATCAAAAAAATACTCGCTCAGTTGGCACCAGACCCTGTTCCTATTAAAATTGAAAAAACGGAGTATCAGAACAAGGTGGTTTTAAGGATTGAGCTGACGCATGCACAAAATAAAAAGCTGGAAAGACTTAAGATGCATGCACACCCTGTTATTTTTAAAAAGTCTAGTCGATTTCACTTAGATGACATACGCTTTTGTAGTCACAATTCACATAAAGGTGCTTTATGAAATTCGGGAAAATCCTTTTAATTTTATCGATGCTAAGTTTTAGTGCGTGTGCCACTTCCAGTGATAAAGATATGAAGTCGGCTTCAGCTCCAAAGGGAACGATTTCTCTTTCTTTTGATGATGCTCCCAGAAAGTCTTCATTTTTTTCGGGTGAGCAGAGATCCAAGAGGCTGATTGAGTCCTTAAAAAAATCTAAAGTAGAGCGCGTGGCCTTTTATGTAAACACATCAAAGATGGATAAAGAGGGAGCCGAGCGTATAAATTTTTATGCAAAAAATGGGCATCTCATTGGAAATCATACTCATACACACCCTATGCTCAATAATACAGATTTGTATGATTACATACGAGATATTCGGGAAGCTCATGAAATATTAGAACCACTTAATGGATTTGAGAAATTGTTTCGATCTCCATACTTACGAGAGGGAAATACCTTAGAAAAACGTGACAGAGTAAGGGAAGACCTAGATCGCCTTGGCTACAGAAACGGCTATGTGACCGTGAATAACTATGATTGGGCAATGGAAGACCTATTTCAAAATGCAAAAAAACAAGGGAAAAAGATAAACTTTGATGCTCTCAAAAGAGTCTACGTTGATGTCCTAGTTGATAGCATCCGATTCTATGACGATATGGCAAAAGCTGTGATAAATCGTTCACCATCCCATGTGCTTTTGCTCCATGAAAATGACCTAGCGGCAATGTTTATTTCCGATCTAGTGAAGGCGTTGCGGAAAGATGGTTGGGAAGTGGTAAGTCCAGAGGAGTCTTATAGCGATGAGATATCATTATATAAAACGTCCACTTTATTTGTAGGAAACCCAGGTCGGATAGGTGAAATAGCGAAAGACAATGGCTGGAAGTTATCAAAATTATGGCATGAAGCTTGTGATGAAAAGTATTTGGAGAACCTTTTCATAAGTGAGGGTGTTTTTACTAAATAACACCGTCTAGTCGGGGCAAGGTGAGTCTATTTGTTATTTGCCACCCCATCGTAGTTACCAGAGACGAACTGATGACTGAAAATTTTTAATCTTGTCATTGGTGATGATATGTGTCGACAATGGGACTTTTACAGTTTTATTTGTGAAGTCTAGTCGGTGGTATTCTTTCTGATTGCAATGGTCAGGGCACAGTAAAAAATACCTTGACAAGGTATACCTTGATTAGGTATAAATTGATATGGCAATAAGTTCTTTTGGCGACAAAGCCACAGAGCAATTTTTTATATGTGGAAAGCTAAAGAAAGCGACCCCTTGGCAAAGCATCTCTAAGATTGTGAAGCGGAAGTTAGATATGCTTGATTATGCTAGTAAACTTTCAGATTTGAAGTCTCCTCCGAACAATCAGCTAGAGGCTTTAAAAAGAGATTTGGTTGGCTTTCATAGTATTCGTGTAAATGATCAGTGGCGGGTAATTTTTAGATGGACTGAAGAAGGACCGGAAGACGTGAGAATCACAGACTATCATTGAGGAGATTGAAATGAAAAGGGTTAGAAAACCAACCACACCTGGAGAAATTTTAAAGGAAGAGTTTTTAGTTCCCATGGCTATGACTCAGAAGCAATTGGCTGAACACTTGGGCTGCGATGTGAAGGTGATTAATCGTATAGTTAATGGTCATACTTCAGTGACAGCAGAGATGGCTCTCAAATTGGGGGCAGCATTCAAAATGACTCCTGATTTTTGGATGAATGCTCAAAAGGCAGTTGATATTTATGAAGCTTCTCAGAACATAAAAAAACTGCCGCAACCACTTAAAGTTGGGTAAAAGTATGGGACTTTTTTAGCAAAGACGAAAGCTGAGGTTAAATCCTGTAATTTTAATTGTCTACCTCTATCTGATTGCTATATCTATGACAGTTTTTGTCATCAATCTAACTTTTTTACGTGGCATGTTCTTTTTTTTCAAAGCCAAAAATCCACATGTTAGTATGCCTAGAAATACAAAACGGAGTTAATTATGAACCTATCAAATTTGCCTTTTTTTAAAGCCATTTTACTTTTGGTTGCTATTTTAACATCATCTCTCTCATTCGCAGAACTAAGTATTGGGCCAGAAATTGGTGATATTGAACGCGATGATAGAGGCAATGTATTGAAAAAGATAAATTACTACGCGGCCAGTAGGCATTGTGAAGCTAAAGGGTCACGCTTGCCAACAGCTAGGGAATACGCACAATTATCGCGGTCAATGGGAGCTAAGGGCATTAAAGAAACTGCTCATGAGAGTAAAAATTGGGATGAAGTTATAGCGATGAGGAAAGAGAACTTTACTCCAATCTGGGCATTAGATAATCAAGATAAAGTCTGGGTTGATTTTTATTTTAATAGCTCAGGCTACGAGCTTCCTGAAGACCATCCACGCAATGGTTGGGGGAAGAGTTATGCGCTTTGGACATCTTCAGTTAACCCACAATCTGTTAACACTAACATGTACATCTTCTATGAGAACAGGGGCACGCTCACCTACACCTACCCCCACGACACTCGCGGCATGGCAGTGCGCTGCATGAGTCTTCACTAAATAATGGAAGTTTGCTGTAATGACATGAAAATGTGTATTGAACTTAATTGCGGTCATTCGAAAGGTTAGCATTCGCTGATTTAGTTAGAATGCAGAATGCCTAGTAAATGATTCTTCATTTTTGTTGGATATTGGCCAGCCAATCGCGGTTACCAAAATTGGAACGGTGGCCAAAAATTTTCGACCCGGCTCATTTCGGCAAATAAGATGCCTACTAGGACTAGCTAAAAGAAATCAAACCGTCGAGTCCAGCATGTTACTTGTAAGAAAAGGCTCGAACAAAAAAACTCGAGCCTTATAAAAGTGCAGTCAATTAGGTTAATGTACTCTAATTGCAAAGTCAGCATCTGGCAACTGGGCAACTTTTTGGCCAGAATAGTAAATTTCTAGGTCATTGACATCACACTGGCCAGTTGCGTATGCCCAGACAGACTTGAAAGAAATCAGCTTTGTATTTTCATCGAATACCATTGTGTCTTGGTCTAATTGCTGACTATTTTTGACGGAAATTCTAGGGCTTGCAGCTCCTTGATAAGAACCAGATTCACCAGTCACAGAAGACCAATAAGTTGCATCTGCACCCCAAGATAATTCTCCATTGCTTGAACCAAAACACTTTCCCTTTATTTGGAATTCAAAATTGCTTCCGTTAGTTTGGATATTAATGACCTTTATATCTGAATCAAAGTAGTTTAATGTCCGCAAAGCTTCATGAACACGGTCATTGAGATTACTTTCTGTTGAGAATAGAAATGAGTTAAGAATTCTTGTTGATCGAGAATTATCCTGCCCAGTTGATTTTCTGGCTAGAGAATAAATCGCCTCATGCACAAGAAGGCCAGCCTTTTCAGTTTCAGTAAAATTATCAAATAGAAATTTTGAAATTGTAACTTGTTTGCTAGTTTCAAAGTAGCCAGCATAGACAAGGTTGCAGCCAATCGGAACTATAGGTGCTTCATTGTTTCCAAGATCAGTAACTGGGGCCATGATTATGCCATCAGGTAAGAAATAAATTGAGGAAGACAAACTTAAGTATTCATCTCGAACATCTTGAGCGGTTCCGAAATCAATCTGCTCAAGCTTTTGAAGTGCGTTTTCGATTTGATCTTCCATTGAAATACTGTTTGTCACAGGAATATTGAGGTCATATCTGATTCGACCTTCAAAAAAATCGTACAACGTCGATATCTCTTCGGGTAGTTCTGAGTTAGGGCAAAAAATTGAGCCACCACCGCCACTGCTCTCACCCCCAGCGAAAACTGGACCGATGGCAAAGCTTGTTTGATAAAATGCAATTGTAAGTAAATAGATGATAAAGCGTTTCATGCTTCCCCCTTCGTTTTGTTCAAAGATACTTTGGCCCTCCAGGCAAGTGAAGTTATTTATAATTATTTATTTTACTTTTTTATGACTAAAAGTTATTATTTTTTTGTGAATGTAATCGAATACAGCGACTATAGAGTGCTTTTAAAGGATCTAATGACTCTTCACCCGAAAGGTGGGCATGGAAGTCAAACGCGTCTAGCCGAGGAAATTGGCTGCCAGCAAGCTTATCTTTCAAGGGTCATATCGGGAAAAGCTGACCTGAGCACTGATCAAGTAGTTCAAATATGTGACTACTTCTTTTTGGATTCAATAGAGACCGATTTCTTTTTATTTCTCTGCTTATCAAACAGATCTTCCAATCCAAAATTGAAAGCATACTACGAAAAGAAAAAGGGTGAGATTCGATTAAAGAAACAAAAAGTTTCAGAACGTATAAAGCCGTTTGACCATCTGGAGGAAAATGAGATTGCCGAATATTATAGTGATTGGACATATTCTGCAGTTCACATGCTAACATTGATTGAAGAATACAAAACGGTCCCAAGTATCGCAAAAAAACTCAAAATTAATGAGCAAAAAGTGCGACAGGTGGTGGAGTTTTTAATTGGGATCGGAGTCCTTGAAAAGGAAAAAAATAAATTCTCAAATTGTAGGCCATTCTTACACTTATCAGCAGACTCAACGTTTATAAGTCAGCATCACAAGAATTGGCGAATGAATACCATAAGCTCAATAGGAATAAGTCCTGGATTAGAGGATTTGCACTATTCGTCGGTGATTTCCTGCTCCAAAGGTGACAGTTCAAAAATTAAAGAAATTTTCATTGAGGCGATAAAAAATGCTAGAGAGCTTGTAAAAAAATCTAGGGATGAAGACCTATTCTATTACGGCGTGGACTTCCAATCATTTTGAACTGTAGACATACGTCTATTGTGAATATCTCCAGAGCAGACTGTACTAGATATTGGCCAATAGAACGAAAAGGTCTAGCCTGAAATCTTTGCCCGCAAGTATTGATTCAAAGAGACACCTTGCTCGGTAGCTTTGATCGCTGCTTCTCTGTGAATATCCACTGGCATTCTGAGAGCGTATTTTCCACTAGACTCTTTTTCCCCGAACGGAGTGGGAATCTTGTCACCCTCTTCCCTCTTCCTTCATCCATTTGATAGCTTCAGTAACGACCTTCTTAATCTCACTTTAAAAGTAAGTCCATACTGATGCACTATCTGATATCACCCCGACAGAGGTCGTCATTACCTTTGCCGGTTTCCGGAAACCAGATATCATTTTTATATTCATACTTTCTCAGATTCAGATCTAGAAACAGCTCTTTGGCACCAATGCACCCATATGAACATCTCACAACAGCCGTATATCGGTCTTTGTCCTGACGTGACTGGTAAACAATAAGTTCTTTTTTACTCTTCAAAAATACCAGGTTCCTTGCCCTTGGATTTTCATACTTGTTGTTTCTTCGGATGACAAATTCACCAGTCATCCCTAATGCTCGGCAATCACTGAGCGTAGCATTATCCGGAACCAAACTGTAGGTTGTGGCAGTGGCGTAAAAACCACCGGACATCATCGCCAAAAAAATGAGTATGTTCATAACTTCTCCCATGTAATATTGTAGAGGTATGCACTTTAATGGTTAAAGGAGATCCCAGCAACCTGTTCGAAAGTTTTTGTTATAAATTTTGTTTTCAGAGAATCATGGCCCCTGAGCCAGCCCAGAGATTTTGTAAGGACCAAAGGGCGCCGACAAACAAACACACCAAGGCCAGAATTCGGTGAGCTTGCAGTTGGTCATAAACTGCAGAGGTCAATTTTTCGGAGGCCATTTTTTCTAGTTGAGGAATATTGAGCACAACTGTGATCAAAGCTCCATACGTAAGCACAAAAAAAGGGAAAATAAAATCCAAAGTTTGAATATCCATGTATTTTTTTACGGCTTTTTTGTTCTATTTTGTTACAAGACCTTTTACTAAAAATAAAAACCCATGTCTTTTCAAAGGCCTGTAACAATGCGGGGCGCCCACCGTCCGGAATGAGCGCTGGACCCATTGGAATCCCCTTTTAAAGCTGGTATAACAATAGAAGATCTTGTGGGCTGATAACAAAGTAAACCCTACAAGTACATTTATTGGGGACTGTCCCTGACGATGGTGAGCAAGCTCACAACTTCAGTGAGAAGCCTAAAGTCGTTATCAATGGTCACCCACCTATTACACTTGGGTTTACTTGGATTATTCAGCACCACAAGGCTTTTTCTTTCTCAATGTCTCAAAATGAAACACCTTACAGTACGCCCCCTAAAACCAATTTGAAATCAGCTTTAAGTCCAGTTTCCATGACCTTTTTATAGCCCCTGTGGCCCATTTTAGAGACAATGAGGTTTGGCACCCCATTTGCTCGTTTTATAAAGTCGGGGGCTCAACTCCCACTAAAGGAGATATGAGTGTCAAAAAGTCGATCAGTTGTTTACCTCCTCTTATTGATGACTTCATTATTCATGGGCAACGGCGCCTTTGCTGAAGAAAGTGATAACGAGGGTGTCCGAGTGAACACCCCGCCAATGACAAGTGAGCAGTTCAAAGAGTATCGAAGCGAGAAAAAGGCAACAAATGCCATAAAGTCCTGTAAAGCGGCTATGCAAGCTTTTAATAAAAAGGTGGAAGACTTTGCAAGTGCCTGCTCCACAGCAGGCAGCTTGGGAATTATAACCGACGAGGACGGTGAAAAGGGGGCCATTTCTTGCTCGCAGGCCGTAAAATGCTGTTTGCAATCGGATGCCAAAGGCTGTACGGGGCAAGCCGACAAGGCCCTCCAGGCCGATATCGATAGGGCCAATACTTTCTTAGAGGAGCTTCAAGAGCAAATGTCCTCTATGCCAGAGGGTTCTGGTCTTGAACAAATGCAAGACTATGAAAACCAGATGAGCGCCATGCAAAATCGCCGAACTTTGTATGCTCAATGCCCCATGCGAGGAGCTGTCGGGATTGACAAGGCCTATGAAGATGCCGAAGAGGCCCGTGAAAAATTTGAAGAACGAGAAGAGGCCATCAACGAAATTCAACAGCAGATCAACGAAGCCCAAGCCAAACTCGAAGAGGACAAACTGAAAATAGAAAATGAGATGAAAAAACTTGAGGCAGACACTCGCAGCGACCTAGTACTCATTAGAGATCAGTTTGACGATAAAATAAAAAAACTTTTAGAGGCAATTGGTGCTCAACAAACCAAAATTCGAGAGTTCCAACGGCAAATTGCAGCACAAGAGGCTGCTAAAGCTGGTGCCTATGAGGGCCTTCAACAAAGAATCACTGAACTCAAAGTGGGTTGTTATGAAGAGGCTGTGCAGAAGGCTCAACGGTCCCGCCAAAAAGTGATTGAAAAGGCCGCTAACAATGAGTACTCCACAGACTCCATGGAAACTCTTTTAAAATCTGTGGGAAGCTCCACTATGGAAGACACCCAAAAACTTGTAGAATACCACCGCAAGCTCTGTGAAAACAGCTACCCCTTTAAAGAAAGTATCAAATCGGCCCAACAGTCTTACAGCTCTCAGGTAAGAACTGCCGACAACTCCATTCGTATTTTCAACGAGGAAATCGCTTTGACTCGTATTGAAATTAGCAAGCTGCAGTCCGATGAAAAACTCAAAGCCCATCAAGACACCATGGAAGCCATTGAACAGCTACAAAAAGCCTATGCCGATGGCATGGAGTCTCTGCAAAAGCAATACGTCAATACGGTCAATACGGCCACCCGACAAATAGCTCAACTCCAACAGGAATTGGCTCAAAAAAAGGCCCACTTGCAAGCCGCCCAGGATCACCTCACCTATAAAAATGCCCTCTTGGACCTACAAAAGAAAGCCACCGGGGGCGACACATCCATATCCATGGAGACCTGGCAAAAAATATCTTCCGGCTATGAAGTATTAAAAGGGCTTGCTGGAGAGGTCAACAGCCTCTGCCCCTGCCCTGAAGAAGGTCAGGACTCGGGCAATGGGCTCGTCGTAAATCGAGCCCGAAATTTTTTAAGCCATACAGGCATGTCACCTGCCAACTGCGCCCAAAGCTACTCTGAAATTATCGAGAGAGACTATGGTCATAACTAAAAGTCTCTCTCAACGCGGCACCGCACTCTCGCGCCGTTCTTGTCTCTAATTCCCGTGTAGAGGTATAATTCTTCGTTCGTCTCTCTAACTCGAGGAATTTGCTTTTATGTCTTTTAAAAAAATCATTGCCATTTTCGTAGGCCTTGGCTTTGCCGGTTTGGCCGGAGTTTCTATTTACGTTATTGTTCTCACCTCTGATCTTCCACAAATTATCACTGTAGAAGACTACTCTCCCCTCCTCGTTTCGGAGGTTTATGATCGAGACGGCAAAAAGATTGGTGAGTTCTTTCGAGAAAAGCGAATTTTAGTGCCCTATGAGGAGATTCCCGAGCACCTTGTACAAGCCTTTATCTCTGCTGAGGATTCTTCATTTTTTGAACACGATGGCCTTAACTTTATAGCTATCTTTCGTGCCATGATGGCCAATATCAAAGCCGGACGCCGAGTGCAAGGAGGCTCAACTATCACTCAACAAGTTGCACGGTCCCTAATACTTCAGAACACCAAAAAAACCTACACTCGAAAAATAAAAGAGGCTGTCCTTGCTCGCCGCATGGAAGACAATCTCAGCAAAAAAGATATTATGTTTCTGTATCTTAACCAAATTTATCTGGGACAAGGGTCTTATGGCGTAGGAGCTGCCGCAGAAATTTATTTTCGAAAACCTGTAAAAGAACTCTCCATTGCAGAGGCTGCACTGCTCGCAGGACTCCCCCAAGCCCCCTCTCGCTACTCACCCATTTATAATCCTCGCTCAGCAAAAGCGCGCCAAAAGTATGTTCTCACCCGTATGGCCGAAGAGGGCTACATCACCAAGGCCGATGCTGATGTTTACAAGACTTCACCCCTGCAAGTTTATGTTCGCAAGAATTACAAAGAAGAAGCTCCTTACTATGTAGAAACCGTTCGTCAAATTTTAGTGGAACGCCTTGGAGAAAAGCAGGTCCTCGATAAGGGCCTACAGGTCTTTACCGGCCTGGACCTGGCAAAACAACGAGAGGCTCAGCTCCAAGTGCAAAGCAAGCTTCGAGAATTGGATAAGCGCCAAGGGTTTCGAGGGCCAGAAAAAAATATTTTCGAAGCCAAAGCCGTAGCTGAGTTCCTACTAGAAACTCGTAATGACTTAATTGAAGAACTCAGCCCTTTACGCATCATTCAACCCGATGGAAGTATTGACGACCTTGGACCGCTCAACTTGACAGGTAAAGATAAAAACGGCGAGCCTCTCTCGCCGCTTCCTGAATATGTCAATATTGATCAAATAGTAAAAGGGGTTGTTACTCATGTTGACGACAAATGGGGCCTCACCAGAGTTCGTTTTGCTGAGGGCAAGGGACTCATAAATATTGAATCTATGGAGTGGGCTCGCAAGCCGGACCCTAAAAAGTCTTTCAAGTGGGACAAGATAGAAAAACCCTCTGAAGCATTGACAAAGGGAGATATCATTTGGGTACGACCTGTCGCCAAAACTTTTCGCTCGAGTCGTATTGAAAAAGAACTTCGCGAGTTAAAGTCCAAACAAAAGAAAAACTACACGCGCCCAGAAGAGCTCCCTCAGTTTTCTGAGTATACAGAGCTATTTTTAGAGCAAGAGCCTCAGGCACAGGGCTCACTCATTGCCTTTGACCAAAACTCAGAAGAGGTCATTGCCCTCGTTGGTGGTTATGATTTTGAAAAATCTGAGTTTAACAGAGCCCTACAAGCAGCAAGGCAAACC
>JAUILT010000168.1 GCA_030432925.1 Bdellovibrionia bacterium | reverse complement strand
CCGACACGGCCTCATCCAAAGCCCCATACAGAATCTATAATATTGGCAATCACCAACCCGTTTTGCTCTCAGACTTTATTGAAACTCTAGAAGAAGTCGTTGGCAAAAAAGCCCTAAAGAACTTTAAAGAAATGCAACCTGGTGATGTTCCAGATACATTTGCAGATTGCTCCGACCTCAAAAGGGACTTTAATTATCATCCCAATACAAGCTTGAAAGAGGGACTCAAGTATTTTTATCAGTGGTATAAAGACTACTACCAAGTTTGATCTCATCTCATCAAAAGGAGTGATGATTGACCTCCAAAACTATTGGCTTTCAGTTTTTAATGATCCTCCTGATGACTGTGTTTTGTATGGGAGTCTCAGAGGTGACTCTTTCTCTTGCGGGCTACTCTGGAGAAATTTCTGAAAGTGGACGTTTTCTGACCACAGACCCCCACTGGACAATGGATCATTGGTGGAGATCCTTTCACAACCGTCAACCCATGCCCACTGTCAGAAGAATTCGTCAGCTTAAAAATGACAGCCAAGGATCTATTGAAATTCATGAACATACATTTTCTGTCAAAAAGCCAAAAGGCATCACTCGCATTATTTTTATCGGAGACTCCGGAACTTATGGAACAGGAGTTCTCGAAAAACACACATACGTTAACCTTATTCGAAAAGCGCTTCCCTCTGATAAGTATGAAGTCATCAATGCAGGAGTTCCAGGCTATTCCCCCACTCAAACATTTCAACAATTTTTAAATCACCTTGTTTATCTTGAACCGGATATAGTGATTTATACTATGTTTCTGGCCAATGACGTTTTAGACCTTATGGACGACCCCTACATTGATCGTTGGAATCGATTTATTCCTCAGCTACCTGCATGGTTGCCTTTCAAGTCTTCTGCCCTGGTCAACTTTATCCGACTCTCTATTGCCAAAATCCGCTATCGACTCAGCAAAGAGGACGATAAAATTGTCTCTGCCAGTAAACTTGACGAAAAGGGTGTTCGCCTGGACCATAACTCATGCACTGGACGATATCGCAGCTACCTCACCCCCTTACACCCACGAATCAAAGGGCTCTGGAAGCGCTTTCAAACACAAATCGAACACTTTGATCATGAAGTTCAAAAGCAAGATATTTCCTGGAGCATATTCATTCTTCCCACCCACACGGTGATCAAGGGAGAGTTTGTCTATTTAAACCAACCAGACGATATCAGCTGCCTTAAAAAAGCCGGCCTTAAATATGAACCAGAAAAAGTAGACTCAGAACTGCCCCTGAAAAAAGTACTGAGCCTGTGCCAAGAGCTGAAGCTCCACTGCATCAACCCCACTCCTCAAGTCAAAAGAACTCTGGGATTAGATTTTTATATTCACAAAGACGATCACCCCAATCAAAAAGGGCACAAACTATTGAGCGAAATCCTATTAGACCAGAGACCTTGGGTCATCCAGTAGCAATCCCCTGAATGATCAGACCACGACAAAATCCGTTTCAAAAAACTGAAAAATTCAAACCAGATCGGTATTACTTCTTAGGACGGTTTCTTCTGCGAGATTCGCTTTGCACCTTTCTCAAATGCTTTTTCTTAGCAGCTTTTTTTCTTGCCTGTTCGCGAACTTTGGCCTTCAAAGCAGTATCGCCCTCCACTTTAGTTTCACCGTCTTGAGGGTACTGATAATCAACAAACTCAATAAAAGCCATCTCAGCCTTATCACCAGGCCTATCGCCCAATTTGATAATGCGAGTGTAACCGCCAGGTCTTTCTTGAAATCTTTTGGACAGATCGTCAACAATCGTGGTCACTGTATTTTTGTTGGGATACTTGGATAATAACACTCTTCTACAGTGAACATCGCCTTTTTTTCCGATGGTCAC
>JAUILT010000100.1 GCA_030432925.1 Bdellovibrionia bacterium | reverse complement strand
GACTGTAGTTATTTGCAAGAGAGGTATTTAAAGACTCATGCTGAATTCAAAGCTACGATAGCCTCACGTATAATCCGTTTAAGGCGAATTTAAATCGGCACAAAAATGGGCACAGTCTTTACAGAGAGATGACGAAAAAGGGCGCATAGCCTCAAGGTTTCAAGGGTTGGACAGCTTCTTATTTACAAAGGCTGATCCGGATAGATCACTGTTTTGCATCCTGACAGGGCCTTTCTCACGGCCTTCCTGGCTGCGAGGCCTATAGAAAAACAGACTCTTTGGTTTCCTGAAAGCTCGCCCCAAAGGGGGCCGAGCTGGATGCGAGGGCGTTCAGGAAACACCAACCCGGAGGGGCGGTAGTTTTTACTCACCAACCTCAAAAACGGAGAGCCTCACCTCTCCCTCTCCGTATAAGAGTGTGTTGCTGAGTTTGTTCACCGATTTAATCGCAAATTTTAGCCAGATCAGACCTTTGATCGTTAAGGTGATGAAGGTGTCTACTATTTGGACATTACTCGTGAGAATCAAGAATCAAGGCTTAGGCCGTTTTATTTTGGGAAATATCACCTCAACTCATATGGATCTGACGGGTCTTTTCAAAAATATCTTTTCAACCGATGTGCACTCAATAAATAATAGGGGCTGTTGTCAATACGTTGGGAGGATGATTGAACAAGCTCAGGTTAATTGCCCTTACGCTTCTCCTCATAATTTTTCAAGGTTGCGATTCACCACAGTCGGGCACTCTCTCAATGCAAGAAGGCTCCTTCAATAGCTTTAGCGGTGAGTGTGATAATTATGACTGCAGCGTGGCCATTGAAAAATCAAATAAATTTTGCTTTTTGGATGGTGAACCAGTTGCGGATGGTCAGCGCATTGAGGCCTTCATTGATTCTCAATCAAGCAACTGTCAATCGGAACAAAGAATTTGTCAAAATGGTCAACTTTCAGGAGCCTATAGTAGCACCTACTGTATAGACCATGCTCTGATCAAAAATGGTCAGAGGCCTTGTCTTTTTAATAATCAATTGGTTGATCATGGGAAGTCTGTAACAGCTTTTCTTAATGGGGCTCCTCATGCCAGTGGCAGCTGTCAAAAGGAAGTCCGCACTTGCACAAATGGTCACCTAAGTGGCTCTTTTCAATATGAGTCGTGCAGTGAGCAGGCAACCTGTTTATTTAATGGAAGGACATATAAAGAGAGTGAGTATGTGGTTGCTTATAGGTACGGTGCTGATTTGGAGTGCGAAAAAGAGTTTCGTCTTTGTAAAAATGGATTTATGACGGGTAGTTTTCCTATGGCCGGTTGCATGCCTGGAGGTAAGACTTGTTACTTCGATAACAAGACATTTATTGAAGGTGAGTCAATTTTAGCGTTTGGAAACTACAGTAAAGTTCTGCGCTCTTGCCCTCAAGAGGTGCGCCGTTGTGAAGGAAACAGAGCTTTGTCAGGAAGTCTTCCAGGTACAAGCTGTACGCCACCGAAAGAAAAAAATGTTTGTTATTTTGCCAATGAAAAAAAAGAAAATGGTGAGATCTTTATTGCGTACAAAAAAGCTGAAGATGCTAATGGAATTCATTGCCTTCATACACGAAGAACTTGTTTGGATGGAGAGATTTCTGGTGACGAGTCTTACTCTCTTAATCAGTGTGATCCCAGGCCATTTAAAAGCTGCATCTTTACAAGTAAAAGTATGATAGAAACCATTGTTCATCACGGAGAGGCCATTAAGACCTATTCAGTACAAGAGGGCGATGAGTTTTCTAGCTGTGAGAGTGTTTCTTCTGTCAGTGAGTGCTTTGATGGAGCCTTTAATGCTTCGACCAATAATTACCATACATGTAGGCCTTTCAGGCCCCAAGGAAAGTCATGCCAATTATTGGGAAAAACTCTTGAAGACGGGGACTTTGATAACTTGTACGCAAATCAAGTCATTGACCTGAGGGTGGTTCCAGATTCAACCTGTAACGATGCCAATAATTCACTAACAATTTATTGTAATAACGGCCTTTTACTCGATGAGAGTGGAAATACGGTCTCACAAGAGGTGTTGGATACCCACCCTAACTTGAGTTGTCAAGAAAAGGGAGCAACCTGTAGCTACCTGGGTAGTAAGATATCTCATGGTACAGTATTTTCTTTATTTAAGAAGAATCAGGTTAAGTTCTCTGAGCAGGAGTCATGTGATGGAAGCAGTAATTCTATTTATGGTGAATGTTATAACGGAAGCCTGGTAGATCGCCTTACTAAAGTAGCCGTGAATACTGATGGGTATACATTTCCCTACTGTGTCGTTGTTGGGGATTCCTGTAGTTTTGAAGGAACTACTTATAAGCATAATGATGTACTTAATAAATCTTATTTTAAAAGTAATATTGTTGATTTTATTCAGATGAATGATGAGGGTTATGATTTTTCCTGCTTTCTTAATAACAATATGTCGGCCTCTAGGTGTATCGATGGAAAAGTCATGGAGTTGACCAAGAGAGATGAAGACAATGATGGGGTCTCTGAGTGGGTTCCAATGGACTTTAATTTGTATAAGTATGATAAATGCACTGTTCAGGGTCAGCCCTGCCATGCGTATGGTACAACTTACCCGCATGGAAAAAAGTTAGGGTATAGGTACAGGGCATCCAATATTAAATATGTTGATGAGAGTACGTCCTGTTCTAGTCGTGCGAATAGAATTGCTTTGGTCTGTGCTAATGGTCAGTTGAACGAGTATCAAGTGGCTGGCGATAACTCTGGCTCTTTTGTTTCGCGAACTCATGTGAGCGAAAGTGATTTTCCTTTTCAAAGTTGTGAAGTCGATGAGTGATTGCATTTATCTGGATAAAGCTGCTTTCGCTCTCTCATATCTTTGCGCATTTTTTCTGTTATTTTGAGTTGAGGTTTTTCCCTTTCTATCCAATGGGCCAAATCATTTTTGGCTGAGAATAGCTGTTTTAATCGCTTTTGCTCTTTGAACTTGCGGCCTTGCCTGTTAAAGCCCTCTGGTTTTGGAAACAAACTCCAGTTAATATTGGTGGGTTGAAAGTGCTCTTTTTCTTCAGTGATAGCGTTATAAAGGCTTCCAAAAGCGGATCGGCGCGGAGGCAGTGAGGGTGCCCTGCCATGGAGCTTGTCATTGAGAAAGTGTGCTACCAAAAGCCCTATACAGGTAGAGTCAAAATAGCCTTCTACACCTGTGATCTGGCCAGCAAAAAATAGCCATTCATCTTTGGGGCTGGACAAGTATTTTGTCAGTTTTTTGGGAGAGTGTATGTACAGGTTTCTATGGATGCTTCCTAGTTTCAGAAATTCGGCCGTTTCTAGGCCAGGAATTTTACGAAAAATCTCTTTTTGCTCACCGTAGGCCATTTTCGTTTGAAAGCCTACCATGTTATAGGCTGTGGCCTCTTTATTTTCTTGCCGTAACTGAACGACGGCGTAATATTTTTCGCCATTTTTGGGATTGGTGATGCCTTTATAGGAAAGGGGGCCGTGCCTTAGGGTGTCGTCACCTCTTTCAATAATGGCTTCAATAGGCATGCAACCATTAAAATATGGTGTCTTTTCAAACTCCTTGGATTCAATTTTTCTTGCTGCTTTGATGGACTCAATGAGATCGTAGTATTGTTCTTTTTGCAGTCCACAGTTGTAGTAATCACCATGACCTCTTCCAAAGCGGTCCGCTTTGAAGGCTACGGTATCATTAATGGAGTCGGCATCAATAATAGGGGCAATGGCGTCAAAAAAATAGAGAAACTCATCATCAAAATGGGCTCGCATGGATTGAGCTAAAGGTGTGTGAGTCAGTGGCCCTGTGGCAATCACTGCAGGCCTTGGTACGTCATTCAAACTGTCCACAGCTTTTTCAACACTTTCAACGTTGGGATGGCTTTTGAGCATTTGTGTGATCTGCTCTGAAAATAACACCCGATCAACTCCTAAGGCCATTCCGGCTGGAACCGCGGCTTTTTTGGCCGCTTTTAAGATCAGAGATCCCAGGGCCTCGGCCTCCCACTTTAATTGTCCAGGGGCAGAGTAATCGGTCACTGAGCCAAGGGAATTGGAACAAACCAGCTCTGCAAAGTATTCTGTTTTATGCGCCGGGGTGGAGATTTTAGGTCTCATTTCATATAATTGGACCTTGAGCCCCATCTCAGCCAACTGCCATGCGCATTCCGAACCAGCCAGGCCGGCGCCAACAATATGAATTTTACTGCTTGGGTCGAACATGATAGCTTTCCCTTTATGAGTAAAGAGCCTAGAAGGAGTCGGTTACTCCCTGCATCTAATGTCCTACAGTCACTGCTTTCAAATGGCAAGTCACCGATGTCAGAGCAGTTCACGCGTTGGCGTCTATGGCGTCACTGGGAGGACGTTGTGGGCGAGACGATTGCCAAAAACTCATGCCCTGTGGACTTCAGTAAGGGGCGATTGTATGTATGGGTGTCCAGCTCAGCCCGGATGCAGGAAATGCGCTTTATGATTGGAAGTATAAAAGAGACAATCAATACTTATTTAGGCCGAGACTATGTAAAGTTTATCCAGTTGACTCTGGATAGAAAGTCCGTTCCCACTAAGGCCGAAAGTGAAAAGGCCATCAGGGATTTTTTATCAGAGTGAGGCTTGAGTTTTGAGATTGTCGCAGATTTCTTCCCAGTCGATGACAAACTGAAGGGGGTCCGCATGTTGACCTTTCCAGATGACCTCCCAATGCAGATGTGGGGCCTCCACCCGACCTGTGGCTCCAGCAGTGCCAATGATCTCTCCTGTTTTTACTGTATCTCCTACTTTTTTGCTGGTGGACTCCAAGTGCATGTATCGAGAGAATAGGCCATGACCGTGAGAGAGGATGATATTATTGCCCGGCACCAGCATGTGTCCTGAAAACACAACTTTCCCCTGGTTGGCAGCAGCTATGGGTGTATGAGTGAAGGCCCTTAAGTCTACGCCAGAATGGTAGTAAGAGCGGCCACTGGGGAGGTTTCTGGGGCGGCCAAAGTCAGAAGTGATTTTAGATTTCAATGGCCGTTTCCAGCAGGCAAAGGAAGGCTCTGTGTTGTTGGTTTTCAGAGCCGTAATCAGAGAATTTCGATCTCGTCTTTTCTTTTCCTCATCTCCAGATTTCAGCTTTTTTCTTACACTGGCAGGAAGCCTTAGAGTGTTTCCTGATTTGAGTGGTTCAGTCTTCAGACGAATGTAGTTTTTAAAGTATTTTCTTTTTGGGAAGGTAAGAACACCATCAAAAGGTGATCTTGATGTGGAGAGCTCTCCATGTAGGATTTTTTTACGTCCGCCATACAGTCCAGCCACAAAAAAGTATTTCTGAGAGTCGATGCGGCTGACAGCTGTTCCATTGAGTTGAATATTTTTGGAGTTTTCTGGAGAGTTTTGAACGAGCAGCTTTCCTGGAGGAACCGTAAAATCCACAGGGAGTTCTTCAAGTCGGGTGAATTCTATTTCCACAATTTCCAGGGACGGGAAAAAACAAAGAAAACAAAGGCCCGTCAAAATAGAGAAAAACAGCAACAAATCTCCGGCCAGAGAAGCAATTCTTTGCTGGATCACTTGGCTTCGCTTTTGCGAATGCTGTCCCGAATGAGTGGTTTGAGAAATTTGTTGCGTGGTTTTTCTCCCAAAATACTGACAAGTCGTTCATGTAGAGATGGGTCATTGATCAGTGCCCCTAGAGACCCCTCTCCTTTATCTACTTTTTCTAATATATTGGACAAGTGGGTCAATGAAGCTTTGAGTTTTGCATCTTTCTCATTGTCGCCTCTGATATCGGCCACCAGCCCTCGAGCCTCCCTCAAAAAAACCTTTGTTTCTCTAATTGTATCAATCATTTGGGTCATAAACAATGCGCTGTGCCCATTTTGATTGAGAGCTTTTAGTAGAATATGGACTTCATTGACCACATCTACAATATTAGAAAGATCCTTTGTTTTTTCAGTAATGACATCAATAAAGTCACCCTCGTTATTCACTTTAATAAACTGCCCGTCCTTTAACGGAGGGGCCTGCAAAGGCCCTGGCTCAATAAATACATATTTATCTCCCAGAGCCCCTTGAGTTTTGACAGCGGCGGTAGCACCTTCGGTGATCCTGTTTTGAAACTCTTGATCCACATCGAGTATAACAATCAGATTTCTGGACCCTTGTTCAAACTCAATAGCCTTTATATTGCCAATGGGGAGTCCGGCCAAAGACACCACACTGCCCTGAGAAAGTCCCTGAACCTGAGGGAACCGGGCTTTTAGCTGGAATGTGGAGGTTAAAAACATTTGATCCCCCCCAAGAAGAAGAATTGAGAGCATAAATACAATCAGGCCAACGATCACAAATAAACCCACTTTGAATTCCATGGCAAATTGTCGTTCCATTATGGTTTTTCCCCTTTTACAAACTTTTGTAGTAAGCCATTGGGATCTCTTTTCAGGTCTTCAACGGCCCCTTCAGCGACAACTTCCCCGTCTTGAAGAAGTGCCATTCGGTCACAAACAGCAAATGCAGATGGCATATCGTGGGTGACAAAAATAGAGGTCACACCCTTATCTCTGAGTCTTTGAATCATTTCTTGAATTTTCACTGTGTTATAAGGGTCTAGCCCAGCGGTAGGCTCATCATATAATACAACTTTGGGTCCAATAATAATAGATCTTGCCAGCCCCACTCGTTTTTGCATACCTCCAGAGAGCTGAGCTGGAGATTTGAACTCGGCATCCTCAAGACCAAACTCAACGAGCTGTTCATGGATTCTATTTTTTATTTCCGGCTCAGTTAGGCTTGTGTGTTCCCGAAGGGGATAGGCCAGGTTTTCATAAACAGACATAGAGTCAAACAGAGCTCCATTTTGAAAAACATAAGCCACTTTTGTGCGTATGGGGATCAGTTCTCTTTCGGAATACTTTGAGACATCGTCACCCTCAATGAGAACCTCTCCACTGTCAGGTTTTTCAAGGCCTATTAAGCTTCTTAAGACCACACTTTTTCCAACACCCGAACCACCTAATAAACCAAGGCATTCTCCTTCTTTGACAGAAAAAGTCACATTTTTATGGACTTGTTTTCCATCAAAGGATTTTGCAAAGTTTCGCACATGGATCAAAGCCATTGTTCAATCACCCAGAAAAGCTTGGTTAAAAAATAGTCTCCTACAAGAATGAAAATGGATGATGTAACAACTGATTTTGTTGTTGCTACACCCACGCCTTTGGTTCCGCCTTTAACGGTGAGTCCAAAGTAACAGGCTGTTATAGATATGAACATGGCAAAGAAAAAAGTTTTTCCCCATCCAGAGAGGTAGTCAGTAAGGGTGATCGTTTGATATACTTTTTGTATATAAAACTCTTTGTCGAGTCCTAGATCGTGTGCACCTACATACATACCTCCATAAATTCCAATGGCATTGGCAATGGAGCAAAGCAGAGGTAAGGTTATCAAACAGGCAAGAACTCTTGGGATTACAATTCTTTTGAGAGGGGAGGTTCCAAGGGCTCGGATGGCGTCAATCTGTTGGGTGACAGTCATGGAACCGACTTCAGATGTAATTCCTGCACCCACTCGGGCGGCAAGCATAAGGCTGGTGAACACGGGGCCCATTTCTCGTACAATGGATAGCGAAACAATTTTTGGGACATAGAGTTTGCCGCCAAATTTTTCTAAACCTAATCCAAACTGTAAAGCCATCACCATTCCTGTGCTCAGTGCTGTGACAATAACCAGAGGTAGAGAGGTGATCCCCACTTGATAGATTTGATCCAGCATTAAGCGAAAGTAAAAAGGTTTTCGAAAAGTTTCATGGAAGCTCTGATAAAATAAAAGAGCCGCCCCTCCAAATTGTTGAAAAAAATGAAGGTAGGTGTTCATGGAGCTTCAAACCTTTGTAGAAATGTTTGAAACTTGGCTTCATCATGGTTGTAGTGTTGTATGAGAGCAAGGAAGGAGAGTACGTAAATACAATTATTTTTCTTGAAAATCATGAGATTGATCTTGGTAGGAATGCCATCTACGGTTCCTGTAAACACGGACTGGCGACTGGCTCGCCCATTGTACATAGATTCTTTGCTGTTGATTTTTTTTAGTTCTTGCAATCCAGAGACAACACCTTCTTCGATGTTGGCAAGGCTGGGGTCATAGGGATTCTCACAATCTGATAATACAGTGATCGTGTTCCCATTCTTGTCATTGCGCCAACCCACATCTATGTCATCAGATTCTATTTTTTTAAACGGAAGATCTGGAGGTCGAAAATTCACACCCTGAGCCTTTTTGACATTATTTTTGGAAATATCAATAGACACACATGAAGCAATGAAAGCCATTAAAACAAGTGTCACAGTGAATTTCAGGGTGTAGAATTTCATAAGTATATCCAAGTAGTTGCTAGAAATTTATCGGCACTTTAGAAGGCCCTCCTAATACGACAAGAGTCTTGAAATGAGTGCCTTGGACCTATTGCTTACGTTTCGTCCTGTCAGGTGATTGTCAAAGGTGACAATAGCGTGACGACAAGGTGGGCTCAAAACTTGCCGGGAGGGCATTATTTTCCATCTGAGCTTTGGCATTTAAACTGCTTATATAAAAAGTGGGTACAAACCCCTAGACATGAGGTCGGTAGGTAATGATTCAGGATGAATCAAAAAGTGTGTTGGTTGGTATTACCAAGGTCTGCTTTTGGACCTTGGTGATCTTTTCTTTGCCAGCTATGGCACAAATGGTTCAAGGTGATATAAGTCGGGTTGGGGATGCCACACACCTTGAGTTCAAGGGGCTCTCTCAATGGAACTATGAACTCGACAAAGGAGCAGGTAATAAAGTCATTTTGACGATGCCTGCTTTTGACAAAAAAACAGAGGTCTCTCTTCGGACTTGGGCCGACCAATTTATTGAAGGAATCGAGATAAAAAAGAACGGATCAGATGGTCGGTATAAGGTGGAGTTTCGTTTAAGTGACGCCAGCGTAGAAAATTTTGATTATTTAACGGATACTCCCTCTCGGCTAATTATTGATTTTTTTAAACAAGTCTCCCCCCCAGAAGAGACGGTTGCTGTTGGGGAAAAGGCAAGTAACTCTGCAGTAAAGGCTCGAAAAAAAATATCTGGAGGAGTCAAAAAAACCAAGACAAGAAAGGGAGAATACACAAAGTATGAACGGTTAAATGAGGGAGAGAGAACCCCTGCCGGAGAGTTAGATCCCAGGTATGACCACTTTGAAGCCAAAAACACAAAAAAAAGGGAGTTTCCCCAGCGTGGTGCTTTTGATGGTGGAGATCCTGATTTTACTCGATTTCGTATGAAGGACTACGAAATTAAAGAAGACTCCATTATTGCCAGCAGGCAAAATTTTTACATTCGGTTTCCTATGCTAAAAATGCCCACGTCTCAACTGCCCCTGTTTTTAGAAAATAAGCCCGAGTATGTGATTAAAGAAAAAGATTCTAGAGAGAATAAAGAAGCCCGTTTGCTACTGCAACTTTATAAAAAAGGACGCTTTGCCCTGTTTTTTAAAACTTATAGGTATTTCAAAGATAAATACCCTGATTCTAAATATAATGAAATTATTCATCACTTGGCAGCGGAGATTCACTTTAACAGATATATCAAAGATGGGAACCTCAAGGCTTATAGACAGGCTAGAGATATCTATACGAAGCTCCTTAAAGACTACCCGGACTCCCCACTGTCTGAGCGAACAGACTTGATACTGGCCTATGCGGAGCTAGAGCGAGGCAATGGCATTGAAACCCTCCAGAAGTTTCAGGCATTTTTAGAAAAATACCCGAAAACAGAGCACAGGGATCAGGCTCGAAAGTCCATGGCTGCAGGGTATTTGACTTTAAACAAATATAAAGATGCGTTGAAAACATACACGGATCTCTCCAGAGCGTCCGTAGACAGGGCTCAGAGGATTGAGTTATGTAGAGGTGGAAGTTACCGGTCCCAATAAAGATTTACACTCCGGTGTTTATGGAGGTGCAGTTGTAAATCCTATTAATGCATTGGCAGATATGATTGCCCAATTAAAGGATAAAAATGGTAAGATTACTATTCCTGGCTT
>JAUILT010000167.1 GCA_030432925.1 Bdellovibrionia bacterium | reverse complement strand
CAAAATCAGTTTGCTTTCATACAGAAGGCTCTTTAGTTTGAATCTCTTTCTCTTGTAGTAGCTTTTATTTTGACCTTGAGGTGACTCGTAACTCACTAGAATCCCTATGATATTTTATATAATGCAATACATTATATGGCGGAGGGAGAGGGATTCGAACCCTCGGTACAGGTTGACCCTGTACGGTTGTTTAGCAAACAACTGGTTTCAGCCACTCACCCATCCCTCCGCGAGAGACTTTATTGATGATGTGATCTCGGCTGAATGACACGAATCTGCCATAGGGAAGAATCCGAAGCAAGTCTGTTCAGAGGATTCAAGAGCAGGTTTAGGAGTAGGCCTCGGGAAACAGGTCTCTTTCGGCAGATTCGATAGCTGTATGGATGAGCTTGATATGAATTTCTTGAATTCTATCTGATGTGGTGGCTTTTGGTACAACGATAGATAAATGAGCCAGTTCTTTGAGCTTTCCACCGCCTTTTCCGGTTAAAGCGATAGTTTTAATGCCTTTGATTTTAGCAACCTCAAAGGCTTTAAGCACATTAGGGGAATTTCCACTGGTAGAAAGCCCAACCAGTAAGTCTCCAGGGCGGCCCAGGCCTTCAATCTGCCGGGCAAAAATATGATCAAACCCAAAATCATTACTGACGCAGGTAACATGGCTCGGGTCACCTAAGGCCAAAGCGCCGATGGCCCTACGGTCTTTGCGAAAACGGCCAGTGAGCTCTTCCGCAAAGTGCATTGCGTCACAGTGTGAGCCTCCATTACCGCAAGAAAATAGATTGCCACCGGATTGAATGGTTTCCACGAGCAGACTCGAGAACCTCTGGCAGGCGTTCATAAGCTCTGGGCTGTTAATAAAAAGTTGAAGAATCTCTGCGGCCTCATTGAGGGCGTCGGACCAGGTTTGCTGATGACTCATTATGAAAGCTCCTGTTTGTGTCATTTCTACTCCAATGAGTGAGATGGTGCAATAGCGGGAAAGGCAGTCTGAAGAGCTGGAATCCCTTGATTTTTTAGCACATCGGGTCTAAGAACAAGCCTTATTTTCTTATTGCGCGCCCGTAGCTCAGCTGGATAGAGTACTTGACTACGAATCAAGTGGTCGGAGGTTCGACTCCTTCCGGGCGCGCCATTTTTTGAGCTAAGTAGCGGGTTGATCTTAAGAAGAGAGTGTTGACAACCAAATTTTTTTGCTGACAGGGGGTGACCGGTGAACCCTTACACAATTGTAAAAATCAACTTTTTAGTCTTGGCCTTGTTTTTAGTGATCTTTTTAATGTCTAAAATTGAGGACGGAGCGTTGAAAGCTGGAATAGAGGTTATGCTTGGGGTTTCCCAACCAGCTCAGACTCTTCCGGCCTCTCGTTAAATAAATTCCAACACCCCTCTCATCCGAGTTGACATATTTGGCCACGGATTTTAATTATACTATTTCAGTGCTGGTTAGCACGCAGTGTTCAGGTGTAGCTCAGTTGGTAGAGCAGGTGACTGTTAATCACCCTGTCGGGGGTTCGAGCCCCTCCACCTGAGCCAATTTCTCATCAAAACCAACCGTTTCCGCCAGATTAGGTCCATTCCGGACACATAGTTTACATTTTATACCGGAGACATGGTTTACACTTTTAAAAGTCCAAACGGGTCTTCCACTGGTTCCACTCTCTTCGACATTTTATCAAAATAACCTAAATCATAATCCAAAAAAGTTACCACCCAAATTCCATCCTCCATTTCCTTCACACCAACTTCCTGGCCAGCAAAGGCTCTACTGAAGCTGACCTTCAGACTCATGTCACAGATCCGACCACACTGGGTGACTGTGATCGTTTTATCATGCATGGGGTAGTAAAGTGGCTCCAGCTGTTTGTATTCACGCTTTTATATGAAAGCAAGTTGAATTTGAATAAAGTTGTCCATTACCTCCGCTA
>JAUILT010000099.1 GCA_030432925.1 Bdellovibrionia bacterium | reverse complement strand
TATCGTTCCCGGTCACGTCGTCGGCGGTTCCTATCTGGGTCGCGTCGACGTCTGCGACTTGCCCACGACGCTGCCGGCTCAGCCCACCGCCCAGGACGACGCCTACAATGGCTTCAACAACAAGATCCATTTGACCAAACCCAGAATAATCAAGGGTCCCTGTAATCCTTCCCATTTTCTCTTTGTATTCAGCCTGGGTCATTCGTCGACGCCGAACTTTTTTGTTCCAAACATCACTGGCTTGCTTGTAACCGAGAGCTAAAGCTTCATTGGAAATATCTTTCATCCGAACTTCCACGCCCTTGTCCGCAGCAACCTGAGCAATTCCCCCGCCCATGGTTCCTGCACCCAGTACAGACATGTGGGTGACTTGAAGGGGTTTGATGTTTTTATCTTCAACACCTGTTTGTTTTTTAACCCCCTCCATCATAAAAAATAAATCAATCAGATTTTTAGAAATGTCTGTTACAGCCACTTCCACAAAACCTTTCATCTCCACATCCACCTGACGAGAACGATCATTTATTTTATAGGTACTCTTGATCACATTCAGGGCTTTTATAGGAGCCGGATAAAACCCCTTACTCTGTTTCATCAAAGCCTTACTTGCCTGAGAAAACACCACAGGTCGTCCAATGGGACTTTCCAAAAATTTGTTTAAAATATCTTTGGCTTGAAATACTTTTTTACGCTTTTTCCTTTTTCCACTGGCACACTCTTTGGCCAGAGATTCCGCACGCTCCATTAAAATAGCCTGCGGCAGACACTCATCCACGAGTCCAATTTTCAAAGCTTTTTTTCCAGGCACAGCTTTTCCTGCAAGAATAATATCTAGTGAGCTTTGCAAGCCCACCACCCGAGGCAGTCGAATACAACCACCAAAACCAGGAATAATCCCCAGCTTTACTTCAGGAAGTCCCAAAGAAGTGACTTTTTCTTCTGAGCAAATCCGATAGTCACAGCACAGAACCATTTCAAGACCTCCTCCTAGGCAGGTCCCGTGAATGGCTGCAATTGTAGGCATGGGCAAATCCTCTAAAGCATTAAAAATCTCATGAGCAGGCTTTAAAACTTCTATAAACTGCTCTTTTGTTACCCGTCTTTTAATCTCTTCAATATCAGCACCAGCAATAAAGTTTTTCCTTTTACCTGAGGTAATAATCACAGCTTTAAACGAAGATGACTTCAGTTCATCAATAAGTTCCTTAAAGCGAGTCATAATTGAAGTGGATAGCTTATTTACTTTTTCGCCAACCAGATCAAACGTTAGAATTGCATAATCTCCTTTAGACTCTAGTTTTATAGATTCCTCAAAACTCATAGCCCTATGCCTCCCTCTGCAAAATCATGGCACCACCTTGACCGCCACCAATACACAAAGTAGCTAGACCAAACTCAATGTCTCTTCGTTGCATCTCTTTCATGAGTGTTAAAACTAACCGTGTTCCCGTAGCACCGACAGGGTGTCCAAGAGCAACAGCGCCACCATTGACATTCAAAATGGACGGGTCAATAGAGCCTATGGCCTGACCTTGTCCAAACCTTTCTTTTGCAAACTCAGCACTTTCAAAAGCTTTTAGACAAGCAATGACTTGCGCAGAAAAGGCCTCGTTAAGTTCCACCAGTTGCATGTCTTTGAGGGCCAGGCCCGCTCGTTTGAGAGCTACAGGCGTGGACATGACGGGCCCTAACCCCATACGCTCGGGCTCTAGGCCTGCAAATCCGTAGGAACGAATGCTGATCTTGGGTTTATACCCAAGGCTCTCCGCCTTTTCACGGCTCATTAATAACACAGAGGCTGCTCCATCCGTAATTGGACAAGCATTTCCAACGGTAATACTCCCATATTTGCGATCAAAAAAAGGCTTCAGTCGGGCCAAAGCCTCCATAGTCTGCCCTTCTCGAGGCCCTATATCTTCAGACACAAACTCCTTGAATTTAGGAGGTAAAAACACCGGGGTGATCTCCTCTTTCAAACGCCCTTCTTTAGTCGCTGCTATAGCTTTTTGATGAGACTCCAGAGCAAAACGATCCTGCTCCTCGCGAGAGATATGAAATTCTTTGGCCAGAATCTCTGCCGTTTGCCCCATGTTAATACCACGAAAAGGATCTGTCAGCCCCTCCATAATGGAAATGACTGGCTTATAGGGCGTCTTTTTCATAGGAGGTGTTGTGGCCATCTCCTTAACCTGATTCAACCCGGCCCCCATAACTCCCATAAGCCCTTGCAGTTGAGCCACTGGGGTTTTCGCTTTTCCCAAGGCTTCAAACTTTTTCACAAATGCTTTTGGAAACAACAATGGCATCTGTGACATACTTTCGGTCCCACCAGCCACAACAACGTCAGCCATACCAGCACGAATTTTATCAAAGCCCGTTGAAATGCTCTCCATGGCCGAAGCACAGTTTCTGTGAACGGTATGAGCAGGAACTTTTAAGGGGATTCCTGCACGCAAAGCTACTACCCGAGAAATGTATTACCAATGATAACCTCATCAATTTCGTTCACATCGAGCTCTGTTCTCTGCAATAGCTCATTGACCGATAGGGACCCTAAATCCGACGGGTGAATATCTCTTAACTGGGTTCCTGCTTTAGCAAATGGAGTTCTCACTCCATCTACAATCACTACATCACGTGCCTTCACCATACTGCCTTTTCACTCCCATAATGTGGTTATTTAACGCCCTTTCCGAGGGTGCAACCAGAGAGAGTAAAAGTCAACGGGATCCCCTTGATTCAGACTTTAGCTCCCCCGCAGCAACCCTCGAGAAACCCATTGCTTTTTTAAAATTGATACAAAGACTCATCCGTTTAAATTTTATGGAGTACTCGTATCTTATCTGATAAACTACTCGCGCTGAAGCACCTAACGAAAGCGACATCAAACATGAAAAAAAATCTCCACCAAAAGGCTCTCGACTATCACTCCCAAGGGACACCAGGAAAAATTGAAGTTATCTCCAGCAAACCCTGTGACACAGAGCAGGCCCTCTCTCTAGCCTACTCCCCTGGAGTGGCTGCTCCCTGTAAAGAGATCGCCCAAGACCCTTTAAAGGTTTATGACTACACCACAAAAGGAAACCTGGTAGCTGTAGTTACCAACGGCAGTGCTGTTTTAGGGCTGGGAAATATTGGACCTTTGGCTGGAAAGCCTGTGATGGAAGGAAAGGGGGTTTTATTCAAACAGTTTGCCGGTATCAATGTTTTTGATATCGAGTTAAAAACAGACTCTGTAGAAGAATTTATCACGGCCGTCAAAACCTTAGAACCCACATTCGGTGGCATTAACCTCGAAGACATTAAGGCTCCGGACTGTTTTATCATTGAAAAGCGCCTAAAAAAAGAGATGAATATTCCAGTATTCCATGACGACCAACATGGAACAGCGATTATCACAGCCGCAGCCCTTCTCAACGCTTGTAAGGTGGCTGGTAAAAAGCTAGATAAAATAAAAATTGTGTTTAATGGTGCTGGAGCCGCAGCCATTGCCTGTGCCAACCTCTTCTTTGCATTGGGCGTAAAACAAAAAAACCTTCTGATGTGTGACTCCCGTGGCGTGATTTATAAAGGCCGGAAAGAAGGTATGAATGAGTACAAAGAGCCCTTTATCGTGGATACCAAAGCTCGAAGCCTGGCTGATGCCATGAATGGCGCTGATGTATTTTGCGGCCTGAGTGTGGCTGGCGCCGTCACCAAAGACATGATCAAGTCCATGGCGAAAAAACCTATCGTGTTTGCTATGGCTAACCCAGATCCAGAGATCCTACCTAGCGATGCCCAGGCCGTGAGAAAAGATGTCATTATGGCCACAGGTCGAACGGATTTTCCCAATCAGGTCAATAATGTACTGGGCTTCCCCTCCATCTTCAGAGGAGCGCTGGACGTCCGGGCCACACATATCAACGAAGAAATGAAGCTAGCTGCGGTCAAAGCCTTAGCAGAACTGGCCCAAGAGGACGTTCCCTCCAGTGTTTCTGCTGCTTACAAAGATCAGGACTTCAATTTTGGTCCAGAATACATTATCCCCAAACCCTTTGACCCCCGAGTCTTAAGAAAAGTCGCTCCGGCCGTGGCACAGGCGGCGATGAGCAGCGGCGTGGCTCTGAAACCTATCAAGGACTTTAAGGCTTATGAAGAGTCACTGGAAGCCCTTCAGGGAAAAATGCGTGGATTTATTCGGACCCAGATCAATAAAGTGAAGTCACAAGCAGAGTTGAAAAAACAACCTGTACCCAAAATACTTTTTCCAGAAGGGTCCAGCACTAAAATTCTTAAAGCTATCAACAGCGTGGTCACAGAAAATGTGATTCGCCCTGTACTACTGGGATACGAAGATGTCATTCGAAAGAAAATTCAAAATTTAGAACTGGACAACCTTGATGATGTTGAAATTATTCACCCCAGCCAATCTGAAAAATACCGCCAATACATTGATGCCTTTTATGAAAAAAGAAAGCGCAAGGGGGTCCTAAGGGCAGAGGCAGAACGACTGATGGCTGACCCCAATTATTTCTCAGCCATGATGGTGGATGCTGGAGATGCAGATGGCCTGGTGAATGGAGCCACTCAAAATTACGCCGATTGTGTCAAACCCATATTACAAATCATTGGTACAGGTCAGCGCAAAACAGCCTCTGGCCTGAACTTTGTACTGATTAAAGATAAAATCTTATTTTTTGCAGACACCACAGTCAATATCAATCCAACAGCAGAACAGTTGGCGAACATTGCCATCCACGCCTCTCAGGTCGCTGAACACTTTAATATTCAACCACGCATTGCTATGTTGAGCTACTCCAACTTCTCAGCTCGTCAAAACAGCCCCGCTAAAATGAAAGAGGCCGCTCGCCGAGTCAGAGAACAACACCCCAACTTGATGGTCGATGGAGAAATGCAAGCCGATACGGCAGTAAATTCAGACATCATGGAGCGAATTTTTCCCTTTTCTGACCTTAAGGGGGGAGCCAACATTTTGATATTTCCCAACCTGGAATCCGGAAATATTGCCTATAAGCTCTTACAACAACTTGGAGGAGGAGAGGTCTTGGGCCCTTTTCTCATGGGAATTCGTAAA
This sequence comes from Bdellovibrionia bacterium, assembly GCA_030432925.1. GTDB lineage: Bacteria > Bdellovibrionota > Bdellovibrionia > Bdellovibrionales > UBA1609 > JABSOQ01. The sequence goes on along the minus strand of JAUILT010000099.1, from coordinate 5,247 downwards.
CCTGCAAACGTCCTGCAGCGAACCAGCTCTGTAGATGATGTTGTGAATTCCATTGTAATGACGGCTGTAGAAACTCAACTGTATGAAGACAAGATCTACAGCTAAAAAAAAAGAACTCACCATTGTGGTTGGAGTTTGTCTCAAGTCAGACCCCTTTGATGAGGTCAAAGAGAGCTTAGCAGAACTGGAGGAGCTTTGTTACTCTGCCGGAGGTGATGTTGTAGGGTCTGCTGTGCAAGCCGTTCAAAGCTATAATTCTGCCACTCTCATAGGGTCTGGTAAAGTTCAGGAAATAGCACAAATGAAAAAAGACTGTGGCGCCACTCTAATTGTCATTGATCACAAGCTTTCAGGGGTCCAGTCTAGGAACCTAGAAAAAGAATTCGACTGCAAAGTGCTCGATCGAGCACAGTTGATTTTGGATATCTTTGCCCAGAGGGCCTCCACCTACGAAGGAAAACTCCAAGTCGAATTAGCTCAAATGCTAGACTTGATGCCACGACAAATTGGTGCCTGGCAAGGGTCCCTCTCCCGACAAGGGGGAGGCATTGGCACAAGAGGCCCTGGAGAATCCGCACTAGAAGTTGACCGTCGACGTATTCGAGAGCGTATAAAGCTAATTAAAGAACGTTTAGAAAAAGTTAAAAAATCACGGTCTCAACACAGATCTCTGAGACGCAAAGCAAAAACTCCTGGCTTTGCTCTCATTGGCTACACCAACACAGGAAAAAGCACGCTGCTCAACCGCCTCACTCACTCTGATGTTTTTGCCAAAGATCAAGTGTTTGCCACGCTAGATCCTACCACACGAAAAGTTTTTCTTCCTGAGTTGGGAGAGGCCGTCATAACAGATACAGTTGGATTTATCCGAAAACTTCCTACACATTTAATCGAAGCATTTAGGGCCACTCTTGAAGAAAGCGCCGAAGCCCATGTTCTTTTACATGTGATTGATCTTTCTAGTCCCTATATGAATCAACAAATTGACACGGTCAACCAGCTCATCAATGAATTTAAATGGAACGACAAGCCAGTTATTCATGTATTCAACAAAAGTGACCAGGCCACCCCAGAGGTGAAGTTCAAAGTCCAAGCTCATCCTCGAGTGTTTATCAGTGCATTAACTGGAGAGGGGTTAGACACCCTTAAACAACTGATGATCCAGTATTATCTCATGGGAAAAAGTGCAGAGATAGAACTCTTCTTTCCCAAGGCAGATGAGCACAGACTCTATGACCTGAGTCGGGAGTCAGAAATTATCAAGACTGAGCCCGCCTCCACAGGCACAGTGTGCGTGACTCGTTTAACCGAGTCACAAATATCAAAATGGTCTGAGTTTCTTGTCACAAGTAAAAGTGATGAATAACCTACTGACCACCCGGCACAAGAGCCTTTACGAGGCTTGTTTTATGTTATTGAGAACTCCTTTTTGCACACAAATATCTTCAAAAGGCTTCACAAAATTATCTTCAAAGGGTTTTAGAAAGTAGCCATCCACTCGGTTTCTAAACCGAAAATTATTTTCTATCTGCTGCCCCACTCCACCCGTCATTACAAAGATCTTCATATCTTTATCTAGCCCTCCATGGAAGACATGTCCAAGAAATGTTTCCCCATCCATTTTTGGCATCTTTAAATCCGTCAATAATATATCGTATTGTTTTTCTGAAAGTTTTTTTAATGCCTCACTTCCATTGGCTGCTGTATCGATCTTTATGGGCAGATCAGACAGCATTGTTGATACTATTGAGAGAATATCTGGCTCATCGTCCACAATCAGTGCTTTTACTGGAGAAACCTCGTTATTGGAGGGAGAAGTAAAGTCTATTTTTCTTCCATACCCTGCTTTTTCATTATCATATGTTTCAATATTTCCTTTTCTTGCCGGAAGAGTGATTTCAAAAATAGTTCCATTATGATCAGACTTAACCAACCTTAGCTCTCCCCTATGATCCTTCATGATTTTCTGGCTGAGAGAAAGCCCTAGACCTGTACCTTGATTAACGTCTTTGGTTGTAAAAAACGGTTCAAAAATCTTTTCCTGAATATTTTCAGGAATCCCTTTTCCACAGTCTTCTACCTGAATGCAAACCTGAGACTCACTGACGATAGAGCGTAAAATAATTCTTTTATCATCCTCTGAAGCCATGGCATCACGAGCATTCATCATTAAGTTTAATAATACCTGTTGGATCTGACCTGGTGGTCCAAAAAAACAAAGATTCTCTGGCAACGGCTCAAAAATAACCTTTACACCCTCTTTCATGAATATTTCTTCTGTAACGGCAAGTGTTTTATTGATCTCACCTTTTAAATTCATTTCCACGTGTTCGTCGTCTTCTTGACGAGCAAAATTTCTTAACCCCTGAGTGATCTGACGAATTCTAAATACAGCCAGTTTTAGCTTGCCAAAAAGCTTTTGAAGTTTTTCATCGTCATCAGTTGCTTCATAAACTTTCGCCTCAATAAGCTCCAAATACCCAGAAATAATTGTCAATGGGTTATTAATTTCATGCCCTACGCCAGCCGCCAATTGCCCGATAGAGGCTAATCTTGCCTGATGATGCGCCATACGCTCTTGTTGTTGGACAGTCTCTTCCATTTTCTTTTTTTCAGTGATGTCCTGACAGGTTCCAAAAAGGTTTGTGATCTCTCCCCTTTCATTACAACTGCCTTGCCCACGGGCCTCTACCCAAACCTCTTTTTCATCATCGTGTATAGCCCTAAAATGCATAATATAAGGCCTGCCATCTTCTATACACCGGTTCACAGTATTTTCCCATAAGCCCCTATCTTCAGGATGAATAGTGCTTTTATGACGTTCGAAATTAGGCTCTCCCTTTGCTTTTTGTTCTGGGAAAATCTTATACATCTGATCACTCCAATGGATTTTTCCAGAAACCACGTCAAAGCTCCAATTTCCTATTTTAGAAATCTCCTGAGCCTGATAAAGCAGTTGCTCACTAGCAGCCACTCTCTCAAAATTTTCCAATAGTTCCTTTTGGTAACCTCGTTTTTCTTCAAGAGATCTTTTCATGTTGCGATAGGAACTCATTAAAAAAAGCACTGTCAAAATTAATAGACAACTGGCTACCAATAAAAGAATAAAAAACGAACTAAAGATCTCATTCCAAATAAGTTCACCTTTAGACCAATGACTTCTAGGATAGACCTCTATAAGGAACTCACTCCCACGAATATTTGAGTGAAACATAGGAAGCCGATAGTGATCCTTAATCTCATAGAGCCTACTATAAAGAACTCTTCCATCCATTTCAACGTAAACAGAAAAATCATCACTAACCATCATTGACTGGAAGTAATCTTCAACATTGTAAACACCTACAAAAAAACCTGAGTGACGATCATTTGCATCAAAAGTAGGGTGAAAAGAGAAGAATTCTCCATCCCCCTGTAACAGCCCTCTGACTAAAGTTAGCTTTCCTTTTTTTTGCTTTACAGCCGCATTCAATATTTTCTTTAATGATGTCCCTTGATTTAACTTTTTCCCATATAAAAAACTACTTTTAGCTTCTGGATACACCCACTGTAAATTGTTATTTTTATCTACCCATTGAATAGCAGAAAAACCTGACATTTGATTAAAGTAATTAGCTGCATCTTTTTTCCACTTTCTATACTCAACAGGGCTCTTCCCATTAAACCTTGCAGCCATTCGGTCCATGGCTAAAAGACGCCGCTCCATAGCTAGCTCTAGGAGTTGATAAATATTTTTGGCGTTGAGTTCCAGCCGCTGTTGCTCAATCTGATTTTCGGTCTCAATATGCTCCAAATAAATATAGCTTGAAAAAGAAGCCACTAAAGAAGAAAACACCAGCATGACGAGCCAATCTTGCCAACGCAAACGCCCAAGTCCCGCCATCATTGCACGAATAAAAAACCTTACAGAGTAAACAAGCTGTATTTTTTGCTGGACCATATACACAAGTATCGGTAATTTCATCGAAAATATTGAGTCTTTCAAGGCTCTAAAAGAGCTTCATGAAGCCTCTTAAAGTCCAGTACCCGACACTGCTGAACCAGTCCCGTCAGTCGGTGATGCTGACTTGTAGCTCTTTTTAAGTAATTCTCCACATCCCCAGCCGTGAAGGAAGTCTCTTGGGACTGCAACCAAGCCACGACCAAAGCTGCTGCCCCAGCCACCAGAGGAGCTGAAAAAGACGTGCCATCATAGTGGGAATAGGCATTATCCACACTCAGTGTATAAAGCCCCGTAGGGTTAGAGCTCAGAGTATAAGAGCCTGGTGCGGCCATTTCCACATAAATCGGATTGTAATTGGAGTAGGGCGCAAGAGAGCCTGAGTCAGCAACGGTGGCTCCTACAGCAACCACCCCATCAATATCTTTTGCATAGCCCGCAGGAGCATAAAAGTTAGACGAAGTAATTTCAACACCATCATTACCAGCAGCAACAACCACAACAACCCCTTTTGCAACAGCATGAATTAAGGCGGTTTGAATCAAGCTAGAGTGAGATCGACCTGCCAAAGACAAGTTAATTACCCGAGCACCATTAGCAACAGCATATTCAATGGCTTCAGCAACGTCTTCTACCTGTGCCGAGGCATTTTCACCAAATACATTGAGTGACATGATCTCTATATGGCTGGGCATCACACCCATAACACCCACACCATTTTCTGCAGCTCCTATTAAACCCGCAACAGCTGTCCCATGAATATTATAGGCAGAAAGCTGATCCACTGGGTCTGGATCGCCATCGTTGTTTACAAAGTGATATCCATGAATATCATCCACATAGCCATTTTCATCATCGTCTACACCATTTCCCGCAACTTCATTTGTATTTGTCCATATCACCGAACTTAAATCCTCGTGATCAAGATCTATGCCACTATCAATTACAGCCACAGTGACAGATGTCGTGATGCCTTGAAATAACTCATCATAGACACTTGGGTAAGACAGCTGATTCCAAAAGGGCTGCCGTGAAGTCAACGGCTCTAAAGGAAACTGTGCGAGAGCTAATTGTTTGCCCTCTTCAAAAGTTAAAATGCACTCAGATTTTTCCACCAGAGACTTCAAGCTCTGAATATCCCACTCTTGGTCTATATGAAAAGAGATATACAAGTGTGACATGTTGGAATCTATTTTATTTGAAACTTCCGAATCAGTGAGAAGCTGCTTCAATCTTTTATCGGCTCGTCCTGATTGCAGACACTGATTGTCAATGCTCATAGCTACTTTAGTCCCCACTGGGACCCA
>JAUILT010000098.1 GCA_030432925.1 Bdellovibrionia bacterium | reverse complement strand
GCCGCTTCAGGACCTGGCTTAACCAATAAAATCCTACTTTTGTAGGTTGACCTTCGAGGTCCAAAATTTGGTTAAGTCAGGCGATGCCTGCTTTCATACATTGTCTATGAGGGCTTTTGCTAGAGACCTCAAAATACCGGCATCGACTTTGTCTGAAGTCCTTAACGGGAAAAAAGGAATTTCCCCAAAGCGGTCTATTGAAATAGCAAAACTGTTGAATCTTCCGGAATGGCAAAAAAATTACTTTTGCGATCTTGTCACTGTAGAGCACGCCAAAAGTTCACTAGCAAAAGAAGATGCAAAATTTCGCCTCAAAGAAAAATCGCAACAAAATCATCTTAAAACTATGAATCAGTCAGCTCAGCGCTCTCTAACCTCATGGGTTGATCTAGCAATTTTAGAGCTTACAAATCTTCCAGATTTTCAATCTAAGAGTAAATGGATCGCCAAAACATTAGACGTTGACGAAAAAATAGTTAAAACAGCAGTAGATAGACTCTTCCAAACGAATTTGTTGGAAAAAGACTCCGATGGATCGTGGAAAGATGCCTCTCCTCTTTTTAGCTCTTCTGATGGAGTCCCTAGTGAGTCTATTCGTCGCTTTCACAAAAGTGTTCTGAACCTCGCGATTGAAAAAATAGAAAATGAACCTATAGACAAAAGGACTGCGAAATCTGTTGTATTTTCTATTTCCGAAGATCGAGTACAGAAAGCCCAAAAAATATTAGATGAAGCCGTCGCTAAGATAGTGGCTCTTGCTGATGAAAACCAAAAAACCCGAGAAACTGTGTATTGCTTTAGCTCCCAACTATTTCCCCTAATTAAAAAAGGATGACGAATATGAAAATCTTAAATGCACTAACAATTTTCCTATTAGTGGCTCTCCAGCAAGGTGCTTTTGCTAGCGCTAAAGTCGTTGGAAATGGTGGAGATGCAGTAGTCTGCCGAGATCAAAACAATAGTATTAAATCTGTTGAGATATTTGACTATTTTGAAGCTAGAGTTTTAAGGGAAATATATGTTGAACTCCCAGATTCAAACAGCCCTGAAAACATTGCCATCGAAGCGCTAAATACACTTAAACACTTTTCACCCATTCGTGCTGAAAAATATGAAAAACTTATTAGGGAATTCTCTGAAAATATGAAGCTGGTTCCAAATTTAGTAGACATTCCAGATTCTGGCCATATAGCAATGCCAGATGGATGCGGGATTGAACAATTAGTTGTCCAGCAAAAACCCACCTTCCCTGAAGACAAGAGATTTTTGGTCAACAATAGACTATGGCCAAATATGACCGACAAGCAAAAAGCAGGAATGATGCTACATGAAGCCTTTTACACCGAGGCACTAGAGCGAAGTCATGATGACTCTAGAAAAACCCGATATTTCCATAGCAAGATGGTTTCAACCGATGCCAAAAACATGACGGATAAAGAGTTTTCTGAACTGGTCCAATTATCCGACTTTTTGTTTTTTGAACTCAAATCCATTGTTGGCGTAAAAAGTGAACGCCTCATTGGATTGTACGAACATAAATTAATCTTCACCCAGGATGATGGGAACCTCTCAGAAATAAAAGCCTATCAACAATGGCGTGAATATTTTGGATTAAACAACCCATTAATAGATAACTTCTCCGATGATTACGGTTCTGGGACGCCTTATACAGAGAATATCTATTCTATTCAGTTTCTTAATGACCACGAGGAGCTTTCGTCAATATCCAAATTGAAGCAAAATGGCTATTGGAGGCCTATTTATATGAGCTTAAATGGTCAGCTTGTATCAATTGAAATGGAATCTGAAATTAAAACTTATAAGAATGGCTCTCTTGAGGTCAATATAGCAACTGAGAAATGCTATATCGACCCAAAAACCTCGATCGAATTTTGCGGAAAAGTTAAACTAGATCTCGATGGTAATGTGATCGAACAGTCACTGATGAACTTTCCTCTCAAGTATTGGTCCTTTAAAAATGCTAGCCCAGACACTAAAGTTTTGAAAAACAAAGATGGATTCTATCAAATTTATGGTGACACCCAACACTTGGTAGCCACATTTACATATTCTCCTTTGAACCTGGTATTTAAAGATTTTTCTACAGCTTTCATTGAAGCAGAATCTCTACTGCCGAACCTTTCTTCTTTAGAAGAAAAAACCCAACTTGATCCAAATAGCACAGTACAAGGTCAAGAAATCGGAGAAGGAGTTTTTCTTATAAAAAATTGGAATCGAAAAAGCCCTACAAAGAACTTCATTGAAATCTCAAATATTGAATATGAAAAAATTATGTTTACAGTTCGATCCACAAATGCTCTTAAATTAAATATGGCTGATAAATCTTTTTTCACTCACGTCTGGCATCGCTGGACCATAGCGAACTACCTCAATCCTCCGGGCACAATTTTTGACTCTGTTTACCCTATCGACTCAATGGAAATTGATATTCAAGGAAAAGCCTTCAAAAGTGAGCCAAGGTATAAGGTTTATTTTAGAAATAACCAGTTATATAGTTTTCACAATCAAAAGAATGCGAAACCTGTAACCGTTAAAACTGAGGATTGGCCAGGAAAAACATCCGTTGTAATTCGTGGAGGTCATATCGTTGTGCTTTCTAATTCCGGAAAAGGCGTTTCTTGTTCAGGGGTTCCCGGACATGGAACTAGATGCTAAAACAACTTTTCTATTAAAAGGTTTTTAAAGAAGTTAAATATGATTAAGTACTTAATCTTTTCAATTTTAATTTTAGTGCCATTCCTCTCAAACGCCGATGAGAAAATCGGAGTAATTTGTTATTTAGAGCAAGATGGTGATTTCTTTAAAGGGCGAAGTTTTGTAGATTTGGGCCTGTCCAAAGAGGAAGGAATAATAGCAGCAAGTGGTCAGTATACGAATGCTTTAGCAGCAGCATTAAAAAGCATTATTAATGACAAGCCACAAGGTACTCAAATTCGATTTGAGCGTTTTTCTTGGGTTTCAGGTTCCATAAGTTTCATCACAAGCCAGGAAGGCTTTGACTGGTTAAAGATAAATAAAAATATGTTTTCATGTCACGAAGATGAGATAGAGATTGTAAGAAAATAATTACTTTAGAAAGAGTCTTTTCCTATGAAAGTATCATTTGTTTTTGTATTTATTTTTCTAATCTCTGAATACATATTCGCAGATACATTCCAACGAGTTGAGATGGTCGGAGCAAATAATGACGGCAGCAAAATAGCTATAATAAAGTCTCATTTTGGTCCATCCTCTTTCGCTCCATTCGTATCTCTCAAGATTTATCAAGCAAGTAGTCAAGCCCCTCTATTTGATAAAGGTCTTTCTTCTTTTCAGGGAGACGAACAGCTAGTTACCGAAATGAAAAACAGGCTTTTAAGTGAAAACTCAAAATCATTGAAAACGCATGGTATTTCAACAAAATTCAAACCCGAATCAATGAACACTATTTCCACCAACTTTGATAATCAATTTTTAATAGAAGGGGATATCTTTCAATCGGGAGCGATCGCCAGATTTAATTTTTTATATACAAATTCACAAGCTAGCTGTACCAAGCCAGAAAGCAAAGCTTTGACTCTTCGCCTTTGCCACTATATGAGGATCTTCCTTCATCTTGCACAACGATTGACCCGTATTTGGGAATAGATCATAGTCTGGGGTGTTATGCGAAAAAAGCAATTTTCTCTAGGCTTTTAAAAATTGGCGATTACCTATGGTTCCATTTATTTTTTCTAACTGAGCCTCTTGAGGGACTGAATTTTTACTCCCAGTTTTTACATGGTGAAAAGATACCCTAAATTTACTTTTATTATATACCCATATGAATTATTAATACGAAATCACTCCCAGAGAAAAAGGTATTACTGGGTTCAATATTAAAATTGAATCTATTAGAGAACAGCAATTGTTCATTTAACTAATTTTATAAGACGAGATTTCTACTCGAACCCCTTCAAAAATTCATCAGATTTTTGATTCACATATTTCATGGTCATTCTGATGTCTTCGTGCTGGCAGCAAACTTGAAGGTTATAGATATTGCCTCTATACCAGTCGTGAAAGTGGAGGGCTCCAATGATTGCGTAGGAGTGTTTCCATTGATGAGGGCTCAGATATTTAAACCCACACTCCTTAGCAATATTTTTCCAAAACTTGGCAACACTGTCGGGAGCACACTTTAAAAGGCGTTGTTTGGGGGCAAGGTTATCTTTAAGAAGCCATCTCAAAAAGAATTTTATCGCAAAGAAGCACAGGCTTTTTTTGTTTTCTGCCAGTTGAACTTTCTTCAATGCCAATAATTCCAAGTTGGTTGAGAAAATTCACATCATCGTAAACATTTTTAAAATCTCTTTTTAAGAGCTTGGCTAAGGCATAAATAGATGCAGGATTTTTTGACTTTAATGTTTGGATAATTTTCATTCGACCTTCAGTAAAAAGAGATCGAGCGGTTTCAACATCGGCAACATAAGTGCCTTTTTGTGGTTTTACCTTTTCCCCAGATTTAATGCGCTTGGCAACACTCATGAAGTCATCAAGTGCCTCATCCAGTGATTTGATTTGAACCTTTATTTTTTGAACTTTCATTCTAAGCCTCTCTTTGCCATTTGAACTTCAAGGTCTGATTTAAAATCATTTCTTAAATTTTTTAGGGTTGTGAAGTTATAATCTTCCTCTCGGTCTCCTATGTGTCGGTGATGCCCTTTTGGATAATGATTGTCATACCCGACAAGAACCTTGCCTACGCATATATGGTTTATTATACCATATATTGTGCTGCACGTCAATGAAAGACTCTCAATGTCCTCTAAGGCCCAGGATAAAAAGAAAAATAGAACAAATTTGTATAATAGATATGACGCCAAGTGCCATCCTTAACGGATTTCATGGCGTATCTTATCAAAATTATTAAAGAAATCAAAATCACAAAATAAGAAATGGTAGAAAGCCCCCGAAAATTGGTAGAGTGGTAGAAGTTTTAGTTGAGGGGTATACAAAACATTATGGAGAAGTCTTTTAAAAACCAAAGCCAGAAGAAGTCAAAGCCGACCCGTTTAGAAATGGCTGATCAAATGTTTAAGGACGCTTTTCTTATCAAGAAAACTCGTTTTTCACATCTACACCCTAACCTGACAGAAAAAGAATTAACAAAAATGACTGCAGATTACTTTCGAAACCTCAATGAGGAGAGCCGTTAGTGGTTGGAATGCTCGATGTCCTTAAAGATGTGACAGATCGTTTTGGAAGCAAAGGCATTGAATACTTTCTAGTAGGCTCAATGGCCGCTATGTACTATGGTCGGCCACGTTTCACTCAAGATATAGATTTGGTTGTGCGTATTAAGGCTAAGCAGGTCGTACTATTTGAAAAACTTTTTCCTTTAGATCAGTACTACTGTCCTCCGGATGAGGTGTTAAAGGACGAAGTCAGCCGAAAAGGGAGCTTCAACCTTATTCATCAAGAATCTGGGATTAAAGTAGATATTGTTCTGGACAAGGAAACAAGTTTTTATGCTTCAGAGTTTCAGCGGAAAAAGAAAGTTGAAGTTGCTCCTGGCATCGAAATATTCATAGCCTCACCTGAGGATATTATTTTAAAAAAGCTCGACTATTACCGTGAAGGACAGTCAGAAAAACATCTCACAGATATTCGTGAAATTATTATGGGTACTCAGGTTGATGAAACCTATCTTCGCGAATGGGCCTCTAAATTGGGCTTACTCAAAGAGTGGGAAAAGATCGATGGCTAACATCATCGATCCAAAGAAAAAGCATAGTCAGCATTGGAAGTGTGACCCCCAATATGAAAAGGGATGTGATTATGACGATCCTAAGTATGCAGATGTTCCCGATGATTTGAAGTGGGCCTTGCCAATTCATGAAGCCATTAATAAACCCGAAGAGATGGAACGCCAGAAAAGACTCAAAGCTGAAGTTGAAGCTCGGGTTGACTTCAAAGGCTAGACGGCCTTTTTTGTCATTTTGCGAAGTCCATCCAGAATAAACATGCGCATGAGAACCTGATAGGGGATCTCCATTTTCGTGGCGAGCTTTTTAAGGTCCTCAATGGTTTGCTCATCAAGAGCCACACTTGTGGGCTTTTTATTTCCCTTGGAGCTTTTTTTCAGAGCTTCGAGGATCTTTTTTTCATCAAACTCAGAAGGCTCATCATACTCTTTCTGAGATTTTACGTAAGATTTCGCCATATTGAACTCTCTCCTTTTTCTTTGCAGGCCTTGCACTAATGGGCCGCACTCTTCCATCTCTTAATGTGAAGACAACATGCAGAAGTCTTCCTTCAAGGTTAGGGCCTATAATCCCAAGCCTTTCCTCATTCACTTCAGGGGAGGTTTGAACCCCCAAAGGTATGGCTAAGCTTGAGAGAAAAACCTCTTCAATTTCAAAAGTTTCAATCTCATGCTTCGTCTTATTCTTGGTGCTATTTCCAGAATCCCATTCAAAGTGGAAGCCTTGAGTCTCTTGGAGCCAATTTAAAAGCCATTCTACGAATCGAAACTGAGCCATATACCTGCCTCCATTATACACTATTCAAATAGTGTGTAAATAGTGTGCCCCATTTTTTTGGGTTTCGTGGCATTTCTGTAGAGGTTTGGGGCACATATCCACCCTATAGAGGCCTGAATCAATTGGCTTGAGTGTCGGTGTCAGCAAAACTCTAAGAGCCACTATTTCCTTGGTTTTCGCCACTCGCTCAATAGTGAGTGGTTCAACCACTATAGGTTGGTCCCTACCCATTTTCTGTTTGCTGCCCCGGAGTGTGTAGCACGAGGAGCGGAAACAGGAAATGTTGAAATCATTGAAGAAATCCAAATCACAAAATAAAAAATGGTAGAAAGCCCCCAATTATTGATGGCGGAGCTTATCACTGCCAGCAATGTATAGTATGTCTGATTTTTTGAAGATGTTACTATTGTAACCTGCAAATAAGAACTTTAGGGGTATGTGGTATGAAAGTGTTTGTATGTACAATTATAATACTGACCTTTGGGGGTGGCGACTTTTCTTTTTCTTCATATGCGCAAGGTAGTGAGGGGGAGAGTATCAGGGTTGATACACAAAATGAGGTAGAAAAAAGTGATTCAAAATCTACATCTACTTGGGAAGAAGTTAAAAAAACAAGCAATAGAGTTTTGGAAAAAGGCAAAGAGTCGGTTACGGAAGCTGTTTCAGAGCTTGATAGTACAAAGGCCTATAGGGAAGCCTATTCGCACAATTTACTTGGAACCTTTTCGTTATTAGACACCTGGATTCCGGGCAAGTGGGGAGGCACCTACACCTATAATAAATCAGCATCTTCAGCGTGGGAGTTTGAATACTTAAAAGGAACCTATGCTCCTATCGGGATTTCAGAGCTGGGAGAGTTCTCAGATTTGCGGCTTACTTTATTTTATCGTTCATTTTCAAAACGAAATAGTTTTAATTTTATGTATGGTATCTATTACAATTCTTTTAAATTGGGAATCGGGGATGCCATTTTAAATCGTATTTCCAGTGGGTATATTCCAAATTTTGATGTGGTCTCTATTGAGACTATGGGAATTTCTTGGGGCTTTGGAAATCGCTGGCACTTAAAGCGATTTCTTTTTGCGGTAGACTGGTTCACCATTAACATTCCATTGGTTACTCTTGAGTCAGAAGCCCCTTTTTTGGAGACGACTACTTCACAAGAAGATAAAAATGATATTAGAGATGCAATGGATATTATTGAAAAAATACCCACGTTAGCTATTTTTAAACTTCAATTTGGTTACAGCTTTTAATGCTTCTTTATATGTTTGCCATTAGAGTATTTTTCAAATGTTTGATGAGCCATTTTCTCACCCCCATATTCAAATCAGATCGGTATAAATTGCAAGTAGTGGTCCAAATTTCAAAATTGGACCGACCGACGAAACATATAAAGTTAGAACCTCATTCATTTGAATGCCCCTGCTGCCAGTGCTTTTAGTTAAAGGTTGAGGAAGGGGTTTCTTGCGCCAGTCTCCCCATGCTCTAACTTGGCAGAAGAAGAGCTAACAGAAATGACTGTCGATTATTTTTGAAACCTCACTGGGCAGTCACCTCACCACTGGAATAAAACGATGTCCTGCGACTAACCAATGACCGTAAAACTGAACCCCTATGATTTTTGCCAGTGTTTTGATCTCTCGAGTGCAAGTGTGATCTGATTCAGAAATGGACTCGCAGTGATTTGCGTGGTTATGAAACATCCAAAAACCTTCAGCTTTTGAAAAAAGTAGAAGTCTTAAAAAATGTTGTCGATGAAAATTCACTCCATTTTCATCGCCACTTTGGACAATTTGGAGTCGGCCAATGGAGTTATCTGAAAAACAAGGAACAAACCCAACTCTTTCAATGGAGGCATACCGAAAAGTATCAGAAACTTTATCTTGAACATCTTTAGGAAGGTCGAGGAGATCTTTATTAAGAGAGGCTGTGTGGCTATTTTTTTGTTTAAACCTAGCGTACCTGCGTGCAATCTCTATGGTGACAAGAAACCTTGCCCTGCTTGATGGACCAAGGCCCTTAATTCCTTGAATAGAGGCGTCACTATAGCTTTCAACACGACGAAAAAAATCGTCCTCTAAACTGTCATAAGAGTCACCCTCTAACAAAAGGCGACGCGCCAACCCCATGCACCCGTCCCCCTTGGGACCCGACCCAAATAGTACAGCAAAACACTCACGTAAGCTGAGGCATTCGGGACCAAACTCTAAACACCTTTCTCGAGGGCGCTCTTTTTGGCATAGGTTTCTTATCATGAATAAAGCCTTTTTTGCCTCAAAATAGCCTCTGATTTGCTTATATACTGATCCGGAACACTCAAAGAAGATGGGTACTCAGCATGGGTGTTGGATTTAATTATTTTTTACTTCTTTTTTGTACGATTCTATTAATCGTACGGCTGACCTGCAAAAGTTGCTCCATATCAGAAGGTGAATGGGGCGCATCGGGACTTAAAAATAAGTCAATAATATTGGTGTCCAAAGATTCTGCAATTGAAACAAGGGTCGAAACTCGGATATCTCTGTGAGCCTTTGACTCAATTTCATTGAGCGTAGTTACAGAAATGCCTGCGGCACTTGCAAGGTCTCCTTGGCTTAAGTCTTCTTGTTTTCTAAGAAACTTAATGTTTTTACTCAAAACTTTCAAAACCTTGGCAAGCTCACTTGGTAATTCCGTTTTTGTTGGGCGACTCATAGTGCCAGGTTAGCTTTAAGAAAACTTTAATTCTATACGTATATATTTGATATTAATTAAAATATATTGTAATTTTTATTGTGAGATGAGGACGCGCATTTGTAAATGAGGCCCTAACATAACTGAAACTTTTTTGCCTCAAAACTGAAAACTTTCAACAGAACTTGAAAGTCGTGGATTCAAACAACCTTTAGTTAGATACAGTTATTTATGGGAACAATAGAAAATATTCGGTTAGGAGAGGTGATTGAGCAGCTTATTAAAGATGAGCCGGGATTAACGATCACTCGTTTGGCAGATGAAGTAGGGGCCAATAGAAACTCTCTCGACAATATCGTGTCGGCAAATGCGATTCCTCGAGGTTTAAAGACAGTGATCAAGCTTGCTGAAAGGTTTGGTTTGTCGTTGGATCAAATTGTTTTTGGAAATTCAAAGTCATATGATTTTCCAAAAATAAAAGCGGCTGATCAAAATCAGAAGGCTGGGTTTGAGGTCTATCTAGATGGAGAAATCAATGTGAAGTTTATCGAAAAAATAGATAAATAGTTCAAAAATAATGAGAGCATAATGAGCAAGGAAGAAAGGGGGAGCTATGAAAGCTTTAAGAGTCTACCTGAGAAAAGCGAGAACTCGCCAGGGGCTTCTTCAAAAGGAGGTGGCAAAGAGGCTAGGCTATAGTTCTCCTCAATTCATTTCAAACTGGGAAAGGGGAGTTTCTGAACCTCCCTTGGAAAAATTAAAAGACCTTATCAAGCTTTACAGTCTTTCTGAGAAAGAGTTGAAATCTATTTTTTTAAAGAATTATGAGAAAAAATTAAAGAAACACCTTTGATCATGACGCATCTTTTGCAGCCCCTCAAGTTATCCCTGATAAAAACATCAGCACAAGATGGAGCCTATCTTCAAGTGAGCTTTAGAGTAGGCTCTCAATGATGCGACTTAGGGGAGACGGGACCAAAGCTTTTTTAATCAAAGAGCCTTGGGTCGTCTGGATCAAAGGGGAGCCCTTCGGGGGCAAAGGGGTTAACTCCAAAGTCTGGATCATCAGGCACTTCCTCATTGTCACCTCTGTCGGGGTCGTTGGGGTGGCGATATGCAATAGCAGTGACCTCGTCTAGCCCCACCCCATCAATCATGGGGTTGTTGAAGTTATCATTGCTAAAGCCATTGTCCATTCGAGCATTAAACCTAAATATAAAGGTTCGTAAATCCTTGGGGTCAATATCAAGAATGATTTTTTCGGCGACCCAGTCGTCTGTAGTATGATCTTTTCCGTTAAAACCATTATGGAGAGAATTATCACTTTCAAAAAGGGTTTCCCAATGGTTGGTATTGAGCCCATCAGCAGTGACCTGCTCTCCCACGCCGCAATTTGCAGGAGTGGAGCGACAAACCTCTAGCTTTAAGTACTCTGTATTTTCCAGATCTATTGCTAAATACTTGAAAGAGATCTCTACC